>DASTGH010000454.1:0-2201 GCA_035719345.1 Anaeromyxobacteraceae bacterium
GCCGCCCTCGCCCTCGCGCTCGCCGCCTGCGGTGGCCCGCAGGATCCGACGCCGCCGGCCGGAGGCACGCCGGTGGGTGGCGGCGCGACGGCGGGCGGCGCCGGCGGAGGCACGCCCGCGACCGGCCCGGATGCGACGCCGGTCGGGTCCGCGCCGTCGGGCGCCATCGCGGCCGGGTACCTCCACACGAAGGGCGGGAGCCTGATCGACGCCGCCGGGAAGGTCGTGCACCTGCGCGGCGTGAGCTGGTTCGGGCTCGAGACCTCGAACTTCGCGCCCCACGGGCTGTGGTCGCGCTCCATGGGCGACCTGCTCGACGCCGTGAAGCGGCTCGGCTTCAACTCCATCCGCGTGCCCTTCTCGAACCAGCTCTTCGACCCCGGATCGGTGCCCAACGGCGTGGACGCGACCAAGAACCCCGACCTCGTCGGTCTCACCGGGCTCCAGATCCTCGACAGGCTCGTGGACGGCGCGCGTGCGCGCGGGCTGCGCGTCATCCTCGACCGGCACCGCCCGGACGCGAGCGGGCAGTCCGAGCTCTGGTACACGTCCACCGTCTCGGAGGCGCGCTGGATCGCCGACTGGCAGATGCTCGCGGCGCGCTACAAGGGCGACTCGACGGTGGTGGCGGTCGACCTGCACAACGAGCCGCACGGCGCGGCGACATGGGGCGACGGGAACGCGGCGACCGACTGGCGCCTCGCCGCCGAGCGCGCCGGAAACGCCGTGCTCGGGGTGAACGCCGACCTGCTCGTCATCGTCGAGGGGATCGAGCGCTACGACGGGGCGACGACCTGGTGGGGTGGGAACCTGAAGGGCGTCGCCACCGCGCCCGTGCGCCTCTCCGTCGCGGACCGTGTCGTCTACTCGCCGCACGATTACCCGGCGTCCGTGTTCCCGCAGGCCTGGTTTTCCGACCCGTCGTACCCTGCGAACCTGACCGGGGTGTGGGACGCGCACTGGGGGTACATCGCCCGGCAGGGCATCGCCCCCGTCTGGATCGGCGAGTTCGGCACCCGCGACGAGACCGCATCCGACCAGCAGTGGTTCCACGCGCTCGCTGGCTACATCCAGGGGAACGGCCTCGACTTCGCCTTCTGGTCGCTCAACCCAAACTCCGGCGACACCGGCGGCATCCTCCAGGACGACTGGACCACGGTGAACGCGGCCAAGGCAGCGGTGCTCGGGCCCCTGCTGCAGCCCTCGCCCTAGCCGAGCTCACGCTTCTTTCGCCTGGGGCCGCCCGGAGCGCTCGCGCGCCCGGCGCGGCCCCTCGCACGTTGGGGCGCTCCCGAGACGGGCCGGTGCCGAAGCGCACCAGCGGTGGAGATCCATGCTGCCGGTCGCGGACGGGAGGCGGACGGTGCGGTCGGACGTGCGGCAGTTGGGGTCGACCCTCGGAGACGGTCGGCTCCGGTACGTCGAGGTCCGCGAGCTCGAGCGGCGCGCCGCGAGCTGTGCCGCGCTCGGGGTCGACCCGCGCCGGTCGCTCTCCACCGAAGGCTCGGAGTCGCCCGCCCGCCCCGCCCAGGCGGTGGGGCCGCTCGTGGCCGCCTTCGCGGCGGTGTCGCCGGGCGCGGGCGCGACGGCGCTGGCCGCGCTCGTGGCGGAGCTCCTGGCGCAGGAGGGGCACGCCTGCGGCGCGGTCGACCTCGGCTCGGGTCACCTGCTCGACCGGCTCGGGGCCGACGCCCGGCGTGCGCTGGCGGCCGGCGGCGAGGGGCAGTCCGCCCCCGTGACGCGGAGCGGGGCGCGGGTCGTCGCGCTCCGCTGCGGACCCGGCGACGCGCCGCCCTCGCTCTCCGGCGCCTGGGTGCGCATCGCCGCCGCGCTCGAGGGCGCCGCCTGCATCGTCGCCGACGTGGGCGCGGGCGGCGCGCCGCTCCACGCGGCGCTCGACACCGCGGACGAGGTGGTGGTGGTGCTCCGGCCGGACACGCCGCTCGACGGCGCGCTGGAGGCCGCGAGGGCCTGGAGGCGCGCGCCCGGGTTCGCGCCGCTGCGCTTCCTCCTGAACGGGTTCGACCCCCGTCGCGCCACCGATCGCGCCGCGCGCGACGCGCTCGAGGCGACGCTGGGCGCGAGGCTCCTGCCCTTCGCCGTGCACGAGGACGCGGCGTTCGCGGCGCGACCGGCGGGCGCGAGCCTGGCCGAGCACGCGCCCGAGTCGCAGGCGCTGCACGACGCGGCCGAGCTGGCGG
>DASTGH010000455.1:0-5303 GCA_035719345.1 Anaeromyxobacteraceae bacterium
TCACGCCCCACCTGCCGCTCGAACGATCACTTCACCCAGTTGATGTCGGTCCCGGGCGGCAGGTGGGGCGTGAAGATGGAGAGGAACTGCAGGCTCTCCTGCAGGGCGCGCGTGTCGTGCACGATGCCGCGCGGGCAGACGTGCACGTCGCCGCGCTTCACCGGCCGCCACTCCCCGTTGACGAGGAGCTCCCCGCTGCCGCCCACCACCACCACGATCTCGTCGCAGACCGAGTGGAAGTGGGCGCCGATGGTGGTCCCCTTGACCGCCGTCCGCACCATAAGCTGCGCGCGGGGGCAGTCGAACGCGACCTCGCTGTCCACGCCGGCCTCGGGGAGCTTGCGCGCCGCGTAGTACTGGACGAGGTCGACGAGCACGGCGACCTCGGGCTTCGAGTCGATGAGGCCCTTCGGGATCTGCGGTGACGTCGTCACGCGTGCCTCCCCTCCATGTCCACGGACCCTATCTCGCGGCGGCCGCGGCCACCCCGCCGGGCACGGCGGGGGCGACCTCGACCGGCACGACCCCCGGCATCACGTACGCCTGCAGCAGCACGATGCCGATGGTGATGGCGAGCAGGACGAGCGAGTACTTGATCGTCTTGCGGAAGATGTCCGTCTCGCGGCCGACCAGGCCGGTGGCGGCGCAGGCCACGGCGATCGACTGGGGCGAGATGAGCTTCCCCATGACGCCTCCGAACAGGTTCGCGGAGGTGGTGAGCACGGGGTTGATGCCGATGTGCGTGGCGGTGACCTGCTGCAGCTTCCCGAAGAGCGCCGCGGACGAGGTCACGGAGCCGGTGAGGAACACGCCGAGCCAGCCGATGACCGGCGAGAAGACCGGGAAGAGCATCCCGGTGTAGCTCGCGAACGCCAGGCCGAGCGTGTACGACATGCCCGAGTAGTTCGCGAGGAAGCCGATGCCGATGACCGACGCGAGCGTGACGAGCGCGAAGCGGAGCTGCTTCAGCGTCTGGCCGAACACCTGCGCGCCCGTGGCCGGCCCGATGCGGAAGACGATCATGGTGAGGATCGCCGAGAGCAGCATGGCCGTGCCGGGCGCCGTGAACCACTCGAAGCGGTAGGCGGCGGCGTACTTCGCGGCCTTCGGCACGATGGGCGCGGCGCGGAAGACGACGCCGTCGAGCCCCGGCCAGGCGGGGACGGCGAGGAACCAGTGCTTCACGTTGAGCGCCCAGCCCTTGAATGCCGGGATCCCCCACAGCCCCATGACCAGCATGACGATGACGAAGGGCGACCACGCCCGCGCGATCTGGCCGGCGGTGTACTTCGCGCCGGTGCCGGCGCCGACCTCGGGGTCCTCCGGGAACCGCCACACCGTCTTCGGCTTCCACACCTTGAGGAACGCCACCAGCGCGACCATGGAGACGAAGGAGGAGATGATGGCGGGCAGCTCCTGGCCGAGGTAGCGGCTCACCACCAGGCAGCTCAGCGCGTAGCTCACGCCCACCACCAGCGCGGCGGGCAGCACGTCGCGCACGTTCCTCCATCCAGCGAGGACGACGAGCGTGAAGATGGGGACGATGAGCGCCATGAGCGCCATGTCGTTGCCGATGGCCGTCGTGATGACGCCCGCGTTGATGCCGGTGACGGAGATCATCATGCTGGTCGGCACGCCGACGGGGCCGAACGGCACGGGCGGCGTGTTGGCGACGAGGCAGATGACGGCCGCCGCGATGGGCGAGAAGCCGAGCCCGATGAGCATGGCGGCGGCGACGGCGACGGGCGCGCCCTGCCCGGACACGCCCTCCATGAACGCCGAGAAGCAGAAGGCGATGAGCAGCGCCTGGATGCGACGGTCGCTCGACAGGGACGAGACCGAGCTCTTGATGATCTCGAATTGACCCGACTTGACGGTGAGATTGTAGAAGAACACCGCGGTCAGGATGATCCAGCCGATGGGGAACAGCCCCGTCGCCATGCCGAGCGCGGCCGCCGAGAGGGCGGCGCTCACCGGCATGCCATAGGCGACCGTCGTCACGACCAGCGTCACGAGGAGCGTGGAGAGGCCCGCCACGTGCCCCTTCATGCGCTTCACGGTCAGCGCCCAGAAGAGGAACGCGATCGGGATCGACACGACGACCGCGGTGAGCGCCAGGCTGTCACGTACGGCCGCGTAGTGATGAGTCCATGGCATCGCGGAGACCACCCTTTCCTGGTCGCACCGCGGCGCACGCCCGCGGCCGCCTCGACGCAGCGTCACTGCAATCCTGGTTGCAGACGGGAACCCCCTCCCGCCCCGGCGACTTCGGAAACGCGCGCAGGTTATCAGACGGGCGCGTGAGTGGACGGACGGATCGTCGCACCGGCGGCGGCCGGATCACCAGAGCAGGCGCGCTCCAGAGCAGGAGCGCTCGGGCGCGAGCGGCGGGGCAGGGGCGCCGTCGCATCGCGACGGGAGCTCCGGGCACAGCACGAGCTTGCCCTTGAGCCCGCCGGCCTCGATGCGGCGGTGGGCCTCGGCCACGCGGTCGAACGGGATCCGCTCGGCGACGCGCGGCCGGATGGCGCCGCTCGCGAGCATGCCCAGGAGGCGACCCAGGTCCTCCTGGAACCAGGCGGGATGGCGCTTCCGCATGGTGTTGATCGAGTAGAAGAAGGCGCGCTGGCCACCCGCGAGACTCCACAGGTACAGGCGCGCGATCCATCCGAGGATGGTCAGCATGCGGCGCTTCTCCTGCACGCCCGCCGAGAAGCCGATGGCGACGAGCGTCCCGCCGCGCGCGAGCGCGGCGAGCGAGCGGCGATAGCCGTCCTCGGCGACGCCGTCGAAGACGACGTCGAACCCGTCCGGCAGCACGCGGGTGAAGTCCTCGCGCTGGTAATCGATGGGCGTCGCGCCCAGCTCCCGCACCAGCGCTGCGTTCTCGGCGCGCGCCGTGCCCCACATCTCGAGCCCGGCGAGCTTGCCGAGGACGATGAGCGCCTGACCGACGGCGCCGGCGGCTCCCTGCACCAGCACGCGCTGGCCCCGCTGCACGCGGGCGGCGCGGTGGAGCATCTGGTACGCCGTGGTCCAGCTCAGGACGAGCGTCGCCGCCTCGGCCGGGTCGACGCCATCGGGCACGCGCGTCAGATCGCTCGCCCGGAGCGTGCGATGGTCGGCGTTCGAGCCGACCACCGTCATGTCGGCCACGCGGTCGCCGACCGCGAAGCCGCTCACGCCCGCGCCGACCTCGTCGATCTCCCCGACCACGTCGTATCCCATCACGAACGGTGTGCGGAGCAGCCCGGTCTGCGGGTAGAGGCGACGCCGGATGAGCGCGTCGGTGTACTCGATGCCGGAGGCGAGCACCCGCACCCGCACCTCGCCCCGGCCGGCCTTCGGCGGGTGAGCCTCGACGACCTCGAGCCCGTCGGGCTCGCCGAAGCTCCTCAGTCGAACGACCCGGTTGCGCGGTTCCGCGGCACTGGAAAGAGCCTTCGCAGCTTCCATGGAATTCATGTCCTGTCTCCTCGGATTGCACGCGGGAGCAATGCAACAGGCTGGCCATCGCTTGAACACTTGAAAGTATGGCTGAAAGAGAGTGATATTTCCGATCGGCATCCGAAAATGAGAGCCGGTGCCTATCCATACTTCGCGCGCGCTGGAAAAATGGATGAACGCCAGATTCGAGCCGGATGACATCCGAAGGCTCCGCGGCCCGCTCAGCCGTTCCGAGTTCGCTGCGCGGGTCGGCGTCACGCCGCTCACCGTCTATCGATGGGAGCTCCCGCTGGAGGCGCCGGAGTCCCGCCGCCCGCGGGGCCGGATGGCCACGCGACTCGCGGAGCTCGCGGCTGGCGCGCGGATCTCCGCCCGGCCGGCGAAGGACGGCTCGCCACCCGCCGGCGAGCCGGCTGCGCCCGGCGAATCCGGCCTCGATCCGGCCGAGCAGACCGCGCTCCTGCCGCTGCTGGAGCGCCTCTCGTCGGGCGACCTGCGCCGCGCCGAGAGCGAGCTGCTCGCGCTCATGGCCTCGGGCCGCCTGCGCACGCTCGCCGGCCGGGCCATGGCCGCCCAGGCGCTCGCGCGCATCGCGCTGCTGGCACGCGCGGACGTCTGCGCCGCGTTCACGACGCTCGTGCCGCTCCTCGCGGAGATCCCGCGAATGCCGGAGGCAGCGCAGCTCGAGCTGCAGGTCACGGCCGCGCTCGTCTTCTCGTGGCCCGACGGCCGGTTCCTCGACGCGGGCAGGGCCCATACCTACCTGGCCGGCGCCGAGCGGCTCTTGCCGAGGCTCGGGACGCCGGACGTGCGCGCCCTGCTGCTCATCGCCCGCTTCACCCTGGCGCTGCTGCAGGAGGAGCCGGAGAGGGTCGTCGAAGCGCTGACCCGCGCGCACGAGCTCGAGCCGGCGCTGGCTTCGCCGGTGCACCGCGCGCTGGTGCGCGAGGCCGGGGCGCAGGCGGCGCTGCAGGCCGGGCGATTCACCATCGCGGCGCGAGACTTCCAGCGGGTGCTCGACGCGCACGATCTGGCGCTCTCCCGCGTGCGCGCGCTCGGGCAGCTCGCGGCCATCTCGATCCAGGACGGACGGGCGCCGACCGAGGCGCTCGCCCTCGTCGAGCGCGCGCGCGATCTCGAGCGCAGGGAGCGGTTGCAGCCGGGCCAGCACACCATCGTGCTCGGGGATGCCGAGGGCGCGGCGCTCGGCCGGGCTGGCCGCTTCGCCGACGCGGCGCGCGTCCTGGAGGACGCCATCGAGCTCGCCGGCGAGGTGGGCTGGACGCCGGCGTGGCCGGCGATGACGCTGGCCCACGTCCACGTCTGTACCTGTCGCGGCGACGCGCTGCGCGCGCTCGGCGAGCGGCTCGTCGCCCAGGAAGGCGTCATCTCGGCGAGCATCACCCGCACGCTCGGCGCGGTCATGAAGACGGCCGCCGATCTGCTCGCTGCGCCGGAGGCCGGCCCCGGCCCCTGCCTCGTCGTCGACCTCGAGCGCCAGGTCGAGGAGCTCGAGCGCGAGGTCGGGTGGCACAACCTCCGCGGCCAGGTCCTGCTCACCACCGCGATGGTGGTGTCGCGGGCCGGGACGCCGGAGCAGGCGCGCCGCGCGCTGCGCCGCGCCGAGCGCCACTTCGAGCGCGCCCCGTCGATCTGGGCGAGCGCCCTGCTGCGCCGTTCACGGGGCGTCTGCCGGGCACACGAGGGACAGCTCCAGGACGCGCGACGGCTCATCGAGTCCGCCCTCGGCACGCTGACGCTCGCCGAGGACGTGCCCCAGGCGACCCATGCGCGCCTCATGCTGGCGCAGATCGGCGAGGCGCTGGGGGAACCCGGGGCCAGGGCGGACGCCATGC
>DASTGH010000456.1:0-10692 GCA_035719345.1 Anaeromyxobacteraceae bacterium
GGGGCCTTGAAGTCGAGGAAGAGACGGTCGAGCCGCGCCTCGGCGCCGGCGGCGACCGGGCCCAGGCGCGCCTCCAGCCCCGGTGCGGCGTACACCCCGAGCGCGTGGTAGTAGCCGCTCTCCAGCTGCACGAGCGGGTAGGTGGTGCCCGGTGGGGCAGGCGGGGGCATGCGGAGCGGCTCCACCCCGCCGAAGGTGAGCGCCACGTCGGCGGACGCGGTCAGCTGGAGCGGGCCCGCGAACACGCGACCGACCAGGTCCACGCCCGGGAAGCGCGCGAGGGACATGCGGTCGTCGTCGCCGGCGCCGGAGAGGCCCCACTGGTGGATGGTGAACTCGAAGCCGGCGGAGAGGCCGACGAGGAGGTCCCCACCCGGCGAGGCCGTCCGCCTCGCGGCGCAGATCGCGCGCGTACCAGCCGGCGAGCGCGGTCCGGGTGTCGAAGCGGAAGTCGATCGCCTTCCCGCCGCCGAACGTGCCGCTCATGGCGAGGGCGCTCGCGTTCCCGTCGGCGAAGCCGCCGCCGCCGGTCGAAATGGCCCGAGAGCTGGGTGAACGCCTCGCCGAGGGCCATCCCGCTCGCCGACGTCGTCCAGACGTCGTTCACCGACGCCGGCTCGTGGTACTCGATGATCTCCCAGGCGGTGGCGGCGGCAAGCGTCCAGAGCGAGGCCTCCGCCACGGAGACGCGATTGGCCCGCGCGAACGTGTAGTAGAAGGCTCCCGCGACGGGATGGGCGATGTTGTTCGTGGGGAAGGCGTCGGTGTCGAAGTACCAGGTGCCCGGCGCGAACCGGAGCTTGTCCCAGGGAGGCGCTCCGGGCGCGGGCGAGGGGGGTGCCTTGCGCAGCGTGTATCCGGTGATGGCCGCACCCAGGATGGCGCCTTCCTCGATGGCGAGGCGCAGCCGGGTCGGCGGCGGCGCCGGCGGCTCGTACTCGAGCGTGCGCCACGGCTCGCCCTGGTCGCCGACCTCCGGCTCGGCGCGGACGTCCGCCGGCGCGAGCGCGATCGCGGCGAGGGCCGCCGCGGCCAGCGCTCGCGCGCGACGCCCGCAGGTCAGCCGTGAGTCGCCCCCCACGCTGCGGTTGTACCATGACGCCGCGCGTCATGGCGCGCCCGCGAGCGCTCCGGCGGCGGCCGCGTCGGCGAGGAGCAGCGCGCGGTCGGAGCGGACGCGGCCGGCGGGGATGGAGCGATCGCCGGCGAGCAGGCGCGGCACGACCGGCGCCTTGTCGGCGCCGGTGACGACCCACAGCAGGCGGCGGGCGCGGTCGAGCGCCGGGTAGGTGAGGGTCATGCGCGCCCGCCCCTGATACGGTCCCGCCAGCGCGACGTCCGCGTCCGTCACCCCGAGCGCGGCGTCGCCGGGGACGAGCGAGGCGGTGTGGCCGTCGGCCCCGAGGCCGAGGTGGACGAGGTCGAGCGCGGGCGGGGACCCGGCGACCGCGGCCAGCTCCGCGGCGTAGCGCGCGGCCGCGCCGGCGAGGTCAGGGTCCTCCACCGGCATGGGGTGGACGGTGCAGCGGGCGGCGCGCGGATCCGCGGAGAGGCTCTCGCGCAGGTGGGTGAGGTTCCGGTCGGCGTGCCCTGCCGGCGCGACGCGCTCGTCGACCTGGAAGAGGTGCACGGCCTCCCAGGGCAGGGTCTCGCCGGCGAGGGCGCGCAGCATGATCCAGGGCGTGCGCCCGCCGCTCACCGCCAGGGCGAAGCGGCCGCGGGCCGAGGCCGCGGCGCGCGCCTCCTCCGCCAGGAGCGCGGCGGCGCGGGCGGCGACCGCGGCGGCGTCGGGAAGGACCTCGAGCTTCACGGTGCGTCCTCCACCGGGCGCTCGTTCCAGGAGCGCAGGACGCGCCGCTCGTGCTCGTGGCCGAGCACCGAGAGCGAGGCGGTGTCGAGCGCGAAGTCGCTCCCGGAGCGCGCGGGGAGCCCGAGCCAGCGCGCCGCCAGGATGCGGAGCACGTGCCCGTGCGCGAAGAGCGCGGCGTCGCCCACCGCCCCCGCGCACCGGGCGATCACCCGGTCGGCGCGCGCCCCCACCTCGTCGGCCGACTCCCCGGCGCGCACGCCGCCCGTCCAGATGGTCCAGCCCGGCACCTCCTCGCGGATCTGGGCCGTGGTGCGCCCCTCGTAGGCGCCGTAGTCCCACTCCAGGAGGTCGGCGTCCGCCCGCGCCACCGCGCCGTAGCCGGCCAGCCGGCAGGTCTCGCGCGCGCGGGCGAGCGGGCTCGTCAGCACCAGCGCGAAGGCGCGCCCGCCCAGCCGGCGCCCGAGGCGCGCCGCCTGCCGCTCCCCGTCTGCCGTGAGCGGGACGTCGGTCCGGCCGGTGTGCTGCCCCGACCGGCTCCATTCCGTCTCGCCGTGGCGGATGAGCCAGAGCTCGCCCATCTGCGTCCCTAGTCGGGCGGGTTGAACCAGCCGCCCGGCACCATCTCGTCCGCCGCCTGCGGACCCCACGTGCCCGGCTCGTAGGTGTGGATGGGCGTGTTCGCCTGGATGGCTGGATCGATAATCCGCCACGCCTCCTCGACGTAGTCCTCGCGCGCGAAGCGGAAGGAGTCGCCGGCCAGCGCGTCCCCGAGCAGCTCCTCGTACGGCTCCCGGAACTCGCCCGGATCACGCGACAGCTCCAGCTCTACCTGCCGCCCCGCGATCCGCTCGCCCGGGGCGCGGACCGTCGCGCCGAGCGCGATCACGAACTCGGGGCTGAGGCGGAAGCGGAAGTAGTTGGCGTCGGGCACGGCGCCGGGGACGAGCGTGGGCGGCCGCCGGAGCCGCACCACCACCTCGGTCCGGGTGACCGGCAGGCACTTCCCGGCGCGGATGAAGAAGGGCACGTCCTGCCAGCGCCAGCTGTTCACGTGAAGGTGCAGCGCCACGAACGTCTCGGTGCTGGATCCGTGCGCCACGCCGGGCTCGTCGAGGTAGCCGCGGAACTGGCCGCGGATCACGTCCTGCGGCTCGATGGGCGGCATGCCCTTCAGCACCTTCACCTTCTCGTCGCGCGCCGCCTCGAAGTTGGTGGTGCGCGGCGGGGGCTCCATGGCGACGTTGGAGACGACCTGGAGCAGGTGGTTCTGCACCACGTCGCGGATGGTGCCGGCGCGGTCGTAGAAGCTGCCGCGCCCCTGGACGCCGAAGTCCTCCGCCATGGTGATCTGCACGCTCTCGACGTAGTTCCGGTTCCAGATCGGCTCGAGGAAGGTGTTGCCGAAGCGGAAGAAGACGAGGTTCTGGACCGTGCCCTTGCCGAGGTAGTGGTCGATGCGGAAGACGTTCTCCTCGGCGAAGTGCTGGTGGAGCGTGGCGTTGAGCGCGCGGGCGCTGACGAGGTCGCTCCCGAACGGCTTCTCGATGACGAGGCGGGCGCCCTCCACCAGGCCGGCGCGGGCGAGCTGCTCGCCGACGAGCCCGAAGAGCGCCTGCGGGATGGCCATGTAGTGCACGGCGCGCCGCGCGCCGCCGAGCGCCGTCCGGAGCGCCTGGAAGGTGGCGGGGTCCTCGTAGTCGCCGTCCACGTAGCGGAGGAGCGCCGTCATGCGGGCGAAGGCCGCCGCGTCGGGGTGGCCGTGCCGCTCGATGCTGTCGCGGGCGCGCGCGCGGAGCTGCTCCAGGGTCCACCCCTGCTTCGCCACGCCGACGATGGGGACGTCGAGCACCCCGCGCCGCACGAGCGCCAGGAGCGAGGGGAAGATCTTCTTGTAGGCGAGGTCGCCCGTGGCGCCGTAGAAGACGAGCGCCTCGGCGCGCCCGCCGCTCACGGCTTCCTCTCCTTCTTCTCCTCGTGGCCGCCGAAGGCGTGGCGCATGGCGGAGAGCACCTTGTTCGCGTAGTCGCCCTCGCCGCGCGAGGAGAAGCGCTGGTAGAGCGCCGCCGTCAGCACCGTCGCCGGCACGCCCTCGTCCACCGCGGCGTGGATGGTCCAGCGCCCCTCGCCCGAGTCGGCGACGTGTCCGGAGAAGCGCTCCAGCTTCGGGTCGGCGAGGAGCGCGCCGGCGGTGAGGTCGAGGAGCCACGAGCCGACGACGCTGCCGCGGCGCCACAGCTCGGTGATGTCGGCCAGGTCGAAGTCGTACTGGTAGTGCTCGGGGTCGCGCAGCGGCGTCGTCTCGGCGTCGGCGGCGCGCGCCCGCTTCCCGGCCGAGGCGCCCCGCAGCACGTCGAGCCCCTCGGCGTAGGCGGCCATGAGGCCGTACTCGATGCCGTTGTGGACCATCTTCACGAAGTGCCCCGCGCCGCTCGGCCCGCAGTGCAGGTAGCCGTGCTCGGCGGTGCCGCCGCGGCCCTCGCGCCCGCTCGTGCGCGGCGCCGAGCCGATCTCGGGCGCCAGCGCCGAGAAGATCGGGTCGAGGCGCTTCACCGCCTCGGCGTCGCCGCCGATCATCTGGCAGTAGCCGCGCTCGGCGCCCCACACCCCGCCGCTCGTGCCCACGTCGAGGTAGTGGATGCCCTTCGGCGCCAGCTCCTTCGCCCGGCGGAGGTCGTCCACGTAGTAGGAGTTGCCGCCGTCCACCACCACGTCCCCGCGCTCGAGGTGCGGGACGAGGTCGGCGAGCGTGCGGTCCACCACCGCCGCCGGGACCATGATCCAGATGGCCCGCGGCTTCTTCAGCTTCTGGGTCAGGTCGGCGAGCGAGGTCGCCCCGACCGCCTTCTCCCGCGCCAGGGCCTCGACCGCCTTGGGCGAGACGTCCTGGACGACGCACTCGTGGCCCTTCGCCATCAGGCGGCGCACCATGTTCGCGCCCATCCGCCCGAGACCGATCATCCCCATCTGCATGACGTGCTCCTTCGTCGCGCGGTCGGCCCGCGCTCAGGGTGACCCGCGCATCGCGCGGTAGCGGCGGATGAGGGCGTTGGTGGAGGAATCGTGGGCGAGCGCCGGCTCCGACGGCGCCTCCAGCTCCGGCACGATGCGCCCGGCTAGCACCTTCCCCAGCTCCACCCCCCACTGGTCGAACGAGTCGATCCCCCACACCACGCCCTGGGTGAAGACGGCGTGCTCGTAGAGGGCCACCAGCGCCCCCAGCGTCGCCGGGTCGAGGCGGCGCGCCAGCAGCACGTTGCTCGGCCGGTTCCCCTCGAACACCCGGTGCGGCGCGAGCCACGCCGGCGTGCCCTCGGCCTCGACCTCCGCCCGCGTCTTGCCGAAGGCGAGCGCCTCGGCCTGCGCCAGCACGTTGGCGATGAGCAGGTCGTGGTGGCGCCCGAGCCGGTGCAGGGGCTCGGCGAAGGCGATGAAGTCGCAGGGGACGAGGCGCGTGCCCTGGTGGATGAGCTGGTAGAACGAGTGCTGGCCGTTCGTGCCCGGCTCGCCCCAGTAGATGGCGCCCGTGTCGCAGCCCACGTGCTCGCCGTCGAGCGTGACGTGCTTGCCGTTGCTCTCCATGGTGAGCTGCTGGAGGTAGGCGGGGAACCTCTTGAGATATTGCTCGTACGGCAGCACCGCGACCGTCTCGGCGCCGAAGAAGTCGGCGTACCAGACGCCGAGGAGCGCCAGCAGCACCGGAAGGTTCCGGGCCGGGGGCGCGCTGCGGAAGTGCTCGTCCATGGCGTGGAAGCCGGAGAGCATCTCCCGGAAGCGCCCCGGGCCGATCGCGATCATGGTGGAGAGGCCGATGGCGGAGTCCATCGAGTAGCGGCCGCCCACCCAGTCCCAGAAGCCGAACATGTTCGCGGTGTCGATGCCGAACTCGCGCACCTTGGCGGCGTTGGTGGAGACCGCCACGAAGTGCTTCGCCACCGCCGCCCGGTCGCCGCCGAGGCCGGAGAGCAGCCAGCGCCGGGCGCTCTCGGCGTTCGTCATCGTCTCCAGGGTGGTGAACGTCTTCGAGGAGACGACGAAGAGCGTCTCCGCCGGGTCGAGGTCGGCCGTCGCCTCCGCCAGGTCGGTGCCGTCGACGTTGGAGACGAAGCGGAAGCCGAGGCCGCGGTCGGCGTAGTGGCGCAGCGCCTCGTAGGCCATGACCGGCCCGAGGTCCGAGCCGCCGATCCCGATGTTGACCACCGTGCGGATGCGCTTCCCGGTGTGGCCCTTCCAGGCGCCGCTGCGCACCCGGTCGGCGAAGGCCGACATGGCGTCGAGGACGGCGTGGACCTCCGGCACCACGTCCTTGCCGTCGACGAGGATGCGCGTGCCCGGCGGCGCGCGCAGGGCGACGTGGAGCACCGCGCGCCCCTCGGTGACGTTGATCTTCTCGCCGCGGAACATGGCGTCGCGGCGCGCCGCGAGCCCGCGCTCCTCCGCCAGCGCCACGAGCAGCCGCAGCGTCTCGTCGCTGATGCGGTTCTTGGAGTAGTCGAGGAAGAGGCCGGCGCCCTCGGCCGAGAAGCGCTCCGCCCGGCCCGGGTCGCGCGCGAACAGCTCGCGCAGGTGGACGTCCTTCACCGCCGCGTGGTGTGCCGCGAGCGCGCGCCAGGCCTGGGTGTCCGTCGCTCTCGTCGCCATCCGCTCCTCCGGTCGCGCCAGGTCGAGTGTGCTGGAGACGCTCCTTAAGGCGCGGTCAGCTCCGTTCCCAGAGCTTCACCCCGCCGAGGAGCCCCGACACGTTGTCCACGCGCTTCACGTTGCGGGGCAGGGTGATGGAGACGTTCGCCGAGTTGCCGCCGCCGATGTAGAGCGCGTCGTAGTTGAACGTGTGGTCGAGCTGGTCGATGGCGCGCGCCAGCATCGCGTTCCACCTGCGGCGGCCGAGCCGGGCGAGCGCCTTCTTCCCCAGGAGCTGCTCGTAGGTCTTCCCGCCATGGAACGGATGGTGTGCCAGCTCGATGTTCGGGACGTAGCGTCCGTCGACGAAGAGCGAGAACCCGAACCCGGTGCCGAGCGTGACGCACATCTCGACGCCGCGGCCGCGGATGACCCCGTGCCCCTGCACGCCGGCGTCGTTCAGCACGCGCGTCGGCTTGCCGGTCGCCTTGCGCAGGGCGGCGGCGAGGTCGAAGCCCGCCCACGAGGGATCGAGGTTGGGCGCGGTCCGCACCACGCCGTCCTGCACCACCCCCGGGAAGCCCGCGGAGAGGCGGTCGTAGACGTCCGGATCCGGGAGGATGGTCCGGAGCGCGGCCGAGACCGCCCGCGGCGTGCCGGGCTTGGGGGTGGCCACGATCCGGCGCTCGGAGAGCGGCGCACCCGAGACCGAGACCACCATCACCTTGAGCCCGGTGCCGCCGATGTCGATGCACAGCGTCCTCGGGTCGGGCACGACCGCGGCGGCGGCGGCAGCTCGTGGGGCCATGGCGATCTCCTCGCGCCGGCCGGGAGCCGGCAGCGCCAGATGGCTCCCATGTGGCGGGATCCGCCCGCCCGCGCGATGAGACCTACGTCGAACCCTCTCGGGGCATCACGCTTCGGCGGGTGGGGGAATTCCCCACGCCACATATGCTGCCGGGCGGCACCTGGCTCGCACGGAGGGAGAACATGGCACCGGCAGAGAAGACCGCTGAGCACGCACGTCTGGCCGAGGCGCGGGAGCAGCAGGTTCCGTGGAGGAGATGGGGGCCGTACCTCTCCGAGCGCCAGTGGGGCACCGTGCGCGAGGACTACAGCGAGAGCGGGGACGCCTGGAACTACTTCACGCACGACCAGGCGCGCTCCCGCGCCTACCGCTGGGGCGAGGACGGCCTCGCCGGCTTCTCCGACGACAAGCAGCGGCTCTGCTTCGCGCTCGCCCTGTGGAACGGGAAGGACCCCATCCTCAAGGAGCGGCTCTTCGGGCTCGCCAACAGCGAGGCGAACCACGGCGAGGACGTGAAGGAGTACTACTTCTACCTCGACTCGACGCCGACGCACTCGTACATGCGCTGGCTCTACAAGTACCCGCAGGCCGCATACCCGTACGGCGACCTGGTGGCGACGAACGGCCGGCGCTCGCGGCAGGAGTTCGAGTACGAGCTCCTCGACACCGGCGTCTTCGAGGGCGATCGCTACTTCGACGTGGCGGTCGAGTATGCGAAGGCCTCGCCCGAGGACGTGCTCGTCCGGATCACCGTCTCGAACCGCGGGCCGGAGCGGGCCTCGCTGCACCTCCTGCCGACGCTCTGGTTCCGCAACACCTGGAGCTGGGGCGACGGATCGGTGAAGCCGCAGCTGCGGCGCGGAGCGGGCGCGCGCGGCGCGGTGGCGATCGCGGCCGCCCATGAGGAGCTGGGCGAGCGCGCGCTGTGGTGCGAGGGGAGCCCGGCGCTCCTCTTCACCGAGAACGAGACGAACCAGCAGCGGCTCTTCGGCAAGCCGGATGCATCACCATACGTGAAGGACGCGTTCCACGACTTCGTCGTCGGCGGGCGGAAGGAGGCGGTGAACCCGGCCGAGGTGGGCACGAAGGCGGCGGCGCTCTACCGGGTGGAGGTCGCGCCGGGCGGCTCGCAGGTGCTCCGGCTGCGCCTCTCCGCCGCGCCGGCCAAGGGTGCGCCCGCCCCGTTCGACGGCTTCGACGCGGCGGTGGCGGCGCGCCTGCGCGAGGCCGACGAGTTCTACCGCTCCATCACACCGCCCTCCGCGAGCGAGGACCAGGCGCGCGTCCTGCGCCAGGCGCTCGCCGGGATGTTCTGGTCGAAGCAGTACTACCTCTTCGACGGGCAGAGATGGCTCCTGGAGCACGGCGTCGATCCCTTCGAGCCCGGGGCGAAGGCCATCCGCAACCGCTCCTGGTTCCACATGGTGAACGACCACATCATCTCCATGCCCGACAAGTGGGAGTACCCCTGGTACGCGGCGTGGGACCTCGCCTTCCACTGCATCGCCATGGGCCGGGCGGACGTGGACTTTGCCAAGGACCAGCTCGAGCTCATGCTGCGCAACGTCTACCAGCACCCGAGCGGCCAGATCCCTGCCTACGAGTGGAACTTCGGCGACGTGAACCCGCCCGTCCACGCCTGGGCCACCATCTTCCAGTACAGGATGGAGCAGGCGCAGCGAGGGCAGGGCGATCTCGCATTCCTGAAGCGCGCCTTCGGCAAGCTCCTCTTCAACTTCAACTGGTGGGTGAACCGCAAGGACCGGAACGGCACCAACGTCTTCGAGGGCGGCTTCCTCGGGCTCGACAACATCGGCGTCTTCGACCGGAGCGCGCCGCTGCCGACCGGCGGCTACCTGGAGCAGGCCGACGGCACCGCCTGGATGGCGATGTTCTGCCAGAACATGACGGAGATCGCGGTGGAGCTGGCGGCCCAGGACGAGACGTACCAGGACCTCGTCGCGAAGTTCCTCGAGCACTTCATCTTCATCGCCGCCGCCATGAATCGCGTCGGGCACGACGGCATGTGGGACGAGGAGGACGGCTTCTACTACGACATGCTGCGGCTCCCGGACGGCTCCGGCACCCGCCTCAAGGTGCGCTCCATGGTCGGGCTCCTGCCGCTGTGCGCGGCGACGGTGGTGGAGGCCTGGCAGCGCGAGCGCGTGCCGGCGGTGACCGCGGTCATGGCGGACCGCGTGCGCCAGATGCCGAACATGTTCCGGAGCATCCACCCCACCGGCGCGAAGCACCGCGGCCAGCACGACCGCGGCATCCTGGCGCTGGTCGGCCCGGATCGGCTCCGCCGCATCCTCGGCAAGATGCTCGACGAGAACGAGTTCCTGGGGCCGCACGGGATCCGGGCGCTGTCGCGCTTCCACGCCGACCACCCGTACGTGTTCCACGCGGGCGGGCAGGAGTTCCGCGTCTCCTACCTCCCTGCGGAGTCCGACAACGGCATGTTCGGAGGGAACTCGAACTGGCGCGGGCCGGTGTGGATGCCGGTGAACGTCCTGCTCATCCGCGCGCTCCTGCAATACTACCTGTACTACGGTGACACCTTCAAGGTGGAGTGCCCGACCGGCTCCGGCCGGCAGATGAACCTGTTCGAGGTGGCGAGGGAGATCGCGGAGCGGCTCGAGCGCACGTTCCTGCGCGACGCGAGCGGGCGGCGGCCGGTCTACGGCGGGACGGAGAAGTTCCAGACCGACCCGCACTGGCGCGACCACATCCTCTTCTACGAGTACTTCCACGGCGACAACGGGGCCGGGCTCGGGGCGAGCCACCAGACCGGCTGGACCGGGCTCGTCGGCGCGCTCATCCAGCTCTTCGGTACGCTCGACGCGAGGAGCGCGCTCGAGGGCGGCAAGCTCTCTCCCTTCGAGCGGGGGAAGAAGGCGGGATGACCTCGGCCGCCAGCCCGGGGCGCGCGCGGCGCCACCCGCTCCTCTACCAGGTGAACACGCGCGTCCTGCTGCGCGAGCGGGGTGCCGCCCTCGGCCGGCCGGCCACGCTCGACGACGTCCCCGACCGCTTCCTCGACGAGGTGGCGGAGCGCGGCTTCGACTGGCTGTGGCTCCTCGGCGTCTGGCGCATCGGCCCGGCGGCCGGCGCGGTCTCGCGCTCGCGCCAGGACTGGCTGGCGGGGTTCCGCCGCGACCTGCCCGACCTGACCCCGGACGACGTGACCGGCTCGCCCTTCGCGGTGCAGGGCTACGAGGTCGACCCGAGGCTCGGCGGCGACGCCGCGCTGGCGCGGATCCACGAGCGGCTCGCCCGGCGCGGCGTCCGGCTGCTGCTCGACTTCGTCCCGAACCACGTGAGCCCCGACCACCCCTGGGTGGCGGCGCATCCCGCCTGGTTCGTCGAGGGGACAGAGGCGGACCTGGCCGGCGCCCCCGCCAACTGGGCGCGCATCTCGACGCCGTCCGGCGCGCGGGTGCTGGCGCACGGCCGC
>DASTGH010000457.1:0-4632 GCA_035719345.1 Anaeromyxobacteraceae bacterium
CGGCGAGGCGCGCCGCCGGCGAGCCCGGCCCCGAGATCTCGGCGTAGGCGGCGGCCACCCGCGGCGCGAGCTCGGAGAGCAGGTCCCGGCGCCGGCGGACGAGCCGGGCGCCGGCGCGCACCAGCGGTCCGCGGAAGCTCGCCTCGACGTCGGGCGCGGAGGTGCGCAGGGCGGCGTTGCGGGCCCGCAGCGCCCGGACGTAGTCGCGTGCCTCCGCCAGCACCGCCGGCCAGCGGTTGAACGCGGCGCGGTCGAGGAAGCGGCGGCGCCCGTCGGGCCCGCCCTTCACGAGGAGGAGGTCGTCCGGCGCGAAGCAGACGGCGGCCAGGCCCTCGAAGTAGGTGTCGAGCCGCTCCTGCGGCTTGCCGTCGAGCGTGGCGGTCCGGACGCCGGCCTCGACCTCGACCGCCACCTCGCGGACGCCGCCCGGCCCCTCGACGTGGAGGCCGACCCGCGCGCGCTGCTGTCCGAAGCGGACGAGCTCGGCGAGGCGGGCGGCGCGGAGCGGCTTCAACGTGCAGGCGAGGAAGACGGCCTCGAGCAGGTTCGTCTTCCCCTGCCCGTTCTCGCCGACGAGCACCGTGCTGCGCGGCGACGGCTCGAGCCGCGCGCGGGCCACGTTGCGGAAGTCGTGGACGTCGACGGAGAGGAGACGCACTGGCCGAGCCTAGCGCGCGGCCTGGGCCAGGCTCCAGGCTTCGGGCTACGGCTGAAGCCTGGAGTCCGTAGCCTGTAGCCCGTAGCCTCGCGATCAGATCCGCATGGGCATGACGACGGCGGTGAAGCGGGTCGCCGTCTCCCCGGACGGCCGCAGGACGCCGGGCGAGAGGTCGTCCGTCAGCTCGAGCACGACGTCCTGCGCCGCGACCGGCTCGAGCGTCGCCATCGCGCCGAGGACGTCCATGAGGTAGCGGGCGTTGAACCCGATCTTGAGGCTCTCGCCGGCATACTCGACCGGGACCTCCTCCTTCGCCTCTCCGAGGTCCGGGTTCTGCGAGGAGACGCGGAGCTCGCCCTTCGCCAGCTCGAGCTTCACGGCGTGCGCCTTGTCCGAGGAGAGGAGGGAGATGCGGCGCAGCGTATCGAGGAAGCGGTCGCGCCCGATGGCGAAGCGGCGATCACCGGCCTTCGGGATGACCTGCTTGTAGTCGGGGAAGACGCCCTCGATGAGCCGCATGACGAGCTTCACGTCCGGCCGCTGCAGCACGGCCGACGACTCCACGAAGCCGAGCTTCACGTCGCCGTCGGCGGCCTCGAGGAGGAGCTTCTTCATCTCGGCGAGGCCCTTCCGCGGCAGGATGACGCCCTTCTTCACGTGGAAGTCGCCCTCCATCGCGCGCTCGGCCAGAGAGAGGCGGTGGCCGTCGGTGGCGACCGTGCGGAGCGAGCCCGGCGAAGGCTCGAAGAAGACGCCGTTCAGGTTGTAGCGGGTCTCGTCCGAGGAGACGGCGAAGGCGGTGAGCTCGATCATCTCGAGCAGGACGCGCGGCTCCACCTTCACGAACTGGACCTTCTCGAAGCGCGGCAGCGCCGGGAAGTCGTCTGCCGGCAGGCCGACGATGCGGAACTCGGCCGACCCGCTCCGCACCTCGAGCCAGTTGTTCTGCGCGCGCTTCAGGACGGCGTCCTTCTCCGGCAGCGCCTTCGCGATCTCGTAGAGCTGCTTCGCCGGGACCGCGACGCGGCCGTCCTTCAGGACCTCGCAGGGGTGGTCGGAGGAGACCGAGACGTCGAGGTCGGTCGCCGAGACGTGGAGCTGCGTCCCCTTCGACGCCTCGAGGAGGACGTGGGAGAGGATGGGCATCGTGCTCTTCCGCTCGACGATCCCCTGCGAGCGGGCGAGTGCACGCGTCAGCTCCTGGACCTGGATCTTGAGTTCCATGAGAAGATCCTTCCCTCTTCTTCCTTGGTCGTCGTCGTCGTCGGCAGCGTGAGGATGTGGAGAACGCCCTCAGGGCCGCGCGACGACGGCGGAAAGCGATCGGGACGGCGCGTGGGATCCGTCCGGGGAAGAGTTGTGTAGCGCGCGGCGCCGATCGCCGTCAACACGCCGCTCGCACGCTCGCCGCACGCCGATCCGGGCGCGATCCACGATCGCGTCCACACGGACGCAGGGTGCGTGACAGGGCGCGCGGGCACGGGCCGGTGGCGCCGGCGCGGCGCCGGGGCACAGGGGCGGCAGGTGGCGGGGCGCATCAGGGCGAGAGGCGCGCGGTGAGCGCCTCGACCGCGGCGGCGACCTCGGAGTTCGTGGCGATGAGGTCCCGGACGCGCTTCTCGGCGGCCATGACGGTGGTGTGGTCGCGCTTGTTGAACTTGTCCGCGATCTGCTGGAGGGTCTCGCCGGCGAGCGTCCGGCAGAGGTACATCGCCACCTGGCGCGGCAGCGCGATCTTCTGCTCGCGGCTCGGCGAGGTGAGCTTCGCCACCGTGAGCTCGTAGAACTTCGCCACCTCCTCCTGGATGCGCTCGATGGACGGCTTGTAGCCGGGCGGCGGGATGACGTCGCCGAGCACGTCGCGCGCCAGGCTCTCGCTGATGGGCTCGCTCTTCAGCGAGGCGAAGGCGGCGACCCGCATGAGCGCGCCCTCCAGCTCCCGCACGTTCGACTTGATGTGGGTGGCGAGCAGCGCCGCGACCTGCTCCGAGAGCTCGATGCGCTCCACCTCGGCCTTCTTGCGGAGGATGGCGGCGCGCGTCTCGAACTCGGGCACGTCGATCTGGACGCGCATGCCCCACTCGAAGCGGGAGCAGAGGCGGTCCTCGAGGCCCTTCAGCTCCTTCGGGCTGCGGTCGCTGGAGAGGACGATCTGCACCTCGTGCTCGTGCAGGGCGTTGAAGGTGTGGAAGAACTCCTCGGCGGTCTTGTCGCGGCCCGCCAGGAACTGGACGTCGTCGACGAGCAGCGCGCCGCACTCCCGGTACTTGCGGCGGAACTCGGTCATCGAGCTCGCGCCGCGGGAGAGCGCCTCCACGAACTCGTTCGTGTAGCGCTCGGAGGAGACGATGGCGACGCGCGATCCCGGCCTGGAGGCCAGGATCGCGTGGGCGATGGCGTGCAGCAGGTGCGTCTTCCCCAGCCCGGAGTCGCCGTGCAGGAAGAGCGGGTTGTAGTTCTTCCCGGGCTTGGCCGCGACCGCCTGTGCGGCGGCGAACGCGAAGCGGTTCGAGGCGCCGACGACGAACGTGTCGAAGGTGTAGCGGGGGTTCGGTCGCCCGTCGCGCGGCGCGTCGACGCCCGGCACCGGGGTGGGCGTGGGCAGCCGGGCGGGCGCGGCGGGGATGACCGCGGCCTCGGCGCGCGGGCGGGCGCGCTCGTCGACGACGAAGGTGATGACGACGCGCCGGCCGAGGAGCCCGAGCAGCACCTCCTCCAGGAACTTTCCGTAGTTGTCGGCGATGAAGTCGCGGTGGAACTTGTCGGGCGCGCAGACCTCGAGCTTGTCGGCGTCGAAGCCGCCGGCGCGCAGCGGGGCGAACCAGCGGTCGTAGAGGTCCGGGTTGAGGCGCGTCCGCAGGTGGGACTCGACGCGGGCCCAGTGCTCCTCCGCAGGCATCGGCATCCCCTTCGGGCTCGCGCTGGCGGACATGCGGACGGCCCCCCTCGAGGCAAAACGCGCCCACCCCGCGTGCTCGTTCGAGCCTGCGGTGACCTGGTTCGATGGTTAAGAAGGTCGGGCCTTTCGACCCGGCTCGGCATCACGGCTGCGCGACGGGCGCGGAACTTAGCGCCGGCGCGCGGAAGGGATCAAGGGCATCTTCGAGCCCGCGGGAATGACCGGGATTTTGTCGAGAGATGACGCAGAGCGCGGGCGCGCGGCAGACCGCGATCGCCACCGGCCCGTCGCTTCCTTGACACCGGAGGAGCGATCGGGGAGGTTGCCGCGCCATGAAGAGGACCTACCAGCCGAAGAAGGCCAAGCGCAGCCGCACGCATGGCTTCCTCAAGCGCTCGCGCACGCCCGGCGGCCGGAGCGTGCTGAAGCGGCGGCGGGCGAAGGGCCGCAAGCGGCTCGCCCCGACGTCCCCGAAGAAGTAGTCCGTGCCCCCGGCGTGCGGTTCGGCAAGGCTGCGCGCCTCCTCCTCCGCCGCGACTTCCTCGCGGTGCAGGAGCGCGGTCGCAAGCTCCACGCCGGCGCCTACCTCGTCCTCGCCCTGGAGAGCCCGCGCGGCCAGCCGCGCCTCGGGATCACCGTCTCGACGCGGGTCGGCAACGCCGTGGCGCGCAACCGCGTCAAGCGCTGGGTCCGGGAGGCGTGGCGCGAGCGGGCGGCGCGGTTGCCGCCCTGGGACGTGGTCGTGATCGCGCGCTCGGCGGCGCCGGCAGGCGGGCTGGCGGCGGCGCGCGCCGCGCTCGAGGCGCTCGGGCGCGCGGGGGGACGGCCGTGAGGTTGCTCCTGCTCGGGCTGGTCGCGGCCTACCGGCGGCTCGTCTCGCCGCTCCTGCCGCCGGCCTGCCGGTTCTATCCGTCGTGCTCGGCGTACGCGGCCGAGGCGCTGCGGCGGCACGGCGCGTGGCGGGGGAGTGTTCTGACCGTGAAGCGGCTGGCGCGCTGCCACCCGCTGTGCGAGGGCGGCATCGACCCGGTGCCTTGACCCTCGGTGAGGAGAGACGTGGGTTCCGAGAACAAGC
>DASTGH010000458.1:0-4495 GCA_035719345.1 Anaeromyxobacteraceae bacterium
GCGGCCGCCGCCCTGGCGGCGCTCGCCGCCGCGACGCCGGGGCCCGCCGTCACACAGGCGCAGGATCGGGACGACGACGCGTCGCCGACGCCGCTCGCCGACCGCGCCCCCGAGCTGCGGCCGCTGGCGGGCACGCTCGCGCGCATCCACAGGCGCGGCGCGATCCGCCTCGGCCACCGGGCCGACGCGGTCCCGTTCTCGTTCCTCGACGCGCGCGGCCGGCCGGTGGGCTACTCCCTCGACCTGTGCCGCGCCGTGGCCGACGACGCCGCGCGCGAGCTGGGCATGGCGCCGCTCCGGGTCGAGTACGTGGAGGTGACGCCCGACGATCGCCTCTCGCGGGTGGCGGCGGGCGAGGTGGACCTCGAGTGCGGCTCCACCACCAGCACCGTCGACCGGCAGCGGCTCGTCGCCTTCTCGCCGACCCTCTTCGTCAGCGCCACCCGGGTGCTGGTGCGCCGCGACGGGCCGGTGCGCTCGCTCCGCGACCTGCGCGGGCGGACGGTGGCGGTGACGCGCGCCACGACGGCGGTGGCGGTGGCGCGGGACCTCTCGCAGCGCTCCGGGCTCGGGTT
Organism: Anaeromyxobacteraceae bacterium; assembly: GCA_035719345.1. Lineage (GTDB taxonomy): Bacteria > Myxococcota > Myxococcia > Myxococcales > Anaeromyxobacteraceae > Anaeromyxobacter_A. The sequence goes on from DASTGH010000458.1 coordinate 576, forward strand.
CCAGCTCGTCGAGGCGCGCGACTACCGCGACGCGCTCGAACTGCTGGCGAGCCGCCGCGCCGACGCCCTCGCCGGCGACGAGGTCCTGCTGCAGGGACTCCTCGCGCAGCGGCGCGCCACCGGCGCCGACCGGTTCGTCGGCCCGCCGCTCTCCCACGAGCCGTACGCGCTGGCCTTCCAGCGCGACGACCCGGACCTCGCCGCGCTCGTGGCGCGCACCTTCCGCCGGCTGGCCGAGAGCCGCGAGATCGCGGCGCTCTACGACCGCTGGTTCATGAGGCCGCTCCCCTCGGGAGAGCGGCTCGGCCTGCCCATGGGGCGCGAGCTGGAGGAGCTGTGGCGCATCCAGGGGCTCGCGGCCGGAGGGTCGTAGCGCCCGCTCACGGCCCCGGCCAGCGCGCCGGCCGCTTCTGCAGGAACGCGTCGATGCCCTCGGCCGCGTCGGGCTCGAGCATGCTGCAGGCCATGACCTCGGTCGTCTGCGCGTAGGCGGCGGCGAGCGGCTGCTCCAGCTGCCGGTAGAAGGCGCGCTTGCCGGTGGCGACCACGTTCCCGCTCCGCGCCAGGATGATTCCCGTGAAGCGCGCGATGTCGGCGTCGAGGTCGGCGGCCGGCACCACCCGGTTCACGAGGCCCCAGGAGAGCGCCGTACGCGCGTCGAAGAGCTCGCCGGTGAGGAGCATCTCCATGGCGCGCTTGCGCCCGACGTTGCGCGCCACGCCCACCGCCGGCGTGGAGCAGAAGATCCCGACGTTCACGCCCGGCAGCGCGAAGCGCGCCTCCTCCGCCGCGACCGCCAGGTCGCACATGGAGACGAGCTGGCACCCGGCGGCGGTCGCGACGCCGTGGACGCGCGCGATGACCGGCTGCGGGATCTCGGTGAGCTTCATCATCATGCGCGAGCAGTCGGCGAAGAGGCGTTCCTGCCACGCCTTGTCGGCGGCGTGCGCGCGCATCTCCTTCAGGTCGTGACCGGCGCAGAAGCCCCGCCCGCCCGCGGCCAGCACCACGGCCCGCGCGCTGCGGTCGCGCCCCACCTCGTCGAGCGCCCGCTCCAGCGCCGCGATCATCTCCAGCGAGAGCGGGTTCATGCGCTCGCCGCGGTTCAGGGTGAGCGTCACCACCCCGCCCTCGCGCGACGCGAGGACGTGGGGGCTGTCGCCGTTCGGCTTGCCGTCGTTCGCCATGGCCGTCACCTCGCCGGGCTTCCGCCCGTCACTCGAACGCCGATGTGGACCGCGCGCGGTCCCGCAGCACGTGCTTCTGGATCTTGCCGGTGGACGTCTTCGGCAGCGGCCCGAACTCGACCCGGCGCGGCACCTTGTAGTGCGCCATCTGCGCCCGGCAGTGCGCGATGAGCTCCTCCTCGGTGACGGAGGCGCCGGGCTTGAGCTCGACGTAGGCGCGCGGGCTCTCGCCCCACTTCCGGTCGGGCTGCGCCACCACCCCGACCGCGGCCACCGCCGGATGCCGGTAGAGCACCTCCTCCACCTCGACCGAGGAGATGTTCTCGCCGCCGGAGATGATGACGTCCTTCGCGCGGTCGCGGATCTTCACGTAGCCGTCGGGCTGCCGCACCGCCAGGTCGCCGGTGTGGAACCAGCCGCCCGAGAACGCCTCCTCCGTCGCCTTCGGGTTCTTGAGGTACCCCTTCATCGTGATGTTCCCGCGGAAGACGATCTCGCCCATGGTCTTGCCGTCGGCGGGCACCTCCTTGCCGGTGGCCGGATCGAGCACGGTCATCGCGTCCTGCAGCACGTAGCGCACGCCCTGCCGGCCGTTGCGCTCGGCGCGGCCCTCCACGTCGAGGCGCGACCAGTCCTGCTGCTTCGCGCACACCGCCGCGGGCCCGTACACCTCGGTGAGCCCGTACACGTGCGTGAGGTCGAAGCCGGCCCGCTCCATCCCGGCGATGACCGAGGCCGGCGGCGGCGCGGCGGCGATCATGGCCGAGACCTTGTGGTCGATGCCCGCGCGCTGCTCGGAGGGCGCGTCGATGATGCCGGTGTGGACGATGGGGGCGCCGCAGTAGTGCGTCACCCGGTGCTCGCGGATGAGCGCGAGGACGCGCGCCGGCTCCACGCGCCTCAGGCACACGTTGGTGCCGGCGTTCGCCGCCATCGTCCAGGGGAAGCACCAGCCGTTGCAGTGGAACATCGGCAGCGTCCACAGGTACACCGAGTGCTGCGGCATCCCCCAGGTCAGGATGTTCCCGACCGCGTTGAGGTGCGCGCCACGGTGGTGCGTGACGACGCCCTTGGGGTTGCCGGTCGTGCCGGAGGTGTAGCACAGCGAGATCGCCTGCCACTCGTCGCGCGGCTCGGTCCGGGTGAAGCTCGGCGAGGCGTTCGCCAGGAACGACTCGTACTCGAGCTCGCCCAGGCGCTCGCCGGGGCCGTCGTATTCGGGGTCGTCGATGGCGACGACGAGCGGCTTGCGGGCGACGAGCGCCAGCGCCTTCGCCATCTGCGGCGCGAACTCGCGATCGACGAGGAGGACCTTGGCCTCGCCGTGGTCGAGCATGAAGCCGAGGTTCTCGGCGTCGAGGCGGGTGTTGAGCGCGTTCAGCACCGCACCGGTCATCGGCACGCCGAAGTGCGCCTCGTACATCTCGGGCGTGTTCGCCGCCATGACCGCGACGGTGTCGCCCGGCCCGACGCCGCGCGCGACGAGGGCGGAGGCGAGCCGCCGGCACCGCTCCGCCGTCTGCGCCCACGTGAAGCGGCGGCGCCCGTGCACGACCGCGAGCCGCTGCGGGTACACGTCGGCGGCCCAGTCCAGGAAGAGGAGCGGCGTGAGCGGCGCGTGGTTGGCGGGGTTCCGCTCGAGGTGCGTGTCGTAGGAATGGGTGCGGCTCATGGGGTCGCTCCCGGGTGCGAGGCGGGGGGAGCCGCGAGGATAGCGTTTCGCGCGGAGGCTCCGGAAGCCAGGCGGTCCGGAGCCCCGCGCGGGGGCCTCACGAGGCGCCGTGGCACTGGAGCGTGTCGACGACGACGAACTCGAGGCGAGTGTGCGCGTCCCCGTCGTCGTCGGCGTCCTCCTGCTCCTCGCACTCCGGCGGCTCGCCGCCGTCGTCGCCTCCGCGTGCGACCGGCATCACCAGGCCGCCGCCGCCTCCACCGCCTCCCCCACCGCCACCGCCGCCTCCTCCTCCTCCGCCACCTCCTCCTCCACCGCCTCCGCCTCCTCCGCCCCCCCCGCCGCCACCGGGGCCGGGCGACCCGCCGTCGGGCTGCCCGCCGCCGTCGTGCCCGCCGTCGGCCGGTCCGCCGTGATCCTCGCACGCGACCCGCCGCTCCTCGACGTCTCCGCGGGCGTGGAACGCGACGGCGATGCGCGCCTGCGCGCCGTCCTGCAGGCGGAGCGCGCCGTTCGGCCGGAGCCGCAGGACGAGCAGCACCGAGCCATCCTCGGCGAGACAGGTGTGGGCCGCGCGCAGGAGCCGGTCCTGTCCCTTCCTGCCGACGTGCGCCGCCGACGCGTAGAGCCGGATCTCGCGGACGTCGCCGCCGTGCGCGACGTGGACGTTGGCGAGCGGGGTGCGCCCCTCCTGCCGCAGATCGAGGCGGACGCTCGTCGGGGCGTCCACCACCACCGCCGACGGCACGAGGCAGCGCGCGCCGTCCTCGGGCGCTCCCGGGTCCGCGTCGAGGAAGAAGGCGATCGCCCGCACGTCCAGGTCGACGTGCTCGAGATCGTCGGACCGTCCGGTCCGCTCGAACTCCACCTGCACGTCGGATCCGCGGACGGGCGAGGGCGAGGCCCCTCCGTCGGGCGTCCCAGTGCCCGCCCCTCCGCCTCCACCTCCGCCGCCCCCGCCCCCGCTGCCGCCGTTTCCCCCCGTCCCACCCCCGCACGCCGCCAGGAGCGCGGCGGCCGCCAGCGCCCGGATCGCTCGACTCGTGACCATGAGTGTCTCC
>DASTGH010000459.1:0-8615 GCA_035719345.1 Anaeromyxobacteraceae bacterium
CGTGCAGGAGATCGAGCTGCACATCGCCAAGCAGCGCCAGGGCCCCACCGGCGTGGTGGAGCTCGTCTTCTTCAAGACGAACACGTTCTTCGCGGAGCGGCAGCGGGGCGGGGCGTCCGCGTAGGGACGCGGGACCCGCGGTCGGCATCGAGGTCGAGATCGGGGGTCGGGGGTCGGGGGTCGGGGTCGGGGTCGGGGTTGGGGGTTGGGGTCGAGGTCGAGGTCGGGGTCGAGGTCGGGGATCGGGAATGGGAGCCGGGAACGAGCAGCGATCAGGATGACGTCCCGGATCTTGGAGGTCGGCGGCGGATCCCCCTCCCCCGCGTCGGGCGGGGGAGGGCCGGGGAGAGGGTGTGGGTCCTGTCGAGACGAGAAGAGGCCTGCAGGTCGCGCCGGCGGCATTCACTGGAGGTACGCTGATCCCAGGATCAGCGTTCTCACCTGACCGGGGCGCGCGGAGGCGCCGGGTGGCTCCCGCGCCGCTCCCACCTGCCGAGGGGGTCCGAGCGCCGGCGCTCCCGACGATCTCTTCACCCCTCGTCGAGGTACCGCTCCACCATCGCCTTCGCTCCCGCCACCGCACCGGCGAGCGGCGCGCCCTGCGCCACGAGCCCCGCGATCGCGCTCGCCAGGCGGCAGCCGGTGCCGCGGCGCGTACCGCGGCGCCTCCGGCCCTGGAACCGGCGCACGGCGCGCCGCGTGACGAGCAGGTCGACCGGCGCGCCCTTGCGGTGGCCGCCCTTCACCAGCACCGCCGCGCAGGCGAGCGACCGCGCCGCGGCCACGAGGTCGTCCTCGCTCGAGAGCTCGCGCCCGGGCGCGCCCGCCAGCGCCGCCAGCTCCGGCACGTTCGGCGTGACGAGCGTCGCGCGCGAGAGGAGCGGCGCCAGGGCCTCGCCGGGCGCGAGGCCGCCCGTGTCGAGGAGCGGCAGCCCCGACGACGACGCCAGCACGGGGTCGACCACCAGCGGCAGCTTGCGCAGGCGCGCCAGCCCGAGGAGGCGCGCCAGCTCCGCGGCGATCTCGGCGGTCGCCAGCATGCCGGTCTTGGCGGCCCCGAGCGGCACGCCGCGGCCGGCGAGGAGCCCCTCCACCTGGGCGCGCACGAGCGGCAGCGGCACCGCCTCGGCGCCGTAGGCGCCGCCGGCGCCCTGCACCGTGAGCGCGGTGGCGACCGGCGCCATGCGCGCCCCCACCGCCGCGAGCGCCTCGCCGTCGGCGGCGAGCCCGGCCCCGCCCGACGGGTCGAGGCCGGCGAGGACCAGCACGCGCGGCCGCGCCCCGCTCACGGGCGCAGGCCCGCCGCCGCCTCCACCAGCCCGCGGAAGATCGCGCGCTGGCGGCCGTCGCCGGAGAGGCGCTCCGGGTGCCACTGCACGCCGAGCGCGAAGGGGAGGTCCTGGAGCTCGATGGCCTCGACCACGCCGTCCCGCGCGCGCGCCGAGACGAGCACGCCCGCGCCCGGCGACCGCACCGCCTGGTGGTGCGTCGAGTTCACCCGCAGCGGCTCGCGCCCGGCGAGGCGCGAGAGGAGGCCCTCGGCCACCACCTCGACCTCGTGCCAGGGGACGTCCCTGGGCGGCGGCTGCTCGTGTCCGTCGAGGCCGGCGTCCTGGCGCAGGTCCTGGTGCAGCGTCCCCCGGCGCACCACGTTCATGAGCTGCATGCCGTTGCAGATGCCGAGCAGCGGCCGCCGCGCCGCCAGCGCCGCCTCGACCAGCGTCCACTCGAAGGCGGTGCGCTCCGCCTTCTCCGGTCCGCACGCCGGCCGCCGCGCCTCGCCGTAGCGCTCCGGGGCGATGTCGAACCCGCCGCCGGTCACCACCACCCCCTGGCACAGCGCGAGATAGGCGCCGGCGACCCCGGCATCCCCGTACGGCAGCGGCACCGGCAGCCCGCCCGCCCCGAGCACCGCGTCGGCGTAGGCGGCCGAGAGCCGGTACTCGCGCGTCCCCTCGTCCACGTCGAGGGTGACGCCGATGCGGGGGCGGCTCACCGCCGCTCCCCGGCTCCCCGCACGAACTCGGCGGCGAGCGCGCGGGCGCGGCCGTCGGCGCCGGACGCGCCGCCGGCGTCGAAGAGCGCGCCGATGACCGCGGCGCAGGCGGCCCCGGCGCGGCCCACGGCGGCGACGTTGGCGAGGTCGATCCCGCTCACCGCCACCACCGGCGCCGGCCGGACGGCGGCGCAGGCGTCGGCCAGCGCCTCGAGGCCGCGCGGCGGAAGGGCGAGCGGCTTCGTGGCGCTCGGGAACACCGGCCCGAAGCCGACGTGATCGGCGCCGGCGAGGAGCGCCGCGCGCGCGTCGTCGGCCGTGCGTGCCGTCCGGCCGACGAGCAGGTCCGGGCCGAGGATGGCGCGCGCCTCGCCCGGCGGCAGGTCCTCGTCGCCGACGTGGACGCCGTCCGCCCCGGCGAGGAGCGCCAGGTCGGGCCGGTCGTTCACGAGCACGAGCGCCCGCCCCTGCGCCAGCGCCACCACGCGCCGGGCCACCTCCAGGATCTCGCCGGCGGGCGCCCGCTTCATGCGCACCTGGACGGCGCGCGCCCCCCCGGCGATGGCCGCCCCGGCGCGCGCCACGGGGTCGTCGTCCCCCACGATGGCGTACAGGCCGGCGAGGCGCGCCAGGCGCCCGGCGCGTGCGGGCGAGGAGGTGGAGACGCCGATCATGCGGGCGTGCGGTAACACGCGCTTGACGCGGCCGCAAGCGTCCGCATACTTTCCCGGCCCCGCGATTGCACAAGGGTTTCTCCCGAGGTCCGCTCCATGGCTGACGCACCCGATCCCAAGCTCTTCGACAAGCGCGTGGCGCACCGCTACGTGCGCAAGGGCCGCCTCGACGAGAAGGAGTGGGAGAAGCACCTCAAGTCCCTCCCCGACCTCGCCGACCAGGCCGTTCCGGTCGAGTCCGACCTCGACGGCGACGAGCTCGACGACGACCTCGACGACGAGGAGCCGGAGGAGCCCGCCGCGGGGGCCGAGACGAAGCCGACGCCGTGAAGCGCCTGGGCACGGCGCTGGCGCTCGCCATCGCCTCTGCCGCCGGCGCCGCGCCCGAGCGCGGCGTGCTGCCCGCGCCGCCTCCCACCCGCCTCGCCGACCGCCGCACGCCGGTGGTGGCGGCCGTGGAGCGCGTGCGCGCCGCGGTCGTGAACGTCTCCGCCGAGGAGCTGGTGCGCATCCGCGTGCCGTCGTCGCGCGGCGGCGGCGACTCCATGGCCGAGCTCCTCTTCGGCGACATGTTCGAGCGGCCGCGCTACCGCCGCGGCTACCAGGTCACCTCCCTCGGCTCCGGCGTCATCGTCTCGCCCGAGGGCTACGTGCTCACCAACAACCACGTCGTCGAGCGCGGCGCCCGCTTCCGCGTGGCGCTCCTCGACGGGCGCGAGCTCGGCGCCAAGGTGGTGGGGACGGACCCCTCCTCCGACCTGGCCGTGCTCAAGCTCGACGCCGGGGAGCGGATGCCGTTCGTGCCGCCCGGCCGCTCCGACGATCTCATGATCGGCGAGACGGTGATCGCCATCGGCAACCCGTTCGGCCTCGCCAACACCGTCACCACCGGGGTGGTGTCGGCCGTGAAGCGCAACTTCAAGGCCGGCGACCGGACCCTCTTCGACTTCATCCAGACGGACGCCTCGATCAACCCGGGCAACTCGGGCGGCCCGCTCCTCAACATCGAGGGACAGCTCATCGGCGTGAACACCGCCATCCTGGGCGAGCGCAGCGCCGGGATCGGCTTCGCCATCCCCATCGACCGGGCGAAGCGCGTCGCCGAGGACCTCATCCAGCACGGCGAGGTGCGGGAGGGCTACACCGGCCTCGAGGTGCGGGACGTGCAGCCCCGGGAGCGCAACGAGGACGAGGCCGAGGCCGCCGCGCGCCGGGCGGTGCGGGTGACCGTGGCCGAGGTGGAGCCCGGGTCGCCCGCCGAGCGCGCCGGTTTCCGGAAGGGCGACGTGGTGGAGGCGGTCGAAGGGCAGCCGGTGGAGAGCGCCGAGGAGTTCCGCTTCCGCGTGCGCGACCTGCCCATCGGCGGGACGGCGCGCGTGGACGCGCTGCGCGGGCGGGAGCGCCTGAGCCTGACCCTGCGGGCCATCGAGCTCACCCTGGAGAAGGTGGAGGAGGTCGTGGCCCGCCGCACCGGCATCCAGGTGGGCGAGGCGCGCGCCGGCGGCGCGCGCTACGTCGTGGCGCAAGGGATCCGGCGCGGCAGCCCCGCGGCGAGGGTGGGCATGGCCACCGGCGACGTCATCCGCGAGGTGAACTCGCGGGAGATCTCGACGGTGGCGGAGTTCCGGCGACAGGCCGCCCGGGCGCGGCGCTCGGGACAGCTCGTCCTGCTCGTGCAGCGCGGCTACGCGGCGGAGCGGATCAGCTTCGACGTCGACTAGCGGAGGGACGTTCCATGGCCGGAGCGAAGCAGGACGCGGCGCCGCCGATCGACTTCGTCACCTTCTGCGTCTCGCTCGGCTCGTCCGCCTTCGTCCACCTCGGCGACGCGCCGCACCCCGACGGCGGCGAGATCGTGCCGAACCTCGTCCTCGCCAAGCAGACGATCGACATCCTCGGCATGCTGCAGGAGAAGACGCGCGGGAACCTCTCCGACGAGGAGGACAAGTTCCTCGAGCACCTGCTCGTCGACCTCAGGCTCCGGTACGTCTCGAAGCTGTCGGGCAAGGCGGAATAGCTACAGCCCCGCCTGCACCAGCTGGTGCGCGAGCCGGCGGATGAGCTCCCGGCGCACCACCCGGCGCGTCCGGGTGAGGGCGTCGGGATCGCGCGGCCGGGCACGGCGGGCGCGGCGCGCCGCCTCCACCACCCAGGCGATGCGGCGGCTGTCGAGGTGCGGCGCGCGGCCGAGGCCGGTCTTCACGAAGAAGCCGAGGCCGCGCTCTTCGAGCACGCGCTCCAGCGCGCGGCGCGCCTCGGCGGCAAGGGAGAGGTCGACGACGTTGGGCATCGGACGGCGATCGGTACGATCGATCGCGGGGCCGATCCATTTCCCGGCCGCGCGGCCTAGAACTGGACAACGGGTACGAGTGCCGCCTCGAGCAGCGGCTCGCGCCGGGCGATATCGTCGGCGAAGGGCAGCGGCCCGAGGACGCGCGCACCGGTGAGGCGCGCGATCTCCGTCGCGTTGTACGGAACGGACGGATCGTCCGCGGCGACCGTCCGGTTCAGCACGACGGCGGCGACGGCCACGCCGCGGGTGCGGAGCGCCTCGCAGGTGAGCGTCGCGTGGTTCACGGTCCCGAGCCCGGCGCGCGCCACCACCAGCGCCGGCAGCCCGAGCGCCACCGCCAGGTCCGCGTAGCTCTCGCGCGCGGTGAGCGGGGTCATGAGTCCCCCCGCCCCCTCGACGATCAGCGCCGCGTGCCGCGCCGCGAGCCCCCGGGCCGCATCGACGATGCGAGCGAGCGAGATCTCGACACCGGCGAGCCGCGCCGCGACCCCGGGCGCGAGCGGCGGCCCGAAGCTGTAGGGGCAGACGAGGTCGTCCGGATCGCCGCCGCCCGCCGCCTCGGCCAGGCGTTCCGCGTCCGAGCGCTCACCCGGATCGTGGCCCGACTGCGCCGGCTTCATGGCGCCGACGTCGAGGCCCCTCGCCCGCCATCCGCGGAGGAGCGCGCAGGCGATCTCGGTCTTGCCGACGCCGGTGTCGGTGGCGGTGATGAACAGTCCACGCATGGCCGTGCCCCCTCCCCGACCGTGATCGCCGCGACGCGCTACGCCAGCTCGCGGTCGAGTTTCGACGTCGCCAGGTCGACGGCCTTGGCCGCGATGCCGGCGAGCTCCTCGAGCTGCGCCTCGGTCATGGCGAGCGGTGGCATGAGGACGACGACGTTGCCGAGCGGACGCAGCACCGCGCCGAGCGCGCGCGCCTCCGTGCAGGCGCGGTGTCCGGCGCGCGCCTCGTAGGGGTACTCGGCCTTCGTGCCGCGATCGCGCACCAGCTCGATGCCCACCATGAGGCCGCGCTGCCGGATCTCGCCCACGCGCGGGTGCTCGCGCAGCGGCAGGAGCGCGCGCGCCAGCGCGCCGATCTTGGCGGGCAGCGAGGCGATCACCTGCCGGTCCCGGAAGATCTTCAGCGAGGCGATGGCGGCGGCGCAGGCGAGCGGGTTCCCCGTGTACGTGTGGCCGTGGAAGAACGTGCGCCTGTCGGCGAACGCGCCCAGGAACGACTCGAAGACGCGCTCGGTGGCGAAGGTGGCGGCGAGCGGCAGGTACCCGCCGGTGATCCCCTTGGCGGCCGTCATGAGGTCGGGCTGCACGCCCTCCCACTCGACCGCGAACATCTTGCCGGTGCGGCCGAAGCCGGTCGCCACCTCGTCGCACACGAGCAGCGCGCCCTCGCGGTCGCACAGCTCGCGCATGCGCCTGAGATAGCCCTTCGGCTGCACGATCATCCCGTCGGCGCCCTGCACCAGCGGTTCCATCACCAGCGCGGCGATGCGCCCCTTCCGCTCCTGGAAGATGCGCTCCACCTCGTCGGCACACTCCATGGCGCAGTTGAACTGCTCCTTCCCCAGCGGGCAGCGGTAGCAGTAGGGCTGCGGCGCGTGGTTCACCGGGAAGAGCATCGGGCGGAAGATGCGATGGAAGAGGTCGATGCCGCCCACCGACACCGACCCGATGGTGTCGCCGTGGTAGCCGCCGCGGAGCGCCAGGAACTCGGTGCGCCGCTCGTCGCCGCGCAGCTGGTGGTGCTGGAACGCCATCTTGAGCGCGACCTCGACCGCGGTCGCGCCGGCGTCGGAGAAGAAGACGCGGGTGAGGTTCGGCGGCACGACGCGCAGGAGCTCCTCGGCGCACTCGATGGAGGCGGTGGAGCCGAGGCCGAGGAGCGTCGAGTGCGCCACGCGGTCGAGCTGCGCCCGGACCGCGTCGTCGATCTCCTTCACCCGGTGGCCGTGCACGTTGCACCAGAGCGAGGAGACGCCGTCGAGGTAGCGGCGCCCGAGCGTGTCGACGAGGTGCACGCCGTCGGCGGCGTCGATGACGAGCGGCTCCTCCGCCATCCAGTCCTGCATCTGCGTGAACGGGTGCCAGACGTTCCGGCGGTCGGACTCCACCAGCTGGCGGTGCCGCGCCAGGCGCTCTTCGGGGGTCATGAGGGGGGCGAAGCTAGCGCACGCCGCCGGCGGGCGGCAAACCGGGGCCGGGCGCCGCCGCCACCCCGCCGAGCGCCCGCACGGCGTGCGGCAGGATCGCCTCCGCCCAGCGGCGCTGGCCCTCGTCGGACGGGTGGAAGCGATCGGCGGCGAGCGTGCCCTCGGCGCCGTAGGCCGCCCCGCCCTCCGCGAGCAGGTCCACGAGCGCGAACCCGCGGCGCGCGGCGAGCGCCGCCAGCGCGGCGTCGATCCGCTCCACGCGGTCCCGGAGCTGCTCCTGCTGCACGGCGCCGACCGCGCGCGGCGAGCGCGCCAGGTCCGGCACGTTCACGAGCACCACCGCGGCGCCGGAGCGGGCGAGCGCCTCGCCCAGGCCGTCGAGCGCGCGGGCGAAGGCGTCGAGGTCGGTGCCGTGCACCGCGTCGTTGATCCCGATGCCCACCGTGACGAGCGCCGGCCGCGCCTCCAGGCCGCGCGCCAGCTGGCGCGCCATGACGTCCTCGAGGCGCGCGCCCGAGACGCACAGGTTCACGAGGCGCACCGGCCGCCCGGCCTCCCCCAGCGCGCGCGCCAGGCGCTTCGGGTACCCGCCGCCCGGCGCGCCCTCGCCCACGCCGGTGGAGTCGCCCAGCGCCACGTACACCGGCGGGGGCGCAGCGAGCGCGGCCGCTGCGAGGAGCGCGCCGATCACGCCGCTACCCGCCCACCACCACCCGCATGCGCCGCCGCCCGAAGCGGCCCACCTCGGCGCCGAAGCGGCCGGGGATGACCGCGCCGCAGGCGGCGCAGGCGTTCCCGCGCAGGCGCGTCGCCAGGATCTCGTACCAGTCGCGCTCGATGACGGCCGCGCCGCACCCGGGGCAGAGCGTGGCGTCGCCCTCCCGGTCGTGGACGTTGCCGGTGTAGACGAACCGCAGGCCCTCCGCGAGCGCGCGCCGGCGGGCGCGCCGCAGGGTCGCCACCGGCGTGGGCGGCACGTCCATCATCTTGTAGTCGGGGTGGAAGGCGCTGAAGTGCAGGGGCACGTCCGGTCCGAGCTCGCGCGCCACCCACGCGGAGAGCTCGCCCACCTCGCGCTCCGAGTCGTTGTGGCCGGGGATGAGGAGCGTGGTGATCTCCGTCCACACCTTCGTCTCGTGCACCAGGTACTTCAGCGTCTCCTTCACCGGCTCGAGCCGGGCGGCGGCGAGGTCGCGGTAGAACGCGTCGGTGAACGCCTTGAGATCCACGTTGGCGGCGTCGATCTTGCGGTAGAGCTCCTCGCGCGGCGCGGCGTGGATGTAACCCGCCGTCACGGAGACGGTGTGCAGGCCGAGCGCGTGGCACGCGTCGGCGGCGTCCATGGCGTACTCGGCGAAGATGGTCGGGTCGTTGTAGGTGAAGGCGACGCTGGCCGCGCCCGCGTCCCTGGCGGCGCGGGCGATCGCCTCCGGGCCGGCGCTCGCGGCGAGCCGCTCCATGTCGCGCGACTTGGAGATGTCCCAGTTCTGGCAGAACTTG
>DASTGH010000460.1:0-8771 GCA_035719345.1 Anaeromyxobacteraceae bacterium
GGCGGCGCGCCCGGGTCGGTACACCTGCCCCATGCACCCCGAGGTGGTGAGCGACGCCGAGGGGCGCTGCCCGACCTGCGGCATGAAGCTCGTCCGCGCCGAGCCGCCCGCCGCGCCGGCGCCCGCAGTCGCGATCGCGCCCGACAAGCAGCGCGTCCTCGGGATCGCGGTCGCCCCGGTGCTGCAGACCTCCGGTGCCCGTGCGCTGCGCGTCCTCGGACGCGTCGCCGCCGACGAGGCGCACACGTACAAGGTCAACGCGGGGATCAGCGGCTCGATCCACGACGTCGCCGCGGTGGCGACGGGCAGCCGCGTGAGGAAGGACCAGTACCTCGGGTCCTTCTACGCGCCGGACGCCATCTCGGTCCTGCAGCTCTTCATCCTCAACACCCAGGGGTTCGCGCGGAAGTCGGCCTGGGCCACGAACCCCGACGGCACCCCCCGCGGCGAGGGCAAGAACGAGGTCGAGGTCGACCTGTCGGGCCACGCGAAGAGCCAGAGCTCGCTCCAGAACGCGAACATCCAGCAGCGCGTGATGCAGCTCGAGAACATGGGGATCTCGGCGAGGCAGCGGACGGAGATCGCCAATGCCGGCCAACTCCCGGACACGATCCGGATCTACGCCCCCGCCGACGGCTTCGTGCTCGCCCGCGCCGTCTTCCCGGGCTTGAAGTTCGACCGGGGGTTCGAGTTCTACAGGATCGCCGACCTGCACAAGGTGTGGGTGCTCGCCGACGTGTTCCCGCAGGACGCCCAGCACGTGCGCGCCGGGATGGCGGCCCGGGTCTCCGTCCCCGAGCAGCACGTGACGCTGCCGGCGAAGGTCGTCGAGATCCTGCCGCAGTTCGACGCCGCCACCCGCACGCTCAAGGTGAAGCTCGCCGTCGACAACCCCGCGCTGCTCCTCCGGCCCGACATGTTCGTCGACGTCGCCGTCAGGGTGGACCTCGCACCCGCGCTCGTCGTCCCGGCGGACGCCGTCGTCGACTCCGGCCTGGCCAAGCGCGTCTTCGTGCAGACCGCCGACGGCTCCTTCGAGGCCCGCGCCGTGGAGACGGGCTGGCGCTCGGGCGACCAGGTCGAGATCGTGAAGGGCCTGCGCGAGGGCGAGCGCGTCGTCACGTCGGGCACCTTCTTCCTCGACTCCGAGACGCGCATGAGGTCACCGGTTTCCGGCGCCGCCGCAGCGGGCCCCGCCTCCGTCCCCAGCGGAGCGAGCCCGCGCGGCGGCGCCGGAGATGTACGCCACGCGCACGCCAGCGCGGCCGGGGAAGAGGGGATGCACCGGCACGGCGGAGAGGCGCGATGATCCCGCGGGTCATCGACTTCTCGGCGCGGCACAAGTTCCTCGTCCTCCTGCTGACGGCGGCCGCGACCGTCGCCGGCTGGTGGGCGATGAAGCACGTCCCCCTCGACGCCATCCCCGACCTCTCCGACACGCAGGTCATCGTCTACTCGAGGTGGGACCGCAGCCCCGACGTCGTCGAGGACCAGGTCACCTACCCCATCGTCAGCGGGCTCCTCGGCGCGCCCAAGGTGAAGGCGGTCCGCGGCTTCTCCGACTTCGGCTACTCCTACGTCTACGTCGTCTTCGAGGACGGCACCGACATCTACTGGGCGCGCTCGCGGACGCTCGAGTACCTGTCGTCGGTGCTGCCGCGCCTGCCGCAGGGCGTGCGCACCGAGCTCGGCCCGGACGCCACCGGGCTGGGCTGGGTCTTCCAGTACGTGCTGGTCGACACCTCGGGGAAGCACAACCTGGCCGAGCTGCGCTCGGCGCAGGACTGGTACCTGCGCAACCACCTGCGCTCGGTGAAGGGCGTGGCCGACGTCGCCCCGCTCGGCGGCTACGTCCGGCAGTACCAGGTGAACGTCGACCCGAACCGGCTGCAGGCCTACGGGCTCTCCATCGGCCGGGTCATGGACGCGGTGCGCACCGGCAACAACGACGTCGGCGGGCGGCTCATCGAATCGGCCGGCACCGAGTACATGATCCGCGGGCACGGCTACGCGAAGTCGGTGGCCGACCTGGAGGAGATCTCGCTCGGCGCGAGCGAGAGCGGCACGCCCGTCCGCGTGAAGGACGTGGGCCAGGTCGTCCTCGGCCCCGACCTGCGGCGCGGCGTCGCCGACCTCGACGGCGCGGGCGAGGCCGTCTCCGGCATCGTCATCATGCGCGAGGGCGAGAACGCGCTCGAGGTCATCGACCGGGTGAAGGCGAAGCTCGCCGCCATCGAGCCCGGGCTGCCCGAGGGCGTGAAGGTCGTCCCCATCTACGACCGGTCGCAGCTCATCACCCGCTCCATCGACAACCTCAAGAGCACCATCATCGAGATCATGATCACGGTCGCGATCGTGATCCTGATCTTCCTCTGGCACATCCCGAGCGCACTCGTCCCGCTCATCACCATCCCGGTGGCGGTGCTCATCTCCTTCCTGCCCTTCCGCGGCATGGGCGTCACCGCCAACATCATGTCGCTCGGCGGCATCGCCATCGCCATCGGCGCGCTCGTGGACGCGGCCATCGTGGTGGTGGAGCAGACGCACAAGAAGCTGGAGGTCTGGGACAGGAACGGCCGCCAGGGCGATCACCGCGGCGTCATCATCTCGGCGGTGAAGGAGGTGGGCGGCCCGAGCTTCTTCGCGCTGCTCGTCATCGGCGTCTCCTTCCTCCCCATCCTCACGCTCGAGGCGCAGGAGGGCCGGCTCTTCAAGCCGCTCGCCTACACGAAGACGCTGGCGATGCTGGTCGCGGCCGTCCTCGCCATCACGCTCGACCCGGCGCTCCGCCTCCTCTTCACCCGGCTGAAGCGGTTCTCCTTCCGGCCGAAGCTCGTCTGCGACGCCGTGAACGCGGTCGCGGTCGGCACCATCCACCCCGAGGAGCGGCACCCGCTCTCCCGCGCGCTCATGCGCGTCTACGAGCCGGTCGCGACCTGGGCGCTGCGCCACCCGTGGGCGGTCATCGCCGTGGCCGTGTCCATGCTCGTCGCCACCGTCCCCGTCTACCGGCAGCTCGGCTCGGAGTTCATGCCTCCCCTCGACGAGGGGTCGCTCTTCTACATGCCGACGACGATGCCGGGCATCTCCATCGGCGAGGCGCAGAGGCTGCTGCAGGCGACCGACGCCATCCTGAAGGAGTTCCCGGAGGTCGATCGGGTGCTCGGCAAGGCCGGCCGCGCCGAGACCCCGACCGACCCCGCGCCGCTCTCCATGCTGGAGACGGTCATCACGCTCAAGCCCAGGTCCGAGTGGCGCCACAAGGACACCTGGTACTCGTCCTGGGCGCCGGGCTGGCTGAAGCGCGTGCTCCGCCGCGTCACGCCGGATCACATCTCGCAGGAGGAGCTCGTCGCCGAGATGGACGAGGCGCTGACGCTCCCCGGCGTCGCCAACGCCTGGACCATGCCGGTACGGGGCCGCATCGACATGCTCACCACCGGCATCCGCACGCCGGTCGGCCTCAAGATCTCGGGCGGCGACCTCGCCGAGGTCGAGCGCATCGGCGCGCAGATCGAGCACGTCCTGCCGCGCGTGCGCGGCACGCGCAGCGTGTTCGCGGAGCGCACGGCGGAGGGCTACTTCGTCGACGTGAAGTGGAACCGCGCGGCCCTGGCCCGCTACGGCCTCTCCATCGACGACGCGCAGGCGGCGGTGCAGAACGCCATGGGCGGCGAGAACGTCACCACCACCGTCGAGGGGCGGGCGCGCTACCCGGTCAACGTCCGCTACATGCGCGACTTCCGGGGCGACCTCGACGCGCTCGGGCGCGTCCTCGTCTCCGCGCCGGGGAACGCGAAGCAGATCCCCGTCTCGGAGCTGGCGACGCTCTCCCGATCCACTGGCCCGGCCATGATCCGCAACGAGGACGGGCTCCTCACCGGCTACGTCTTCGTCGACCTCGCCGGCCGCGACCCGGCCAGCTACGTCGAGGAGGCGGCCGGGCTCCTGCGCGCCGAGGTGAAGCTCCCCGCCGGCTACGCCGCCGTGTGGAGCGGCCAGTGGGAGGCGATGGAGCGCGTGAAGCAGCGGCTCGGCGTGGTCGTGCCGCTGACGCTGCTCCTCATCATCCTCCTCCTCTGGCTCAACACGCGCTCCGCTGCCAAGACGGCGATGGTGCTCCTCGCGGTCCCCTTCTCGGCCATCGGCGCGTTCGTGTTCATCTGGCTCCTCGGCTACAACCTGAGCATCGGGGTGTGGGTGGGGCTCATCGCGCTGCTCGGCGTCGACGCCGAGACCGGCGTCTACATGCTGCTCTACCTCGACCTCGCCTACGACGAGGCGCGCAAGGAAGGACGCCTGCGCAGCCTCGGGGATCTGCAGGCGGCCATCCGCGAGGGCGCGGTGAAGCGGCTCCGCCCGAAGTTCATGACCGCCGCCACCATGTTCCTCGGGCTCGTCCCCGTCCTGTGGGCGACCGGCACCGGCTCCGACGTCATGAAGCGGATCGCCGCGCCGCTGGTGGGCGGGATCTTCACCTCGTTCCTGCTCGAGCTCGTCGTCTACCCGCCCATCTACCAGCTGTGGAAGTGGCACGCGGAGGTGAAGCCGGCGCTCGCCCGCGCCGGGAAGGAGACGCCGGGGCGCAGCGATCCGGCGGTCGCAGCGTAGTAGAGCCCGGGATCGCCCTCCCTGGGCTCGGGGGCGAGGTCGAGGCGTCGGCCGCTAGCAACCGACGACCACCTCGACCTCGCCCCGCTTCATCACGGCCGGCGAGCGGGGGAGCGCGGCCAGCGAGAAACCTGCCAGGAGCTCCGCCGGCGAGGTCCGTGCGCCGCGCGGCGCGAGCCCGGCCGTGGCCGCGAGCAGCCCCACCACCGCCCGCGGGTCCGCCCCGCGCTCGCGAAGCTCTCCGAGCGAGAGCGCGCCGTGGCGCTTCGCCAGCCGCGCCCCGTCCTCGCCCACCACCAGCGGCACGTGCCCGAAGCGCGGTGGCTCCAGACCGAGCGCCTGGTAGAGGAGGAGCTGCCGCGCCGTGGAGGCGAGGAGGTCGTCCCCGCGCACCACCTCCTCGATGGCCATGGCCGCGTCGTCCACCACCACGGCCAGCTGGTACGCGGCCACGCCGTCGGCGCGCAGGACCACGAAGTCGCCCGTCTCTGCGGCGACGTCGTGTGCGCACGGCCCGTGGACGGCGTCCACGAAGCGGACGGGCCCCGGGCGAGCGCGGAAGCGCCATGCGGGCCGGCGGGTCCGCGCCCGGATCTCCGCCCCCGCCGGCGAGAGCGCCGAGCAGGTGCCGGGGTAGCGCGGCCCGTCGTCGCCCGGTCCATGGGGCGCCTGCGAGGCCGCGGCGACCTCGGCGCGGGAGCAGAAGCAGGGGTAGGCGAGCCCGGCCTGCCGGAGCCGCTCCAGCGCATCGCGGTAGCGCCCGGCCCGCTCCGACTGGCGGTACGGCCCGGCCGGGCCCCCCACGTCGGGCCCCTCGTCCCAGTCCAGTCCCAGCCAGTGCAGCTCGCCGAGGATGCGTCCCTCGAGCCCCGGCTTCACGCGCGGTCCGTCGAGGTCCTCGACCCGCATGACGAGCGTCGATCCGGCGGACCGGGCGGCCAGCCAGGCGAGGAGAGCAGTCCGGGCGTTGCCGAGATGCATGGGCCCGGTGGGGCTCGGGGCGAACCGCCCGCGCGCGCGAGGCACGCGGGCGAATCTAGCACCCCGCCTCACAATCCACTTGTCTCGACGCGCCCCGCACAGCACTCTCAGCGCCGACATGCGCCAGGCCGGCTGCCTCATCCCGCTCTTCTCCATCCGCTCACCCCAGGGCTGGGGGCTCGGCGAGATCCCCGATCTCGTCCCCTTCGCCCGCTGGGCCGCCCGGGCCGGCTTCTCCGTCGTGCAGGTGCTCCCGACGCACGAGGCCTCGCGCGGGCAGACGAGCCCGTACGCCGCGCTCTCGGCGTTCGCGCTCGATCCCGTCTACGTCGCGGTCGACGCGCTCGAGGACTTCGAGGCGGCTGGCGGGCGCGACGCCCTCTCACCGGCCGAGCAGGAGGAGGTGGCGACGCTGCGGACCGTGCCGGCCGTCCCCTGGCAGCGCACGCGCGCGCTCAAGGCGCGCGCGCTCGGCCTCGCCTTCCAGGCCTTCGTCGATCACGAGTGGAAGACGCAGAGCGCCCGGGCGCGGGAGCTGCAGGGCTACGCCCAGGAGCACGCCGCATGGCTCGACGACTACGCGCTCTTCGTCGCGCTCCACGACGACCGCCACGCGGGCCGCGCCTGGCAGACGTGGGAGGTGGCGCTGCGGAGCCGCGACCCGGCTGCCCTGGCGTCGGCGCGCGCCGAGCTGTCGGACCGGCTCCTCTACCACCGCTGGCTGCAGTGGCAGCTCGATCTCCAGTGGCACGCGGCGCGGCGGGAGGCGGGCTCGGCGGGCGTCGACCTCATGGGCGACCTGCCGTTCATGGTGGCGACCGACTCCGCCGACGTCTGGGCGCACCCCGACGACTTCCGGCTCGACGCGCGCGTGGGCGTGCCGCCGGACGCCTTCAGCGCCACCGGCCAGGACTGGGGGCTCCCCGTCTTCCGCTGGGACAAGATGCAGGCGGAGGGGTACCCGTGGTGGGCGGCGCGCGCCCGGCGCAGCGCCGAGCTCTACGGCCTCTACCGGGTGGATCACGTCGTGGGGCTTTACCGCACCTACTACCGCCCGGACGACGGCGGCCCGGCGGCGTTCATCCCGTCCGAGGAGCCGGAGCAGATCGCGAACGGCGAGAGCCTGCTCGAGATCTTCTCCCGCGACGCGCGCGTCATCGCCGAGGACCTGGGGGTGGTCCCCGATTTCGTGCGAACCTCGCTCACCCGCTGCGCGGTGCCGGGGTACCGGATCCTGCGCTGGGAGCGCGAGTGGGACGAGCCCGGCCAGCCCTTCCGCGACCCCGCCGACTGGCCGGCGCTCTCGGTCGGCACGACCGGCACCCACGACACGAGCACGCTCGCCGACTGGTGGGACGAGATCGACGACGCGGAGCGCGAGGCGTTCCTGGCGATCCCGGCGCTCGCCCCGGTGCGGCAGCGCGCGCCGCCGCGCTTCGATGCGGGCGTGCGCGACGCCATCCTCGAGGTCGTCTACCGCTCCGGGTCGGACCTCGCGCTCCTGCCCTTCCAGGATGCGCTCGGTTCCCGCGAGCGCGTGAACGTGCCCGGGACGGTGAGCGAGGCGAACTGGTCCTACCGCATGCCGATGGAGCTGGCCGCGCTCGCCGGAGACCTCGCGCTCACCGAGCGCCTGCGGGGGCTTGCCGCCCGCTCGGGCCGCCTCCTGGCGGCGCCGTCGGAGCATCCGGCTCCTGCTACAATGAGAGTCACCTCGTGAGGTCGGCGCCATGCCCATCTACGATTACGCGTGCCCGTGCGGGAAGACGTTCGAGGCGCTGGTCAGGCGGCCATCGGACGAGGAGGAACTGCGGTGTCCCGCTTGCGAAGGGGCGAAGCTCGAGCGGCTGATATCCCAGCCGGGCCACGTGAATCCCCGTTTCAGCCACGAGTACCGGCGGCCGGACAAGGTCCGCTGACGGGCCCGAGACACCCCATCGCGAGCCTCATCTCGCGGGAGCGGCGCCATCACCCTTTGACGGGTGAGCGAAATCGGGGCGTCGAGCGCGTCGGCGGCGGCCGGGCGCCGGGAGGGTCGCGTCGAGGAGGCGTACCAGGCGCTCCGCACCGGACTCGGCGAGGGCCGGCTCGCCTCGCGACGCCCCGCCTCGACCTATCGCCTGCAGCTCACCGCCGAGTTCGGGTTCGAGCGGGCCGCAGCGATCGTGCCCTACCTTCGCGAGCTCGGCGTCACCGACCTCTACCTGTCGCCCATCCTGGCGGCCGCGCCCGGGTCGAAGCACGGCTACGACGTCGTCGACCACGGGCGGCTCTCCCCGGAGCTGGGCGGCGAGGCCGGCTACGAGCAGCTCTGCCGCGCGGCGGCGGAGGCAGGCCTCGGCCAGCTCGTCGACTGGGTGCCGAACCACATGGGCGTCGGCCCGGGGAACGCCTGGTGGATGGAGCTCCTCGAGAACGGCCCGTCGTCGCGCTACGCGCCGTTCTTCGACGTCGACTGGCACCCGCTCAAGGTCGAGCTGGTGAACAAGGTCCTCGTCCCGGTGCTGGGCGACCAGTACGGCGCCGTGCTCGAGCGCGGCGAGCTCCGGCTCGTCCGCGAGGGCGGTTCCTTCTTCGTCACCTACTTCGACCACCGCTTCCCGGTCGCGCCGCGCCAGGTGCCACAGGTGCTCCGCCACCGCCTGGAGGAGCTGCGCGAGCGGCTCGGGCCGGGGGACGCGAGCGTGTGGGAGCTGGAGAGCATCTGCACCTCGCTGGAGAAGCTCGCGCCTCGATCCGAGACCGACGCGGCCAAGGTGGCGGAGCGCGCCCGCGAGAAGGAGGTGGCGAAGCGGCGCCTCCACGCCCTGTGCGAGGCATCGCCGGGCGTGCGCTCGCACGTCGACGGCAACGTCGCGCTCTTCAACGGCCACCCCGGAGAGCCGCGCAGCTTCGATCTCCTCGACCGGCTCCTCGACGCGCAGGCCTACCGCCTCGCCTTCTGGCGCGTGGCCGGCGAGGAGATCAACTACCGCCGCTTCTTCGACGTGAACGGGCTCGCCGCCATCCGCATGGAGGACGAGCGGGTGTTCGAGGAGGCGCACCGGCTGGTGCTCGGGCTCGTGCGCGACGGCAAGGTGAACGGCCTGCGCATCGACCACCCCGACGGCCTCTACGACCCGAACGACTACTTCCGCCGGCTGCAGGCCGCGGCGCTCGCCGAGCACGGGCGCGCGCTC
>DASTGH010000461.1:0-8019 GCA_035719345.1 Anaeromyxobacteraceae bacterium
GCGCTCTGGTCGCGCCGCTCTCGCGCGAGGGGCCGCGATGAGGCGCGCGCTGGCCGCAGCCGTGCTGTCGGCGGCGCTCGGCGCCGGGCTCCTCGCCCCGGCGCAGGCGGCGGCTCGCGAGCGGCGCTTCGCGCTCCTCGTCGGGCAGCCCGACGGCGGGGCCGGCACCCAGCCGCTGCGCTACGCCGAGCGCGACGCCCGCCGCATGCACGCGATCCTGCTGCGGCTGGGCGGCGTGGACGCCGCGGACGCCCGGCTCCTCCTCTCGCCGTCGGCGGACGACGTGCGGCGCGCGCTCGGCGAGCTGTCGGAGCGGAGCGCGGCCGCGCGCTCCACCGGCGACGCGACCGTGCTCCTCGTCTACTACTCCGGCCACGCCAAGGACGGCGCGCTGCGCCTGCGCGAGACGCGCCTCGACCTCCCCGAGCTGCGGCGCCTGCTGGAGGGCGCGCCCGCCGACGTCCGCATCGGGCTGCTCGACGCCTGCCGCGCGGGGTCGGTGACGCGCTCCAAGGGCGTCCGCCGCGCCCCGGCCTTCGACGTCTCCCGCGCCGACGGGCCGCGCGGGCTGGTGCTGGTGACGAGCAGCGGGGCGGACGAGGAGTCGCAGGAGTCGGACGCGCTCGGCGCCAGCTTCTTCACGCACCACCTCGCCTCGGGGCTGCTCGGCGACGCGGACGTGTCCGGGGACGGGAAGGTCACGCTGGCCGAGGCGTATGCCTACGCCTACGCGAGGACGGTCGCCTCCACCGCCGACACCGCCGCCGGCGTCCAGCACCCCGCCTACCTCTACGACCTGGGCGGAGCCGGGGACGTCGTGCTCACCGAGGTCGCGGCGGGCGCCGCGCTCGTCTTCCCGGCGGCGGCCGACGGGACCTACGTCGTGCTCGACGGCGGCCGGCGCGCGGTGGCGGAGGTCTCGAAGCCGGCGGGTGCGCCGCGTCGCCTGGCGCTCGCCCCGGGCCGCTACACGGTGAAGAAGCGCCTTGCGGCCGGCGACGGGCTGCTCGTCGGCGACGTGGAGCTGGACCGCGGCGCGGTGGAGCTGGACGAGGCGTCGCTGCGCCGGGTGCCGCTCCGCGACGACCCGCAGAAGGGGTTCGGCGGCTCGCGCTGGTCGCTCCTCGCCGGCGGGGGCGTGCAGCGCTTCTTCGGGCCGGCCGCGGCGGACGGCTACTTCGCGCCGGCGGGGATCGGCGGGCTCGAGGCGCTGGTGCGCGACGACCTGGGCCACGGGCTGGGGTGGGGGTTCGACGCCGCCGTGTCGGGCGGCGCGACCTCGCTCCGCCTCCCCGGGCTCGACCCCATCGACGTCCGCTTCGTCGGGTTCACCGCCGGCGCGTCCCTGTGGAAGGACCTCAGGCTCGGGCCGGTGACGCTCTCCGGCGGCGCGCGCCTGGCGCTCCTCGGGCTGTCGCGCTCCTTCCCGGGCCGCTCCGACCTGCCCTCGCAGTGGTACGGCACGGTCACGCCCGGCGTCACCGCCGCCGCCGCCTGGCGGCTCGGAGACCGGCTCTCGGCCGTGGCCCGCGCCCGCGGCCACTACCTCCTCTACAACGTCGACCGGAACATGAGCCTCGCCTACGTCGAGGTGCTCCTCGGGGTGGAATATGCGCTGGGTGAATAGGGCCGCGGTCCTGGCCGCCGCGCTCGCGCTCGCCGGGTGCGGCACGTGGTCGAACGAGGACATCGCCTTCGTCGAGGCGCTCCCCACCTCGCAGGCGCTCCGCCTGGCGCTGCCGGCGCAGGGGGCGCAGCCGCTCTGCGCCGGGCTGGGCGAGTCGCAGGTGTGGCTCGGCGCGAGGCGGACCGGCGACGGGCTCAACGCCGGCGTGGACGCGATGATCGTGCTCGTCGACGCGGTGAAGAGCGTCCTGCCCACCGAGCGGCACGAGGACCGGCGGGTGTGGGGGCCGTTCGACGACGGGAAGCACCCGGGCCGGGAGATCCGCGTCACCATGACACGCGATCGCGCGGGCGACCTGCCGATCTACCATTACGCCTTCGAGGCGCGGCCGCGGGGCGGCGCGTTCCAGAGCGTCATCGACGGCTCGTTCACCGGGGCGTCGGCGCGCTCGGGGCACGGCCAGTTCACGCTGCGCTTCCCGGTCCTGCGGGCGCTCGGCATGAACGACAGCGCCACCGACCCCACGGGCGACGTCGCGGTGACGTACGACCGCACCGGCGACCCGCGGACCATCGCGCTCCAGCTGTCGCAGGACGGGTTCGGGGTGACGGCCTTCGATTACGGCTACGTCGCCTTCGCCGCGGGGCAGGGCCAGTTCTCGTTCGCGCTCACCGACGCGCAATCGCGGACGCTCCTCATCGACGCCGACTTCACGGCGACCGGGTCGGGGCACGCGCGCGTGACGGTGCTCGGGCCCAACGGCGGGCGGCTCGCGTACGATCAGTGCTGGGACGACGCCTCCTGCATCACGAACGTCCGCGACCCGTTCGGCATCAGCGGCCTGTGCCAGGGCGCCACCTGCCCGGCCGGAGCCTGCCCGCCGCCGTGACGTTCCCGTGGTTCCAGTCGGAGGCGAGCGCGTGGCAGAGCACTACGACGCGCACGGGTCGGCCTCCTCGGCCTGTGCGCGCTCGGCGAGGACGGCGGCGTAGGCGGCGAGGTAGCCGTCGGCCATGCGCTCCGGCGAGAGCGAGAGCGCGCGGGCGCGGGCGCGCGCGCCCATCTCCGCCGCCAGGTCCTCCCGGTCCTGCAGCCCCGAGAGCATGGCCGCGAGCTGGTCCGCGGAGCCGGGGTCGACGAAGGCCGCGGCGCCGTCCCACGTCTCGCGCAGGCTGGGGAGGTCCCCGAGGACGAGCGCGCATCCGGCGAGCGCCGCCTCCAGGATGGAGAGCCCGAAAGGCTCGTAGCGGGCGGGCGCGCAGTAGACGGCGGCGCGGCCATAGAAGGCGGAGAGGGCGGCCGGCGAGAGCCGCCCCAGCGGACGGGCATGCCGCGGCGCCACCCGGCCGGCGTGCGCCGGGTCGGGGTGCTCGTCCTCGCCGGCGAGCAGGACCGGCCACCGCAGCCGCTCCGCGGCCGCGTCGAGGACGGCTGCGTTCTTCGCCTCGTCCCAGAGCCGCCCGGCGCAGAGCACGAACGGCTCCTTCTCACCGGGGGGGAAGCGCCGCGGGCACCGGCCGTTCGGCACGACCCGGCCTCGCGGCAGGGCCCCGTAGTGGCGCTCCAGCGCCGACAGCATCCAGCGGGTGGGGGCGATCACCATGGAGGCCGAGGCGAGCCCCTTCGCCACCTCGCGCCGGTATCGCTCGAACGAGGGCGGCGGTGGGGCGCCGTGCACCGCCTCGAACCAGGAGCAGACGCAGGAGTGTCCCACCACCACCGCCGGGGCGCGGAACGGGAGCGCCCCGTGCGCGTACTCGTTGAGGTGGACGACGTCCGGGCGGAGCCGCTCCTCCAGCCCGAGGAGCCAGGCCGAGGAGCGCGCCACGTCGTCCCACGGGTCATCCATCCACTCCGGGCGGTCGGCGCTCTCGAACACCTCCAGGGCCGGCACCCGGCGCGCCTCGGACCACTGGTCGTCCGAGAGCACGCCGCCCTTCGCCGCGAGCGCCACCGCGGCCCCGCGCGCGGCGAGCGCAGCCGCCAGCTCGAGCGCGTAGGTGAACACGCCGCCGACCGTGTCGACCGTCATGAGGACGTTCATGGGCCGTCCGGCCGCGCCGCCGCGTCGATCGCGTCGGACGCGAGGTCTGCCTGAAACCAGGGTCTGTACGGACCGTATGTGTTGTGCAGCGCGAGATCCACCGCATGCACCCGTGTGAGCTGGCTCCAAAGGACGTCATCGTGGGGCTGCGCCTCCGCGCGGAGGATGCCCGGCCGCACCGACAGGGCACACCTTCGGAGGAAGGGAGCGACGGCGCGTGAGCCTCGAGATCGTCTTCCTCGGCCTCTCCATCACCTCGTCCTGGGGCAACGGGCACGCCGTCACCTACCGCGGGCTCGTGCGCGAGCTCGTCCGCCGCGGGCACCAGGTCACGTTCCTGGAGCGCGACCTCCCCTGGTACGCGGAGAACCGCGACCTGCCGCAGCCGCCCTGGGGTCGCACCGAGCTGTACCGCGGGCTGCCGGAGCTGAAGGACCGGCACGACGCGCAGGTGCGGCGGGCGGATCTGGTGGTGGTCGGCTCCTACGTGCCGCAGGGGGTGGCGGTGGGGGAGTGGGTCACCTCCCGCGCCACCGGCCTCACCGCGTTCTACGACATCGACACGCCGGTGACGCTGGCGCGGCTCGTCCGTGGCGACTGCGATTACCTCTCGGAGGACCTCGTCCCGCGCTACGACCTGTACCTGTCGTTCACGGGCGGTCCCATTCTGCGCCACATCGAGGCGGCGCTCGGCGCGCAGAGCGCGCGGCCGCTCTACTGCAGCGCGGACGAGGAGCTGTACCGGCCCGAGGCGCGCGAGCTGGTCTGGGACCTCGGCTACCTCGGAACGTACAGTGACGACCGGCAGCCGACGGTGGACCGGCTCCTCCTCGAGCCGGCGCGGCGCTGGCCGGAGGGCCGCTTCGCCGTGGCCGGCCCGCAGTACCCGAGGAACCTGCGCTGGCCGAAGAACGTGGCTCGCATGGAGCACCTCGCCCCGCTCCAGCACGCGCCGTTCTACGGCGCGCAGCGCTTCACGCTCCACGCCACCCGCCGCGACATGGTGAAGGCGGGCTGGTCGCCGTCGGTGCGGCTCTTCGAGGCGGGCGCCTGCGCCACGCCGGTGGTGAGCGACCCCTGGCAGGGGCTCGAGGCGTTCTTCGAGCCGGAGAAGGAGATCCTGGTGTCGGGCTCGCCCGAGGAGACGCTCCGCATCGTGCGCGAGCTGCCCGAGGCGGAGCGGCGGCGCATCGGGCAGGCGGCGCGGGCGCGGGTCCTGCGGGAGCACACCGCCGCGCACCGGGCGGCGACCCTGGAGAGCTACCTGGCCTGAGGGGCCGGAGCTGGCCGCGCGGTCAGTGAGCGGGCGGCCGCCGCCACAGCTGGCTCCGCCCGTCGCGCGCCAGCGCGAAGCCGTGCGCGGCGAGGAGCGGGCCCAGCTCCTTGCGGCGGGTCACGGCGTAGTCGAACGCGCGGTCGCCGAGCGCGGCGCCGCAGGAGGCAGCGTCGGGGCAGACGTCGTAGGGCACCTCCCGGCCGACGAAGAAGTAGCCGGCCACGTCCCACCGCCCCTCGCCCACCACGACCAGCCCGGTGAGGTCGGACGCGCGAGCGGCGCACACCACGGCCCGGAAGAGGTCGCCGCGCAGCGTCCGCTGGAAGAGGAAGTACGACGTGGGCGAGACGGCGAAGCCGGCGGCGAGGAGCGCGGCGCGCACCCGGGGCCGGCGGACGGCGGCGGCGAGCCGGAACCAGCCCGGCACGGCCACGAGCGCGAGCAGCAGGAACGCCGGGTAGAGGAACCGCCCCTCCTTGTGCGGGCTGACGAGGAGCGCGGCGCCGTAGAGCGCCACCGGCAGCGCCACCTCGCGCCCGTCGCCGCGGCGCAGCGCGGCCCAGGTCCCGGCGGCGATCCACGGCGCGAGCCGGCCGAGGTAGGGGAGGTACTGGGAGGGAGGGTGCGCGCCGAACGCCTCCACGCCCTTCGACGAGAGGATGTTGAAGTCGAGGTAGGCGAGGAGCGAGTGCCACGGGCGGCCCCAGGTGGCCGCGTCGAGCGCGCCGAGCAGCGCCAGCACGACCGCGCCGCCGAGGAAGGCCCGCGCCAGCAGCTCGCGCCGCCACAGCGCGAGCGACAGCGCCATCCCGGCGACCAGCACCAGGGACGGGTAGCGGAAGACGACGGCGAGCCCCATCCAGACGCCGGCCGCGAGCGCGCGGCGCGCGTCGATGCGCTCCGCCGCGAGGACGAGCGCCGCCCCGGAGTAGGTCTCGGCCATGCTGCGCCCGGCGAACAGGATGAAGAGGCCGTAGGTGCCGAAGAGCCAGACGCCGGCGGCCGGCCAGGGCGGGGCGAGGCGGCGCGCGGTGAAGCGGCGCACGGCGCCGAGCACGGCGGCGGCGAGGAGCGCGTGGGGAACGGCCAGCACCGCGCGCGCCGCGACCGGGTCGTCGATCCCGAGCCAGGCAGCGAGCCGAAGCAGCGCCGCGAACAGGCCGGGCACGGCCCAGTTGCGGATCCCGACCTGCCATTCCCAGCCGAGGTCGCCGAAGCCGTGGGCGCGCGCGAACGCGGGCTCGAGCCACTGGTAGACCTCGTCGGCGTGCAGCCGCCCGAGGACCGCGACCGGGAGGGCGGCGAGCGCGACGGCGAGTGGCCACTCGGGGTGAAGGACGAGGGCGCGCGCCGCGCGCCGGGGCGGGGAGGGGAGCGGGGCGTCGGTCGCCAAGGGTGCGGCAGTGTGGCACCGGTGCGGGACGCGGTCGAGGGCAGGCTCCCGCTGGATCCGGGCTCGCCCTTGGACGATCATCCCGCGGCTTGCCCACCTCCTCGCCCCCCGCGCCCGCCGCGCCGACCCCGCCCGCGCCGGCGCCGCGCTCGTCGCCGTGGACCCCCGAGCGCCTCGCCTTCGCGCTCGTCGGCGGCTCCCTCGCGCTGCACGTCGCCCTGGCGGGCCTGGTCGGGCTCTCGCCGCAGGAGGCTTACTACTGGCAGTACGCGCGGCACCCCGCGCTCTCCTACTTCGACCACCCGCCGCTCGCGGCCTGGACCATCCGCCTCACCACGGCGCTCCTCGGCGACGGCGAGCGGGCCGTGCGCCTCGCCGCTGCGCTGCACGCCGCGATCTTCGCCGCGTTCACCTTCCTCGCCGGACGCCGCCTCTTCGGCGCGGGCGTCGCGCTCCGGGCCATCGCCGGCGCGCTCACGGTGCCGCTCTTCGCGCTCGGGCAGACGGTCATCACGCCCGACGCGCCGCTGCTCGCCGGCTGGGCCGCGGCGCTCTACTTCACGGCGCGCGCGCTCGACGAGGAGCGGGCGCCGTGGCTCGTCGCCGCCGGCGCCGCGGTCGGGTTCGCGGCGCTCGGCAAGTACACCGGCTGGCTGCTGGCGCCGCAGATCTTCCTGGCGCTCCTCCTCGATCGGCGCGGCCGGCGCATGCTGGCGGGCCCCTGGCCCTGGCTCGCGCTCGCGCTCGCCGCGGCGCTCTTCTCGCCGGTGGTCGTCTGGAACGCGACGCACGGGTGGGTGAGCTTCGGGTTCCAGTTCGGGTGGCGCGGCGCCACCGCCGGCCGCTTCGACGCCCTGCGCGTGATCCGGTTCCTGGCGCTGCAGTCGGCGGCGCTCACGCCGCTCATGCTCGCCGCGCTGCTCGCCGGCGCCGCGGGCGCGGCGCGCCGCTGGCGG
This sequence comes from Anaeromyxobacteraceae bacterium, assembly GCA_035719345.1. Lineage (GTDB taxonomy): Bacteria > Myxococcota > Myxococcia > Myxococcales > Anaeromyxobacteraceae > Anaeromyxobacter_A. Next base: position 7,297 of record DASTGH010000461.1, read on the forward strand.
GAGCCCTCCTTCCGCCTGTGCGCGCTCTTCGCGCTGCCCACGCTCGTCCTCTTCGCGGCGTGGTCGCCGTTCACGTGGGTGAAGGGCAACTGGCTCGCGCCGGCCTGGCCGTCGGCGCTCCTCGCCGCCGCCGCCTTCGCCGTCGAGGGGCGCCGCCGCCGCCTCGCAGCGGCGACGCTCGCCACCGCCGCCGCGGGCTCGCTCTACGTCCACCTGGCCATGGCCATCCCCGCGCTCCCTTTCCCGGCGAAGGACGACGTCACCGCCGGCTGGAAGGAGCTGGCGGCGCGCGTGCAGGCGCACCGCGAGGCCATCCCCGGGCCGAGCTTCGTCCTCGGCTGCTCCTACAAGCCGGCGAGCCTGCTCGCGTACTACCTGCCCGGACGGCCCGAGACCTACGCCCAGAACGCGGTGCAGGAGGAGGGGCTCCAGTACGACTTCTGGTTCCACCCGGACGGCATCGTCGGCCGCGAGGGGATCGTGGTCCGCGACGAGCGCGAGTACCGCGGCTGCGAGCGCCTCGCCCGGTTCTGCAGCCCGCTCGAGGAGCTGCCCTCGCTCACGGTGACGCGCGGCCGCCGCACCGTCACCACCTTCCGCCTGTGGCGCTGCCGTTACCTGAGCGGGGCGGCGGGCTGACGCGGGGCTGCCGCGCGCCTCAGGGCGCGACCCCGTCCGGCGCGCTCTCGCTCTCGTCGGGGGGCTCCTCGGCGCCGGCGGCCC
>DASTGH010000462.1:0-15974 GCA_035719345.1 Anaeromyxobacteraceae bacterium
GGGCCAGCCCCGCCGATCCCGCCCACGCCACCGGCCGGTCGAGCCCGGCAGCCGCGGTCGCGATCGCCGCCAGGTCCGCGTCCACCTCGGCGTCGCACACGACCGCGTCCGCCAGCGCCGCCGCGCCGAGCAGCGCGCCGCGCAGGACGCCGGGGCCGCCGCGCACCGAGTCGAGCGGGATCACCTCGGCCGAGAGGCCGGCGGCGCCGAGCATGGCCGCGGGCTCGGCGGGGCCGGCGACGCGCGCGTCGCGCCAGACCTCCGTCTCCTCGAGCGGCACCCCCCTCACCAGCACCCGGCCGCCGCGGGTCGTGCGGCCCGTCGCCGGGAACGCCGGCGCGAGCACGCACAGCGGCCGAGCGCCGCGCACCACCCCCACGGCGCGGACCACGGCCGCGAGCTCCCGCCCGACGTGGCCCCGGAGCGTCGAGTCGAGCTTTCGGTAGACGGCACGCGCCCCGGCCGCGAGCGCGCGCTCGGTCGCGCGCCGGGTGCGCTCCACGGCCTCCCGCTCCGGGACGGCGCGCGAGTCGGTGTCGAACGCGACCACCTGCGACGCGCGCGGCGGCGCCGCCTCGGCCAGGGCGACGAACGTCGGCAGGCCCGCGGCCGAGAGCGCGACCCCGCAATCGGCCGCGCCGGTGAGGTCGTCCGCGATGACGGCGACGTCGAGCACGCCTCACCTCGCGCTCGAGGCGGGGACGGCGCCGGCCGGGGCGATCGCGCCCGCGCGGCGCGAGACGCGCCGGTGCCACCAGGCGGTGACCAGGGGCACGCAAAAGACGGCCAGGATCGGCAGCGCGCCCGTGAACAGGGCGCCGGTGAACGAGCCGAACGTCTTCGCCGCGCCGGGGACGAGCGTGTTCAAGATCGCGCCGAGGAAGAGCGGCACGATCATCATGCCGCCCGGAACCCGCTCGATGCTCCGCTTGATGGGTACGTCGCGCATGTGCCCCGCCCGGGCAGAGATGTACACTCCGCCCGGACGGGGCATCGATGCGGGTCGTCGCCCGCGAGCGTCGCCGCCCGCGGCGGCGCGCGTCAGCGGTGGCTGTCGGGATCGAGCGCGTTCTTCACGTCGCCCTTCAGCTCCTTCAGCTTGCCCGAGAGCTTGTCCATCGAGCCCTCGGCCTTCTTCTCGGGGTCGTCCGTGATCTCGCCCCAGGCCTTCTTGAGGCGGCCCTTCGCCTGATCCACCGCACCTTCGATCTTGTCGTCGTCGCCCATCGCCATCGTGCGTTCCTCCCCACTGGACGATGCTCAGCCGCTGCCACGTCCGGGAGCCGCCCGGCAGGGACGCCGGGCATCGTGCGGGACCGGGACGCGAGCCGGGCACCACCCGCGGCCACGAGGTGGTTGCCCTCCGGCCCGCCCTGGTGGCATGGGACGGGCCGCCGGCGCGCCTGGGCGCCGTGCGCGCCCGGGGCGCGCGTGCAGGAGGACGCATGGGGACTGCGGAGAGCGGGGGCGCGATCGTGGCGGCGGCGCTGGAGCGCGCCGGGGCGCGCCACCTCTTCACGCTCTGTGGCGGCCACATCTCTCCCATCCTGGTGGAGTGCAAGCGCCGCGGGCTCCGCGTGGTCGACGTGCGTGACGAGGCGAGCGCGGTCTTCGCGGCCGACGCGATGGCCCGCCTCACCGGGCGGCCGGGCGCCGCGGCCGTGACCGCCGGGCCGGGGGTGACGAACGCCATCACCGCGCTCCAGAACGCCAGCCTGGCGCAGTCGCCGGTGCTCCTCCTCGGCGGGGCCACCGCCACGCTGCTGCGCGGCCGCGGCTCGCTCCAGGACATCGACCAGCTCGCGCTGGTGCGACCCATCGTGAAGTGGGCGGCGCGCGTCACGGCGCTGGCCGCGCTCCGGCCCACGCTGGAACGCGCGCTGCGGGTGGCGCAGGCCGGCGTGCCCGGACCGGTGTTCGTCGAGGTGCCGGTCGATCTGCTCTACGACGAGCCGCTCGTGCGCCAGCTCTACCTGCGCGAGTCGGGAGCCGAGCGCATGGGCGGCGTCGCCGGGCAGGCGCTGCGCCTCTACCTGGAGGCGCACCTGGTGCGCCAGTTCAAGGTCCCGGCGCTGCCCCCTCGCGCGCCCCGCCCTCCTCCTCCGGCGGGGAGCGGGCGCTCCCGCGACCTCGCCGCGGTGGCCGCGCGCCTCGCGCACGCGCGCCGGCCGGCGCTGGTCGTCGGCAGCCAGGCGCTGGCGGGCGGGGCCGACCCTGCCCGGCTCGCGGCGGCGGTCCGCTCCCTGGGCGTCCCCACGTTCCTCGGCGGCATGGCGCGCGGTCTCCTCGGGAGACACGACCCGCTGCAGCTCCGGCACGCCCGCGGGCGCGCGCTCAAGGAGGCGGATGTCGTCCTCGTCGCCGGGTTCCCGTTCGACTTCCGGCTGGGCTACGGCCGCGCCTTCCACCGGCGCGCCTTCCTCGCCGCCGCCAACCTCTCCGCGGCCGAGCTGCGCAGGAACCGCAGCCCCGACGTCGCGCTCCGGGCCCACCCCGGCGAGTTCCTGGTGGCGCTGGCGGCGGTCTCCGGCGGCGCCCGTCCGGCGTGGGGCGAGTGGCTCGCCGCGCTGCGCGCGCGCGACGCGGCGCGCGACGCCGAGATCGCCCGCGGCGGCGAGGAGCCGGGGGAGCTCGTGAACCCGCTCCGGCTCCTGCTCCGCCTCGAGGAGAAGCTCGCGGACGACGCGGTGCTGGTGGTGGACGGGGGCGACTTCGTCGCCACCGCCGCCTACACGCTCCGGCCGCGCGCGCCGCTCTCCTGGCTCGACCCGGGCGTCTTCGGGACGCTGGGCGTGGGTGGCGGGTTCGCCACCGCCGCGGCGCTGGCGCGGCCGGGGTGCGAGGTCTGGCTCCTCTACGGCGACGGCTCGTCCGCGTACACGCTCGCCGAGTTCGACACCTTCGCCCGGCACGGGCTCGCGCCCATCGCCCTCGTGGGCAACGACGCCTCGTGGCAGCAGATCGCGCGCGAGCAGGTCGAGATGCTGGGCGACGACGTCGGGACGGTGCTGGCGCGCTGCGACTACCACCGCGTGGCGGAGGGCTACGGCGGCGCCGGCCTGCTCCTCGCCGAGGACGCGCGGATCGACGAGACGCTCGAGCGCGCGCGAGAGCTCTCCCGCGCCGGCAAGCCGGTGTGCGTCAACGTCCACCTGCGCCGGAGCGCCTTCCGCAAGGGATCGATCTCCATGTGACGAGCCGGCCGGCCGGCTCGCGCTCACGCGGCGGGCGTGATCTTCTTCGCCCCCGCGTCGGAGCCGGTCGGGGCGACGGCCGCCGCGTCGGCGTCGCCCAGGCCCGCCGCCATCCACCCCTCGAGCAGGTTCGCGGTGACGGCCAGCACCACCGGCCCGACGAAGAGGCCGATGACCCCGAACGAGATGAGGCCGCCGATGACGCCGGGGAGGATGAGGAGCAGCGAGAGGTCGGCGCCGCGCTTGATGAGCACCGGACGCACCACGTTGTCGATGACCTGCGCCAGCACGGTCACGACGAGGAGCGCCGTGCCGCGGCCCGGCGAGCCGCTCGAGTAGAGCCAGATCACGCAGGGCGCCAGGACGAGCAGCGGCCCGACCTGGGCGATGCACAGGACGAGGACGAGGGCGCTGAGGAATCCGGCGTAGGGGACGCCCACCGCCACGAGACCGATGGCGGCGATGAGCGTCTGCAGCGCCGCGGTGACGACGATGCCGAGCGCCACGGCGCGGACCGCCTTGCCGGCCAGCTCGACGATGACGGGCCCGCGCTCGCCCGAGAGCCGCGTGAAGAAGCGCGTGACCTCGTGCGCGGCCCCCTCGCCCTTGGCGTAGAGGATGGCGGCGATGAGGACGGTGAGCAGGAAGTGCAGCACCATCCCGGCGAAGCTCCCCGCCTTCCCGGCGAACCAGGCGAGCCCGGTGGCGAGGTAGGGCCCGACCTTCGCGGCCAGCTCGTCCGGCGGCAAGGCCGCCACGGCCTGCCAGCGCGCGGCCGCCTTCTGCCCGATGACGGGGAGCGCCTCGATCCAGCCCGGCGGCGGCGGGATGCGGAGCTCGGGGAGCCCGCGCGCCAGCTCCGCGATGCGCGAGGACTGCTCCAGGATCGTGGAGAGCGCGAGGTAGAGCGGGATGAACAGGACGAGCAGCAGCACCACCGTCATCGCGGTCACGGCCAGGCCCCGCCGGCCGCCGAACACGGCCTGGAGCCGCAGCAGGATGGGCCAGGTCGCGACCACGATGGTGGTCGCCCAGAGGAGCGCGCCCAGGAACGGGAGCATCACCCAGACGCTCCCGCCGATGAGCAGGCCGAGGCCGATGATCGAGAGCGTGATGCGCGCGAGGTCGCGATGCGCCGGTGGCGCGGAGGGCGCTGGGGCGGGCATGGGGCGATTGTACGCTCCCCGTCCCCGGGGAGCCGTGGGCGGCGATGGGGACGAAGGTCCGATGGCGGCCGGGGCGGCGCGCGGGGACGATCTCCCGTTCGCGCCCGGGCGCCGGAGGCCGGGACCGCGCACCCAGGAGGAGCCCATGACCCGCACGCTCGCGTTCGCGGCCGCGCTGCTCGCCATCGCCCGCACCACCGCCGCGCAGGTGCCGGTGCCTCCCGCCCCCATCGAGGAGCCGGCGACGCCGGCGCCGCCCTCCCCCGCTGCGGACGGCGGGGCCGCGCCGGGAGCGCCGGCGGCGCCTCCGCCTGCGGCCGAGGTCCTGGCCGTGCCTCCCGCGACCTCGTCCGCCGAGCCGGTCCCCGCCGTGGCGGCCCCGCCGCCGGCGACGCAGCAGCCCGCCGCCGCTCCGGCTGCCGCCCAGCCGTCGAAGCGCCCGCCCATCTACACGTGGGGCAGCATCGGCTCGACCTTCGCCTACGATGCCACCTACGTGAGCCTGAACCTCGGCGTGGGCATGATGTGGAAGTACGGGCTCGCCCCGAACGCCGAGCTGTCCTACGCCTTCGGCAGCGAGCCCAGCCTCTGGACGCTGCGGCCGGGCGTGACCTGGTTCCTGCCGCTCCCCATGTTCCAGCCCTACGTGGGCGCGTTCTACACGCACTGGTTCGTGGGCCAGAACCTGCCCGACCAGAACGGCGTCGGCGGCCGCGCGGGCTTCTCGCTCAACCGGATGGTCTCGCTGGGCGTCACCTACGACCACGCGCTCGGCTGCACCACGAACTGCAACGTGTGGACGCCCCAGATCTCGGCGTCGCTCTCCATGTAGCACCGCCGCCGGAGCGGACGCGCACGCGACGTGGCCCCCGGGCGCCTCCCCTCCCGCCCTGGCCGCCGGCTCCTCGCCGCGGCGCTCGCCGCCGCCTGCGCCGCGGCGCCCTCCGGCGCGCGCGCGGCGCTGGGGGATGCCTTCGTCGATCCCACCGACGGCGCGTTCGACGCGAGCGCCTGGCTCGCCTCGCGCCGCGGCTTCGTGCCGCTCATCGTGCCCATCACCGAGCCGGCGCTGGGCTTCGGCGGCGCGGGCGGCCTCGTCTTCTTCCACCCGAACGGCGAGCCCGGCACGTCGAGCACCGGCGGCGAGCGGCCGCCCCCGCCCAGCCTCTCCGCGGCCCTGGCGTTCGGCACGAGCAACGGCAGCTGGGGCGCCGGCGGCGGGCACATGGGGATCTGGCGCGGCGACGCCATCCGCTACCTCGGCGGCCTCGCCTACGCCGACCTGAACCTCGACTTCTACGGCAGCGGGGACGCGGCGCAGCGCTTCGAGATCCGGTCCCTGCCCATCGTCCAGGAGCTGGTGTTCCGCATCGCCGGCAGCCGCCTCTACGCCGGGGGTCGGTGGGTCTTCGCGCGCTCCGACGTGCGCTTCTCCGGGACCGCGCCTGCCGGCGTTCTCGGCAGCCAGGTGACGTCGACCACGAGCGGCCTCGGCGCCGTCCTCACCTGGGACGCGCGCGACACCATCTTCACGCCCGCGAGCGGCACCCGCGCCGAGGCCTCGTTCCTCTGGTACGACCCGGTGCTCGGCGGCGACTACCGCTACTGGAAGCTGCACGCTTACCAGCTCGGGTATTTCCCGGTGAGCGACTCCGTCACCGCCGCGCTGCGCGTCGACGGCCAGGTCGCCGGCGGCGACGTGCCGTTCTACGCGGTTCCGTACGTGCATCTGCGCGGCATCCCGGCCCTGCGCTACCAGGGCACGGCCGTGCTGGTCGCCGAGGGCGAGGTCCGCTGGGAGGTGGTGCGTCGCTGGAGTGCGGTCGGCTTCGGCGGGGCCGGTGCCGTCGACACGCGCCGCGCCGACGTGGCCTGGAACGCCGGGGGCGGGTTCCGCTATCTCCTGGCGCGGGCCTTCGGGCTGGCGCTCGGCGCCGACCTGGCGCGCGGCCCGGAGCAGTGGGCGTTCTACGTCGTGTTCGGGAACGCCTGGCGCTGAACGGAGGCGACATGACCACGACCGCCGCGCCGCCCGCCGGCGACCTCACCGACTTCATGGACTTCCAGGAGCTGCTCTCGGACGAGGAGCGGATGGTGCGCCGGCAGGCGCGCGCCTTCGTCGACGCGCGCGTGCTCCCCGTCATCGAGCGGCACGCGCAGGCCGGCACCTTCCCGCTGGAGCTGGTGCGCGCCATGGGCGAGCTCGGCTTCTACGGCCCGACGCTGCCCGCTCGCTACGGCTGCGCCGGGCTCTCCAGCGTGGCGCAGGGCCTGCTCATGTACGAGCTGGAGCGCGGCGACTCGGCCGTCCGCAGCTTCGCCTCGGTGCAGGGGTCGCTCGTCATGTGGCCCATCTTCAGCTACGGCAGCGAGGCGCAGCGGGAGCGCTGGCTCCCGGCGCTCGCCCGCGGCGAGGCGGTCGGCTGCTTCGGCCTCACCGAGCCCGACTTCGGCTCCAACCCGGCCGGCATGCGCACCCGCGCCGTGCGCGAGGCGGGAGGCCGCTGGCGGCTGCACGGCGCGAAGATGTGGATCACGAGCGGCTCCATCGCCGACGTGGCGCTGGTGTGGGCGCGCACCGACGAGGGCGTGCGCGGCTTCCTCGTCGAGCGAGGGACGCCCGGGTTCACGGCGCCGGAGATGAAGGGCAAGTGGTCGCTGCGCGCCTCGGTCACCTCCGAGCTCGTCCTCGACGACGTGGTGGTGGAGGAGGAGCCGAGCCTGCTCCCGGGCGTGAGGGGCCTCAAGGGGCCGCTCTCCTGCCTCACGCAGGCGCGCTACGGGATCGCCTGGGGCGCGCTCGGGGCGGCCGAGGCCTGCTACCGGGCGGCGCTCGAGTACGCGCTGCAGCGCGTCCAGTTCGACAAGCCCATCGCCGCGTTCCAGCTGCAGCAGGAGAAGCTGGCGCGCATGGTGACCGAGCTGACCAAGTGCCAGCTCCTCGCGCTCCGCCTCGGGCGCCTCAAGGACGCCGGCCGCGCCACGCCGGCGCAGGTGTCGATGGCCAAGATGGCGAACGTGGCGGCGGCCCGCGAGATCTGCGCCACCGCCCGCACCGTGCTCGGCGCCAACGGGATCCTGGGCGAGTACCCGGTCATGCGCCACATGGCGAACCTCGAGTCCGTCTACACGTACGAGGGCACCCACGACATGCACCTGCTCGTCGTGGGCGAGGCGATCACCGGGATCGCGGCGTTCCGGGGCTGACGCCGCCGCGCCCGAGCGCGTCGATGGCGCGCGTCACGGCATCGATGCGCGCCGGCTTGGAGAGGTGCACGGCGAACCCCGCCTCGCGCGACCGGCGCTGGTCCTCCTCGGTGGCGTACCCGGTCATGGCGATGAGCCCGGTGTGCGCCAGCGCGGGATCGCCGCGGACGCCGCGCGCCACGCCGTAACCGTCGAGCTCGCCCGGGAGCCCGATGTCGCAGACCACCACCTCCGGCGCGAAGCGGCGCGCCTCCGCCAGGGCCCCCGCTCCGTCGGTCGCCACGCGCACCTCGTACCCCTCGAGGCGCAGGAGCTCGGCCAGCGTCTCGACCGCGTCGACGTTGTCGTCGACGAGGAGGATGCGCCGGCCCGCGGCGCCCGCCGGCTCCTGCAGCGCCTGTCCCGGGGCCTCGGCGAGCGGCAGGGTCAGCTCGAACTCGGCGCCCCGGCCCAGCCCCTCGCTCGCGCCTCGCACCGATCCGCCGTGCAGCTCGGCCAGCGCCTTCACCAGCGCCAGGCCCAGGCCGAGCCCGCCGCGGCTGCGCGCCAGCGTGGCGTCCGCCTGCGAGAACGCGTCGAACATCTGCTCGATGCTGGCCGGCTCCATGCCGATGCCGGTGTCGCGCACGCGCACCGTCGCGCGGCGGCCGTCGCCCGTCACGGCCATCGCCACCGTCACGGAGCCGCCGCGGTCGGTGAACTTCTTCGCGTTCTGGAGCAGGTTCCCGACCATCTGTGCGAGGCGCGCCGGATCGCCGTTCATCCACAGCGGCACGCGCGGCACCTCGGCCTGCAGCTCGATCCCGGCGGCGGCGAAGAGCGGCCGGTGGTCGTCGAGCAGCGAGCGCACCAGGGCGGCGAGGTCCATCCGCTCGGCCCGGAGCTGGATCTTGCCGCGGGTGATCCGCGAGATGTCGAGCAGGTCGTCGACGAGGCGCGTCAGGTGCTTCACCTGCCGGTCGATGACGTCGACGGCCCGCATCACGTGCTCGGGGTCGCTGCGCTGGCGCAGGAGGTCGAGCGCGTTTCCCACCGGCGCGAGAGGGTTGCGCAGCTCGTGCCCGAGGAGCGCCATGAAGGCGTCCTTCTTCACCGCGGCGTCGCGCAGGGACGCCTCCAGCCGCTTCAGCTCGTCCACGTCGGTGCTCGTGCCGATCCAGCGCTCGACCTGGCCGGCGGCGTCGCGCAGAGGGTTGGCGCGGGCCTTGAACCAGCGGTACACGCCGTCGTGGCGGCGGATGCGGTACTCGGCCTGGAACGGGCGGCCGGTGCGCGCCGCCTCGCGCCAGGCGTCGACCATCGGGCCGCGGTCGTCGGGGTGGTAGGCCTCGATCCAGCCCTGATCGAGCTGCGGCCCGGCGGAGAGGCCGGTGTACTCGCGCCACTGGCGCGAGAAGTAGTCACGCCGTCCGTCGGCGGTCGCCGTCCAGACGAGGTGCGGGACCGTGTCCACGATCTCGCGCAGGCGCGTCTCGCTGGCGCGGCTGGTCGCCTCGGCCTGCTTCGCCTCGGTGATGTCGGCGAACGTCACCACCACCCCGTCGGTCGCGCCGGCGAGCGTGGCGTAGGGGAGCACGCGCAGCGCGTACCAGCGACCGGTCCCGTCGACCCGGATCTGCCGCTCCCGCACCGCGTGCGCGCGCAGCGCCGCCTCCACGTCGGAGGCCAGGTCGGCCGCGGGGAAGCGCGCGCTGATGTCGGTGATCCTCCGCCCGACGTCCGCCTCGATGAGCGGAAAGAGCCGGGTGGCTGCGGGCGTGAACTTCTTGATCGCGAGATCGGTGCCCAGGAAGAGGACGGCGACGTCGGTGCTGCGGAACAGGTTCTGCAGGTCGCCGTGCGCGCGATCGAGCTCCTCCACCTTCCTCGCCAGCTCGCCGTTGACGGTCTGCAGCTCCTCGTTGAGCGACTCCAGCTCCTCGTGGGAGGTCTGCAGCTCGTCGTTCAGCGCCCGCAGCTTCTCGTGCGCCACGCGGTGCTCGGCGTTCGACACCTGCAGCTCGTCGACGACGGCGCGCAGCCGCCGGCGGGTGGTGCCGAGCTCGGCCCGGAGGGGATCGTCGCCGGGCTCCGCGGCGGAGGCGCCGACCACGCGCACCTCGCGGAAGACGATGAGGTAGCGGTCGCCCTCCTGCTCGGACCCGGGCAGCGGGCGCGCCACCACCTCGACCAGCTCCGAGCGGTCGCCCACCCGGACGATGCCCGTCTCCTCCGTCACCGTGCGCCGCTCCGCGACGGCCCGCTGCAGCGCCGACCGCACCTCCAGGCGCACCGCGTCCCTCGCCAGCTCCACGATGTCCGTCGAGAGCGCGCCCTGCGGCTCGACGTAGCGCCCGACCGGGCCCGAGAAGTGGAGCACCGTGCCGTGCGCGTCGACCACCGCGCAGGCGGGGGCGACCTCGCGCAGGAGGAGGTGCTCGAAGCTCGACACCGCCCTTCCCTCCGCGGCCGGGGGCGAGTCCATCGCCGGCGCGGGGTGGAGGTGGCGCGCCGGCCGGAAACGCTGCGGGACCGCCGCCCCCTCGCGCCTCGTGAAGATGCGCAGCCGCGCCTCCACCGGCTCGAACAGGGCCAGGTCGGGCACCAGGCCCTCCGACGACCCCAGGACCAGCACGCCGCCGGGCCGGAGCGCCTGGTGAAGGAGCGAGACCGTGGCCTTCCTCGCCTCGTCGTCGAAGTAGATGAGGACGTTTCGGCAGCAGACGAGGTCGACGCGCGTGAAGGGAGGGTCGCGGGCCAGGTCGTGGGCAGCGAACACGCAGGCGTCGCGGAGGTCCTGCCGCGCCACCGCCTCGTCGGCGTGGACGTCGAAGAAGCGCGCCAGCCGGCCTGGCCCGACGCGCTCCGCCGCCTCGCGCGGATAGCGCGCCCGGCGGGCGAGGGCGAGCGCGGCGCCGTCGACGTCGGTCGCGAAGACGACGGCGCGGCCGTCGCCGGCGCGCTCGGCCGCCTCCCGGAGCAGGATGGCGACCGTGTAGGCCTCCTCCCCGGACGCGCAGCCGGGGACCCAGGCGCGCAGGATCCCCGACGCGCGCGCCTCGGCCGCCAGGCGCGGCAGGATGCGGCGCTCGAGGAAGGCGAAGACCTCCTCGTCGCGGAAGAAGGAGGTGACGCCGACCGACAGCTCCTCGATGAGCGCGCGCGCCTCGGCCGGATCGCGCTGCAGGCGCTCGAGGTAGGCGTCGAGCGAGGCGAGGTCGCCGGCCGACATCCTCCGGGCCAGGGCGCGTGCCACGGCGGCCGGCCGGTACACGGAGAGGTCGCGGCCCGTCGCCTGGCGCAACGCCTCCCAGGCACCACCGACCTCCGCCATCGCACCGGCGAGCCGCTCGCCGGCGCCCTGTCCGCCCCAGGAAGGCACCCGCAGTTGATAAGGACACACCCGAACGGCCACCCGGCGTTTCCGGGGGCGGGGCGAGCCGCTGCCAGCCGAGGACCGGGCGCCCGGCCGCCGCCATGACACGATGCGTCACCAGCCGCGGCGCGGGCGTTGGTTCACTGATAGTATCATACTCCGACAGGGGCCGCGGCGCAGCCGCGCGCGGGGGGGCGGCCTCGACGGTACTGACCAACCCGTGGTAACGACGTCCCGGGATGCACGCGTTCGTCGTCGAGGATGACCCGGATTTCCGCGAGCTGGTGCGCGACGTCCTCGAGCGCGCCGGCTGGTCGGTCGACGCCGCCGAGGACGGATTCGCGGCGCTCTCCCAGATCCGCCGCGTCATCCCCGATCTCATCCTGCTCGACCTGCGCATCCCGAACCTGGACGGGGCCGGCGTGCTCTCGCTCCTGCGATCGACCGAGGTCGGCCGCCGCATCCCTGTCCTGGTCATGACCGGCGGCGGCGTGGACGACGAGGTGCGCGACCTCGCCTCCGAGGTGCTGGTGAAGCCGTTCGCCCGCGCCGACCTGCTGCGCGCCGTGCAGCGTCTCACCGCGCAGCAGCCGCCCGCGCGCTGAGGACCCCGCATCGCGAAGGGAGCCGGCGCGCAGCGCCCCCCCGGCGAGGGAGGGGCCGCGCGCCGACGACGACCGTCACTCGAGCGTCCACCCGAACATCATGGCGTGGTCCTCGTGCGCCAGGTTGTGGCAGTGCGCCACGTACTTGCCCTTGAACGACCGGAACTTGCGGTAGACGACCACCGTCTCGCTGGGATCGAGCGCGATGACGTCGTCCTTCCCCGAGTCGTCCTGGTGCCCGAGCACCGAGGTCGCCGGCTTCCCGTTCCGCAGCAGCACCGTGTGCTCCTCCTGGTGCAGGTGCATGGGGTGAGTCCAGCCGCCGCCGCCGTTCTTGATGGTCCAGACCTCGGCCGCGCCCTGCTTCACGCGCGCCAGCGGCACCGACAGCTCGAACGGGTGGCCGTTGATGAGCCACTGGATCTCGCCGCCGAACCCGCCGCGCTGCAGCTCGAACGTCCGCTGCGGCAGGCTCTGCCAGTTGGACGGGACGACGGGGGCCGGGCGCAGCGCCTTCCCGACCTGGATCGAGCTGTTGTCGGGCGCGTCGTCGCCGATGACGATCTTCATCATCGGGACCTTGTAGTTCGGGTCGAGGCTGAAGCGCGTGCCGGTCTCCGGCTTCCGGCCGTCGCCCATCTTCATGATGTCGACCATCCAGATGACGTCGCCCTTCTTCGTGGGCGAGCCGTCGGCGTACCTGGAGAAGTCGATCACCATCTGCGGGCGCATCGCCGGCCAGACCTCGATCGAGCTGCGGTCGAGGGCGCGGGGCAGGAGCCCGCCGCCGGTCGCGATCTGCGTCATCTTCATGCAGGGCACGCCGTCGGGCAGGCGGTACTGGCCCTGCAGCTCGTTGCCGCCGTAGCCGAGCGCGACCGCCGCCTTCGGCCCGCCGCTCGAGCGCATGAACTGGATCTCGTAGCAGCGCGAGATGGAGGCGCCGAGGAAGCGCAGCCGGTAGCTGCGGCGCTTCACCTGCATCACGGGGTAGGCCGTCCCGTTCACGGTGAAGACGTCGCCCACGAAGCCGTGGTTCGGGAAGTGGCGGAAGTAGCTCTTGCCCCAGTTCTGCGGGTGGTACTCGCCGCACCCGTTGTGGAAGTCCTGGTGCGGGGTGGCGCCGTCGTCGAGGCGGCAGTCGTAGAGCGCGAGGAACTGGTCGTAGTCGACGTCGAAGGTGCCGTCGGCGTTGAGCGTCTTCACGCCCGGGATGCGGAGCCCCTGCGTCTCGTCACCCGGGTCGAGCTTCGGGTCGTAGATGGGATAGAGGCCCACCATGCCCTTGTAGACGTTGGCGCCGGTGTGGCCCTCGCGGTGGTCGTGGAACCAGAGCGTCGACTGCTTCTCGGCGTCGTCCGAGCCGGCCGGCCAGTTGAGGTAGAGCGCGTCGTACCACTGGCCGGGGCTGTAGGCCTCGGGCCGGTGGTGCGGGTTGCCGTCCGACTCCGACGCGGTGTGGCCGTTGTGGAGGTGGGTGAGGAAGCCGAGGTTCGGGTCGCCGAAGTCGCCGCGATCGAGGTTCTCGGGGTTCTCGTCGAGGTGGTTCTCGAAGCGGACGATGTTCGCCTGGCCGTACACGGCGTTGATCATGGGGCCGGGGAACGTCCCGTTGAACCCGTAGATGGTGCTGTCGGGGAGCTTCGCCACCACCGTGCCCGCCGGGATGACGTTGCCCTTCGCGTCCGTGTAGCCGACGAGCGTCCGCACCGGCGAGGACGAGAAGCTGTGGCGGCCGACCTGGAGCTTGATCTGGTAGACGTTCGGCGTGTTGCTGTACTCGGCGGGCAGCGACGAGGGCCAGAGCTGGTGCGTCCCGCCGTCGCAGTCCTGCTGGCCGATGCCGGGGCCGGGGCGGTTCGCCCACGTGCCGACCACGTCCGCGGGCACCGGGCGCGCCGCCCGGGGGACGGGCAGCGGGTCGGTGAACGGCTGGAGGATGAGGGGGCTCGTCGGGAACGCCTCGATGGCCCCGAGCCCGCTGCAGGTGGAGGTCTGCGCCGCGGCCCGGCGGGCGCCGAGTGCGGAAGCGCCGACGGCGGCGGCGGCGCCGACCTTGAGGACGTCTCGCCTGGTGAACTTCTTCGTGGTGTCCGACATCGGAGTCCCCTCCCTGCGCGTGCGAGCGTGAGCCGTCCCGCTCCGCGCGACCCCCCAAGGGGCCGCGCGGTGGTGGTGGTGGGCGAGACGTGTTTCGCGAGGAACCCGAGCCGGTCCCTGCGAGCCAATTGCAGGGTACGCACCCCTTCCTGGCGCTTGTATTCCCGTGAGTGCGGGACGGACTGTCGCGCAACCCACCGTCGACCACGCGTGTGCCGGAGGGCGTCCCGCGGCGGTGGACGACCACATGGGACGCCCCCGTCGAAAGGGGCTCTAGCGTTGCTGCGGCGGCTCGCGGCGCGCGCGCATCTCGCGGGCGATCGCGGCGCGCTCCTCGGACGGGAGCAGGCGCAGCGCCGGGAAGATCACGGCCTCCTCCCGCGCGAGGTGCGCGTCGAAGTGACGCTCGAGCGCAGCCGTCGCCGCGAGGACGGCAGGCGCGAGCTCCGCGTGGCGGGAGGGCTCCCGGCCGAGGGCGTCGCAGGCGGCGAGCAGCGCCCGGAGCGGCGCGGCGTGCTCCTCGTGCTCGCGCGCCATGGCGGCGAGCTCGGCGTCGACCGCGGGGTCGCGGCCGCGCAGCCGCGGCAGGACCGACCGCTCCTCGTCCTCGGCGTGCAGCGGGAGCGCCTCGACGAAGTAGCGGCGCACGCGCTCCGCCGCCTCGGGCAGCTGGTCGCGCTCCTCGGGCCCCGCCTCGGCCATGCGCCGCGCCAGCGCCAGGAACGCCCGGATGCGCCCGTGGCACTCGACGAGCAGGTCGGCCGCATCGGCCGCGGCGGGCGCTGGCGCTCCGAGCCGGGTGAGCACGGCAGGGGTCTACCCGCCGCGCGGCGCCGGCGCACGCCGCGGGCGGGCCCGCGCCCGGCCGGGCAGCGCGCTACGGGTTCGGGCAGGCGGGCAGCGGCACGGGGGAGAAGACGGTGCCGTCGCCGTTGCGCGACCAGCAGTTGCCCGTCCCCACGCCCGACCAGAGGAGGTCGGCCCCGGGCACGCCCGGCGGCAGGCGCGCCACGTCCGGATCGTTCCCGTTGCCCGCGACGCGGTTCCCCACGATGCGGTTCCCGTCGGGCGACGGGTCGATCCCGAGCCCGGCGCAGGCATCCGGCGGCGTGCCGGTGGCGGTGCAGAAGTCGAACACGGCGATGCCGGCGGTGCGGTTGCGCGCGACCAGGTTCCCCCGGACCGTGTTGCGGTCCGCGGCGAGCAGGAGGATCCCGGTGCCCGACGGGACGAGGCAGACCGTGTCGGACGGGTCGGTGCACGTGTTGTCCTTGTCGTTCGCCACGACGACGTTGCGCTCGACGACGTTGTCCTCGTTCACGAGCAGGTCGAGGCCGGGCAGCGTGAAGCTCAGGATCCCTCCCGTGTTCCCGGTCGCGACGTTGTGGTCGAGCCGGACGCCTGTGCAGTTCTCGATCTCGAAGCCGCTCACGTTCCCCTGCGCCAGGTTGTGGCTCACGCGCACGTCGTGGGACTGCCCGATGTAGATGCCCGTGTCGTTCGCGCCGGTGGCGACGTTGCCGCGGACGCGGCCGCGCGCGGAGTGCGACGGGAAGATGCCGTACTCGAGGTTGTCGAGGGTGGCATTGCGGGTCACGCGGAAGTCGTCGGCGCAGAAGAGGAAGATGCCCTCCCCCGCGAAGCCGCGGACGGTGAACCCGGACACCACGTTTCCCGCGATGTGCTGCTCCGGTTGCGTGAAGCAGTCGGCGTTCCGGGCGCCGGCCGGGCGGACCTTGGCGATGGCGATGCCCTGGTCCTGGCCGCCCGCGTTCTCCAGCACCGGGCCCGCCGCCCTGCCGCGCCCGTCGTCGCGGCCGTGCGGCCCGCGCGCGCCGACCAGCCGGATGCCGTCGGTCGAGATCACCACGGCGCAGGTGGCGTCGGGGTTCGTGGGGCAGGGGCGGCCCGCCTCGCGGTAGGTCCCGGGCTGCACGAGGACGGTGTCGCCCGCCGCGGCGGCCTCCACCGCTGCCTGGATCGACTCCCCCGGGCGGACCACGTGTACCCGACCGCCGGGCGCAACCGACTCGTCCTCGTCCGCCTCGGAGCCGAGCGCGCCCGGGCCGGCGGAGGCGACGAGGTCGGCGTCGCTCGGCGGCGCCTCGCTCGAGCTCCCGCCGCCGCCCGACCCGCCGCAGGCGAGCGCGGCGCTGAGCGAGAGCAGGGCGGGCCAGGGCGCGCGCAGCGTCGTCATGTGTCCCTCCGGAAGAAGGTGGCACGGTGCCTAGCCGGGGGAGCGCCCGCCGGCGGCGCCCTCGCGGGTGCACGGCCGGTCCGGCTCGACGCGAGGCGTCGGATCGCGCCCTTCGACTCCGCTTCGCTACGCTCAGGGCGAACGGCCGGG
>DASTGH010000463.1:0-5170 GCA_035719345.1 Anaeromyxobacteraceae bacterium
GGTCGTCGCCGGGCTGCTCCACCCGGAGGCCCGTCGAGGCGACGTGCTGCGCCTCCTCGGCCCGCGCGCGGGCGCCGGCGAGGTCGCTGGTGGCCTGCTGGAAGACGAGTCGATCGGTGACGCGCACGGGCCGCCTCCTCAGCGCAGCTTGAGCAGCGTGTCGAGCATGGAATCGGCCACCTGGATCACCTGCGTGATGGCCTGGTAGCCGCGCTGGGCCGCCTGCATGGCGATGAGCTCGTCGTCGACGGAGACGCCCGAGGCGGACTCGCGCAGGTTCGTGAGGTGGTCGCGCAGCGCGGCGTCGTTCTCGGAGAAGGCCTGCGCCCGGGACGCGGCCGTGCCGAACGCCGAGGTCATCGACGAGAGCGTCCCCTGGACCGTCGTCCCGCTGCTGGCGAGCGCGGCGTCCTGCGTCGCGACGAGGGCCAGCGCCCCCGCCGCGTCGCCCGGCGCGGCCGCGGCCCCAGCCGTCGCGAGCTGCTTCACGCCCACCGCCGCGTTCACCGCGATCACGGCAGCCGCCCCGTCGAAGCTCGTCCCCACCTGGAAGAGGTCGAGGCCGGTCGAGCCGTCGACGCCGTAGCTGGCGGCGTGGACGGCGTTCACCGCCCCGGCGACGTCGTACGCGAGGTGGTCGAGGCCGCTCACGGCTTCGGCGAGCGCGCCGTCGCGGGCCGCCAGCGCTCCCCCCATCTGGCCCCCGAGGGACGTCGCGAGCGGCTGCGCGCCGGCGCTGCCGGGCAGGGCGATGGCGAGGCCGAGGTGCCCGTCGGTCCGCGTCGAGGTCGAGAGCGTCCCGGCGCGGTCGCCCGAGACGAGCGCGACGCCGCCGGCCAGCATCACCTGGACGTCGCTGCCCGAGGTCGGGACCGGGGTCGCGCCGACGAGCTGCGCCAGCGTGTCGAGGTGCTGCTGGCGCGCGTCGAGCAGGTCGTTCGGCGACCCGCCGCCGGCGCTGGCGATCCGGATCTGCACGTTCAGCTCGGCGACCTGCGCCGCCTCGGCGTTCACCTGCGAGACGAGCCCGCTCACCTGCTGGTCGATCCCGGTGCGCGTGCTCTCGAGGGCGCCGCGGGTTCGCTGGAACGAGGCGGCGAGCCCGGTGGCGGAGCCGAGCGCCGCGGTCCGCAGCGAGGTGTTGCCCGGATCCCGCGTGAGCGCCTGCAGCGACGCGTAGAACGACGAGAGCGCGTCGCCGAGGCTTCCCGGCGCGGTGGGGTCGAGCGCGTGGACGGACGAGAGGGCGTCCGCCTCGGCGGCCGAGGACGCCGCCTGGCCGAGGGCGACGGGGATCTGCGCCTCGAGGAAGCGGTCGCGCGCCTGCGTGATCGCCTGCACCGTCGCGCCGCGGCCGATGTACTGGCCGTTGACGCTCTCGGCGGGCTGGACCGCCGCGATGGACACGCGCTGGCGCGCGAACCCCGGCGTGTTCGCGTTCTCGACGTTGTGACCGGCGGTCGCCTGGAGCGCCTGCTGGGCGGCGAGGCTCGATCCGGCGTTCGCCAGGACGGAGAGGAGGTCGCTCATCGCTCACCCCTTGCTGGAGACCATCGCCAGCGCCGGCGCGGCGGCACGCCCGCCGCGGCGGTCGTATGCGCGCGGGGTCGGCTGGAGGGCGTCGACGTAGCCGCGGACGCACGCCAGGGCGCGGCCCGCGAGCTGGAGGTTCAGCGCGTCGATCTCCTTGAGCGCGCCTGCCAGCGCGCGGACCTCGGAGAGCGTGCGCGCCAGCGCGCCGCCCGGTCCGGGCGCCCGCGCCCGGAGCGCCTCGAGCGTCACCTCGCCGACGCCGAGCGCGCGCGCGGCGCGCCCGAGCGCGGCCGCGAGCTCCTGCTCCAGCCGCGCCACCTCGGCCAGGAAACCGCTGCGCTGCGCCGCCCGCGAGAAGAGCCCCTTCGTGTCGAGGGCGCGCAGCAGCTGCCGCTCGTGCCGCGCGCTCTCCACCTCGGCGGCGAGCGCGTCGCGCAGACGTCCCGCCGTCTCGAGGGCGTTCTCGAGGTCCATGTCCCGTCCTTCCGGTCGGCCCGGCTGAAGCGGCCTCAACGGCTGAGCAGCGCTTGCAACCGCGCGGCCAGCTCGGCGTCGTCGAGGATCTCCTGCGCGATGCGCTGCGGGTCGGGGCGGTACGTACCCTGACGCACCGCTGCCTCGATGGCCTGCAGGTGGGAGGCGCGCGCGGAGCCGGCGGCGGCCGCCGCTTGCGCGACGGCCGCAGCGACCTTGGCGGAATCGTCGGTCGAGACGCGGTCGCCCTCGCGCTCGGCGGGGGCCGGCCTCGTGATGTCCGGGATCTTCCCGGGAGCCAGTGCCTTGATCTGGCTCGCGTCCGTGACCTTCATGACGTCCTCCGGGCGGTCAGGACCCGCTCTCGATCATGCCTTCGGCACGGAGGCCGTAGATCTTAAGGGCCCGCCCCGGATCGACGGGACGCCCGCCCACCCGGACCTCGAAGTGCAGGTGCGCCCCGGTGGCGCGACCCGTGCTCCCGACCCGGAGGATGGGCTGACCCGGGTCGACGCGATCCCCCTCGCCCACGAGCAGCTCGGAGGCGTGGCCGTAGACCGTCACGACGCCGTCGCCGTGATCGATCTCCAGGGCCTGGCCGTAGCCGCCTCGCTCGCCGGCGCGCCGCACGACGCCGCCGCGCGGTGCGCGCACCTCGGCGCCCTCGTCGCCGGCGAGGTCGACGCCCTCGTGACGCGTCAGGTGGCCGTCGAAGGGATCGTGGCGCGGGCCGAAGGCGCTCGTGACGAGCGCGTCGCCCACGGTGGAGGTGGAGCGGGCAGGGGACGAGGCTGGCCCCGCCATGCTCCGCTCGATCTGCTTCGCCAGCCCGATGCCGCCGCCCTTCACCATCGCGTCGGCGAGCGCGTCGGCGAACAGGTCCGCCCGGACCGCGCTGCCCGGTCCTTCGCCGCCGGTGAATGCCTTCGAGGTGGTGACGAGCTGCTTCACCACCATGGTCTCGAGGGCCACCGCCGCCTGGTGGAGGCGGGCGCGCTGCGCCTCCGCCGCGTCGGGGCCGCGAGGCACGTCAGATCACCTCGAGCTCGGCGTCGAGCGCGCCGGCGGCCTTCATCGCCTGCAGGATGGAGACGAGGTCGCGCGAGCTGGCGCCGAGCGTGTTGAGCGCCTTCGCCAGGTCCTGCACCGTGGTGGTGCCGGGGAGGGCGACCACGCCGCGCGACTCCTCGCTGGCGCTGGGCGTCCCGACCTCGGTGACGACGGTGCGCGCGTTCGGGTTCGGCCGCTCCGAGAAGCTCGGGCCCGGCTGCGAGACGAGTGGCTGCACGCTGACCGACACCTGCAGCCCGCCGTGCGAGATGGCCACCGGCCGGATGCGCACGCGCTCGCCGGCGACGACGGTGCCGGTCCGCTCCGAGACCACGACGCGCGCCCGCGCGTCGGCCTCGACCTCGAGCACCTCCAGCTTGGCGACGAGGCCGACCGGATCGCCCCGGAACGCCTCGGGGACGGCCACCTCGACCGAGGCCGCGTCCACGGCGCGGGCCGCCGGGGCGCTGCCGCCGAGCGCCGCCGAGAGCGCCTGGGCGACGCGGCTCGCGGTGGTGAAGTCGGGCTGGTGCAGCGAGAGGAAGAGGCGGTCGCCGGGGAGGGCCGGCGTGACGCTCCGCTCGACGGTCGCGCCCGCCGGGACGCGGCCGGCGGTCGGCGTGTTCTTGCCGACCGACGAGGCCGCCGCGCTGACGGTGTACCCGCCGGTCTGCACCGGTCCCTGCGCCGCGGCGTAGATCTGCCCGTCGGCGGCGGAGAGCGGGGTGAGCAGCAGGAGGCCGCCCGCGAGCGAGCGCGCGTCGCCGAGGGACGCGACCGAGACGTCGAGGTGCGAGCCGGGGCGGCTGTAGGCGGGCAGCCGCGCCGTCACCATGACCGCGGCGGCGTTGCGCGCCCGCGCCTCGCGCGGATCGATGCGGATGCCGAGCCGGCCCAGCATGCCGGCCAGGGACTGCTGCGTGAAGAGCACGCGCTCGCTGTCGCCGGTCCCGGCGAGGCCCACGACCAGGCCGTAGCCGAACAGCTCGTTGTCGCGGACCCCCTGCACCGAGGCGAGGTCCTTCACGCGGACGGCGGCGGAGGCGAGCGAGGGGAGCGCGAGCGCGAGGAGGAGGAGGGCGCGGGTCAGGACCGCGCGCGCGAGGGCCCGGATCTCGGCAGGGGTCGGGTCGAAGATCCAGGCGCGGGCCCTTCGACTCCGCGACGCTGGCGCGTCGCGCAGCCCGTCCTGAGCGGAGGCCTCGCCCTTCGACTCCGCTTCGCTACGCTCAGGGCGAACGGAGGCGAGGCCGAAGTCGAAGGACTCAGGGTGAACGAACTCGTGCGCGGTCGTCGACGAGGACGAGGACCAAGGCGAGCACGGGGACGAGGTCGAGGTCACGGTCGTCCTCCTCAGAACGGCCAGATCCACCCGAACCACCGCGACGCCCACCCCTGTCGCTGGTTGTCCGACAGGATCCCGCGCCCGGTGAACTCGATCTCCGCGTCGGCGATCATCGAGCTCTTGACGCTGTTCTCCTGGTCGATGTCGATCGGCCGCACCACGCCCGAGATGTAGAAGTGCTGCTCTTCCTGGTTCACCAGCACGACCCGGTGGCCCTCGATGAAGAGGTTTCCGTTGGGGAGCACCTTGCGCACGAGCGCCGGGACCGTCGCGGTGAGCCGCTCGGTGCGGGCGGTCGACCCGAGGCCCTGGAACCGCTTGTCGAACTTCCCCTCGATCGACGCCTGGGGCTTCACCGCCTGCATGAAGTTGGCGATGGCCGTGAAGTCCGACTGGTGCGTCATGTCGGTGTCGGCGCTGCGCTTCGCGTCGGCGACCTCCTCGACCTTCACCACCACGAGGTCGCTCTCGCGCAGCGCCCGGGCGTCCGTGTAGAGCATCGCGGGCGAGCGGCCGTCGCGCCACAGGCTCCCGGGCGAGGGCGCGTCGGCGGCCTGGTCGGCGCCCTTCGGCGGGTCGTACTCGCGGTGCTTGGGGACGTACTTGTCGATGTGGGATACGCCGCAGCCGGCGAGGGCGAGGGCGAGCGCGACCGCGGCGGGAACCTGACGCGTCATGGCTGCTCCACCACGATGCGGCCGCCGTGCCAGGCCCCCTCGACGCGGCGGCCCGAGGGGAGGAGCGCGCAGGCGCGTCCGGCGCGGCAGG
>DASTGH010000464.1:0-3319 GCA_035719345.1 Anaeromyxobacteraceae bacterium
GGCCGAGGCGCGCGCCCGCGCCGAGGAGAACCTCCGCGAGGCGCCGGAGTCGCGCGAGGACCTCGACCTCGCGCTCGCCGCCGCGACCGCGGCCGGCGACCCCGCCGGCGCCCAGGCGCTGCGGGCGCGGCTCCAGACGGCAGACCGGATGGCGCAGGCGGAGGCGAGCCAGGAGCAGGGGCTCGCGCTCGCCGTCGCCGGGCGCCACGCCGAGGCGGTGGCGGTCTACCGCCGGTCGCTCGCGCTCTTCGAGGGCAGCGCGACGGCGCACTCCAACCTGGGCTGGAGCTACTTCGACCTGGGCGATCCCGCCGCGGCGCTGCGCGAGCAGGACCGCGCGGTCGAGCTCGACCCGAGGCTGGCCCCGGCGCACTACGGCCGCGCCGTGGCGCTCGAGGCGGCCGGGGACGCGGCGGGCGCGGTGCGCGCCTTCCGGGAGTACCTGAGGCTCGAGCCGAGAGGCGCCTGGGCGCTCGCGGCCGAGGAGCGGATCAGAGCGCTGCAGCGGTGAGGATCTACCCGCCGCTCACGAGGTGGAGGTGACGGCGAGGCGGTCCCTCCGTCGGCATGGCGTGATCCATGGGCATGCCGTGCATCTTCGGCATCTTCATGCCGAGGAAGGAGAAGTGCTCCCGGTAGCCCTTCATCATCTCCTGGAAGGCGCTCAGCATGTAGCGGCGCTTGAAGCCGTCGGGGAGCCGCATCACCTCCGGCATCTTCCTCGCGTAGAAGCTCATGTAGCACTGGCCCAGCGCCACCATGACCTCCTCCAGCGTCATCTCGTAGGGCTCGATGATGGGCGTGGCCAGGTTGTACTTGGACCAGTCGGTGACCCGGACGCGCTCCTTGAACTGCTTGTAGATGGGCGTGAAGGGCATCGGGGTGAGCACGGGGAAGACCGCGATGTCCGGGTTGACCCGGATGGCCTCGGCGATGGTGCCCTCGATCGACTTCCACGTCTCGGTGGGCCCGCCGATCATGAACGAGGCCTCGGTCATGATGTCGTGCTCGCGGGCCAGGTCCACCGCCCGCTTGTTCTGACCGACGTTGGTCCCCTTGTTCAGGGTGACCAGCATCTCGTCGGTGCTGCCCTCGGCGCCCAGGTAGAGATGGATGACGCCGGCCGCCCGGTACTTGGGCAGGAGATCCCGGTCGCGGATGACGTCCTCGACGCGGGTCTCCATGAGCAGCTTCACGTCCATCTTCTCGGCGATGAGCAGGTCGAGCAGCCGCTCCCAGCGGTCGCGGTCGTTGGTGGGGTACGGGTCGATGAGCGTGATGAACTGGACGCCGTGCACGTCGACGAGCTGGTGCATCTCCTCGATGACGTTCCTGGGGTCGCGGGCCCGCCAGTCGCCCCGCCAGAACTGGCGGTGGCTGCAGAAGGAGCAGCCCATCATGCAGCCGCGCGAGGTGAGCATCGACGCCATGCGCCCCCACGGCTCGATGTTGTAGTGGTAGTCCTTCCAGTCGAGCAGGTGCCACGCCGGCGCCAGCGCGTTGAGGTCGGCGATGTGGGGCCGCAGCGGGGTGGCGACGACCCGCCCGTCGCGCTGGTAGGCGATCCCCCGCACGCTCGCCAGGTCGCCGCCTGGCAGCGCCGCCAGCAGCTCGGGGAGCGTCTCCTCCGCCTCGCCGCACAGGACGAAGTCGACCCGGTGCGCAGGGTCGGCGAAGATCTCCTTGTACATGAAGGTGGGATGGGGGCCGCCGATGACGGTGACGATCTCGGGGTCCACCTCCTTCGCGACCTTGAGCACCTGGAGGGCGGCCGGGACGGTGGCGGTGCTGATGGCCCCGGTCACCGGCAGGTAGTCGAGCGTCACGACCACGTCCGGCCGGAGGCGCGCCACCTCCTCGCGGACGTCGTCGAACGAGGTGTTCTTGTTCATCGCATCGTAGATGCGCGCCTCGTGGCCGGCCTTCTCGGCCGTCCCCGCCAGGTAGGCGAGCTGGAGCGGCGGCCAGGTGCCGATGACCTGGACGCCCCAGCACGAGTACGGCGGTCCGACGAAGAGGATCCTGCTCATGAATCGAGTACCCGTGGGCTTGTGGGTGCGGGAGCGGAACGGCCGGAAGCTGTGACTCCTAGCACGAAGGAAGCCAACCGGGCCCGAGCCTCGGGGCGCGTCTGGCACGTGCGTTGCGGGGTGGCGCGAAGCCATGCGCGAGAAGCTCACGATCCTCAACGCCTTCGTGCACGACGTGGCCACCGGGACGTGGATCGCCTCGCTCGTGCTCATCTCGATGCTCCACACGGAGACGGCGAAGCCGGCCTGGGCGCCGGCGGTGAGCCTCGTTCCGCCGCTCGCCGCGCGCTTCATGCTGCTCACCTGGGTGAGCCTCGGCGTCATCCTCGCGACCGGTCTCGTGCGGATGGCGACGTTCAAGGTCTTCGGCTGGACGGGTGACGTGGCGAAGGACCGGATCCGGCTCCTCAAGGTGAAGCACGCGCTCCTCGGGGTCGTCTTCGTCGCCGGGACGGCGTGGCAGGTCGCGGTCGTCTATTTCTGAGAGATGCAGGGACGAAACGGATGCGCACGAGCCTCCGGCCGGGCTTGACCCAGCGCAACCGTTGCGCCGCGCGCGTCTCCTGCCCGCGGGGCAGGAGGGCGCAATTCGTGCAGCCCGGGGCCGCCCCGTGAGACATCCCGCCCTCGGCACCGCAGCGGTCGCCCTCGGCCTCGCCGCCGCGCTCGGCGCGGTCGCGCTCGCGTACCGCCCGGCGCTCTCGGGCGAGTTCCAGTTCGACGACGGCCCGAGCATCGTCGAGAACCTCGCCATCAAGGACCTCCCGGCGTTCCTCCGCCGCGTCGCCGACCAGCCGATCTCGGCCGAGGCGCGTCCCGTCGCCGATCTCTCCTTCGCGCTCGACTACGCGCGCGCCGGACTCGATCCCCTCGCCTTCCACCGGACGAGCGTCCTCCTCCACCTCGCCGCCGTCGCGCTCGCCTTCCTCCTGGTGCGGGCGCTGGCGCGCCGGACCGGCGACGCGCGGGCGGCGCCGTTCGCGCTGGCGGTGGCGGCCGCATGGGGGCTGCATCCGCTCGCCACGCAGGCGGTGAGCTACGTCGTGCAGCGGGCCGAGGAGCGCTTCCCGCGGCCGCACGCCTTCGCGCTCTGGGCGCTGGCGGCGGCGGCGTACGGCGTGGGGCTCGGGGCGAAGCTCGTCGCCATCACCGCCCAGGACAGGGCGAAGTCCTCGGCGCTGATATGCGGGAACGCCGCGCGGTAGCGGGTCTTCATCTCTGCCACCAACGTGGGATCGATGTCCCGCCGCGCGTCTTCCAGCAGGGACATCAGGTCATAAGTGACAGGA
>DASTGH010000465.1:0-2282 GCA_035719345.1 Anaeromyxobacteraceae bacterium
GGTATTGCGCCGCTCATGCAGCGACATCACCATGGAGCGCCGCTCGGCTCCCATCAACACCTTGTCCTTGGCCAGCTCGAAGTCGGTCATCTCGACCTTCTCTTTGCTGCGCCGTGCGGCCAGCAGGGCCGCCTCGTTCACCAGGTTCTCGATGTCGGCGCCCACCATGCCGGGCGTCCCGCGCGCCAGCACCTCCAGATCCACGTCGGAGCCCAGCGGCACCTTCTTGGTGTGCACCCGCAAGATGCCCTCGCGCCCGCGCACGTCGGGGCGGTTCACCACGATCCGCCGATCGAAGCGGCCGGGCCGCAAGATGGCCGGATCGAGCACGTCGGGCCGGTTGGTCGCGGCCACGATGATCACGCCCTCGTTCGACTCGAAGCCGTCCATCTCCACCAGGAGCTGGTTCAGCGTCTGCTCGCGCTCGTCGTGCCCGCCCACCATCCCGGCGTTGCGGCTCTTCCCGAGCGCGTCGAGCTCGTCGATGAAGACGATGCAGGGCGCCTTGGCGGTGGCCTGCTGGAAGAGGTCGCGCACGCGCGCGGCGCCGACGCCCACGAACATCTCCACGAACTCGGAGCCGGAGAGCGAGAAGAACGGCACGCCCGCCTCGCCCGCGGTGGCGCGCGCCAGGAGCGTCTTCCCGGTGCCGGGGGGCCCGACGAGGAGCACGCCCTTGGGGATGCGGCCGCCGAGCCGCCGGTACTTCTCCGGCGTCTTCAGGAACTCGACGATCTCCTGCAGCTCCTCGACCGCCTCGTCGATGCCGGCGACATCCTGGAAGGTGATGCCCGTGTCCGGCTCCATGTGGACGCGCGCCTTGGACTTCCCGAAGGTCATGACGCCGGGCGGGCCCTGCCCCATCTGCCCCGTCATGCGGCGCATGACCCAGCCCCAGAAGACGAGCCCGAGCGCGATGGGGAGGATCCAGACCCAGAAGACGTCGCCCATGCCGCTCGAGGAGACGGCGTCGTAGTCGACCTTGGCCGACTCGATCTGCTTCACCAGGTCGTCGTCGCCCGCGAGGCGGGTGGCGACGTAGGGCAGCCCCTGGTCGCGACCGCGCTCGGCGCCGTCGTCGGCCGCGGGCTTGGGATAGCCGCGGACCCAGTCCGGCCCCACCACCACCCGCGAGAAGGAGCCGGAGCGCAGCATCTCCTTCCACTGCGAGTAGGAGGTGCGGCGCACGCCCACGTCCTGGAAGGCGCGGAACAGGAAGATGGCGAGCGCGATGAGGACGAGCCAGGCGATCGGCGAGGCGAACGGCGAGCGCCCCGTGCCCTTCGCTCCCTTGTCCTGCCGACCGCTCCCCTTCGGATGATCTGCCACGCGACCTCCACCCCCCGCCCGCCAACATGTGCACGTGGCACATGTGGGCAAACTGTCGCGCCGTGCGCGCTGGCGCTGGTGGGGCGTCCTGTGGGGGTGGCGAGGGAGCGGGCCGTGAGCCCGCCCGGGGCGGACTAGAGCCCCAGCAGCTTGGCGATGGTCTTCTCGTCGGCCGCCGGGAACTCGTAGGAGTCGAGCTCGTGCGGCCGCACCCAGCGGTGGTCGTTCACGCGCAGGTGCTGGATCTGCCCGCTCACGTGCTGGCAGCGGTAGACGCAGAAGTCGATGTCGTAGTTCTCGTAGCCGTGCTCGACGTGGATGACGCGCTCGCCGACGGCGACCGCGATCCCCATCTCCTCGCTGAGCTCGCGCGCCAGCGCCTCCTCGTCGGTCTCGCCCGGCTCGACGCGGCCGCCGGGGAACTCCCAGAGGAGGGGCAGCGTCGCCCGCGGCGGACGCTGCGTGATGAGGTACTTGCCCTCCTTCTCGATCATCGCACCGACGACGCGGATCTTGCGGCGCATGCTGGCGACGGCCTCGCTCGACGGGGCGCGCTCGGAGCGCCCGCGGGTCCTCCATTGTAGGATTCTCTCCGCGATGGCGTCCATCCGGTTCCTGGGCGCAGCCGGCAGGGTCACCGGTTCGCGCCATCTCCTCCGCGGCCCGGCGGGGGCGGTGGCGCTGGCGTGAGGCTCCTCGACGGCGCCATGGCCACTGCCCTCCAGGCCGCGGGCCTGCCGGCGGAGTCGCTGCCGGAGGCGTGGCTCCTGTCGCGGCCGGAGGAGGTGGCGCGCGTCCACGCCGCACACGCCGAGGCGGGCGCCGAGGTCGTGCTCACGGCCACCTTCAACCTGGCGGCCCCGCGGCTGCGCGCGGCGGGCGTGGCGGCGACGGCCGGCGAGCTGGCCGCTGCCGCAGTGCGGCTCGCGCGGTCCGCCGCGCCCTCCGCGACC
>DASTGH010000466.1:0-2680 GCA_035719345.1 Anaeromyxobacteraceae bacterium
GGCCGCGCGCGCCGCGAGCGCGGCGGCGACCAGGGCCGCGGCCGCCAGGACGACCGCGTTGCCGAGGTACAGGCCGCGCGGGTACCCGACCTCGTCGAGGAAGGGCGCGTAGAAGCGCGGGACGAGCGGTCCGTACTTGTAGCCCATGAACCAGCCCAACCCGGGCTCGCGCCGCGGCAGGTCCCGCTGCGGATCGAGGAGGGAGGCGTACGGCGAGGCGCCGCCCCGGATCGCCTGCACCGCGCGCGCCGTCGTCCACCCGATGTCGTTGGGCGGGCCCTCCGCGCGCGGCAGCCCGGCGAGCGCGGGCGCGAGCCTGAGCAGCGAGGCAGCGAGGGCGGCGACGAGGAGCGCGCGCGAGCTGCGCGCCGGAGCGAGGGCAGCCCGGCCGGCGACCGCGAGCGCCGCGGCGAAGAGCAGGAGCCCCGCGGCGCGGGTCGGCCCCTCGTTCCAGTCGGCCATGTCGACCATGGCGACGAGCGCCAGGAACCCCGCCAGCGGGAGCAGCGTGCGGGCGGCGCGGTCGAGGTGGAGGCGGAGGGGGACGATGACCTCAGATCCGGCGCGCGGTCTGATGCAGCTCGAGCACGATCTCCCCCTCCTTGAAGAACCGCACGTTCCCCGTCGTCTGCGAGACCGTGATGGCCACGGCCTTGGTCTCCCGGGTCGCGGCCGCGGCCGCCGTGTGCCGCGCCCCCAGGCCCATCGGCACGTTGACGTCCTTCGAGATCACCTGCAGGTAGCGCCCGGCCGACAGCACCGTCCCGTCCTCGCGGATGACGAACGCGCCGTCGAGGACGGCGAAGGTCTTGATCGCGTCGCGGATCGGCGGATCCATGCAGTTGCGCTCGGCCTCGCTCATCCCCTGGAACGGGTTGAGCGTGAGCTGCCGGCTCTTCTCCATGACCGCCACCGAGTCGCCGATGACGAGGATGGTGCCGGTGGGATGGCCCTCGTACCCCTGCGCGCCGATCTCCATCGCGACGTGCAGGAGGCCCTCCACCACCTGCGAGCTGAACTCGGGGCCGAGGTCGAGCGAGTCCACGCGGATGGGCTCGTCCTCCTCGTCGCCGAGCCGGATGCGCACCAGCGTGTCGAGGTTGCGCTCCGGGCCGTGGCCGGCGAGCGCGAGGATGGTGTCGCCCTCGTGCACCATGTTCTCCGACTGGCAGGCCACGAGCGCGACCTTGATCTGCTCCACCCGCGAGTACTGGTAGGGCGGGATGAGGACGGTCTGGTACTTCTTCGCGGCCAGCTGGTGGGCGAGCGCGTCGCTCGTCACCGCGTAGACGAGCTTCCGCTTGATCGGGCGCCCGCGGATCTCCTGCGGCGTGAGGGGGTGATCGCTCACCACGAGGAGGCGGTCCACCTCCGTGCGGGCCGCGAGCGTCAGGGCGGCGCGGACGAACTCTCGGTCGAAGCGGGCCTCCGGCATGGCGGCGGATCAAGCGCGGACGTCGCCGTGCAAGTCAAGGAAAGCGCGCGGATCCGGGGCGCCCGTCGGCTTGACAGGGGGGGAGTGGCCGCCTTACCTTGCCGGTCCTTTTCGCGGCCCCGCGGGGGGCCGGGCCTGCCGGGGGTAACCGCCTTGAACAAGAAGGATCTCAAGAAGTTCAAGACGATGCTGGAGGACTCGAAGAAGCAGCTCCTCCTCTCCGCGAAGAAGACCCTCACCGAGGAGTCGAGCTTCGACACCGACGACCTCCCGGACGAGATCGACCTCGCCTCCAGCGAGTACACGCAGTCGATGATCTTCCGGCTGCGCGACCGCGAGAAGTTCCTCCTCGCCAAGATCGACAAGGCGCTCGCCCGCATCGAGAACGGCACCTTCGGCATCTGCGAGAAGTGCGAGGAGGAGATCTCGATGAAGCGCCTCGAGGCGCGCCCGGTCACGACCCTCTGCATCCGCTGCAAGGAAGAGCAGGAGCAGAAGGAAAAGTCGTTTGGTTGACAGGCGCGGGCTTGCCCGCGCCCGCGCGCGAAGCGCGCGCAGCGCGGTGCCAGGGTTCGTCAGCCCTCGATCCGCAGCAGCTGCATGCCGATCAGCACCTGATCACCCGGTCCGATCTCGGTCGGCCCCGCCGCGCGCACGAAGGTGCCGTTCGAGCTGCCGACGTCGGTGATCGTGACGCCGCCCGCGGCCACGTCGATGCGTGCGTGACGCGCCGAGACGTAGCGGTCGGACGGGAAGGTGACGTCGCCCGCCTCGCGCCCGACCAGGCTCTCGCCGTCGGCGAGCGGGAACACCTCACCCACGCCCCCGCCCTCCAGCACCTGCACGAGCCGCACGCGGTAGCCGGGGTCGGCCGATCCCCACGGCCGCGCGCCCGTGCCCTCGATGGCCCGCGGCAGCGGCTCCACCCGGAGCAGCTGACGGCCGAGCCGCACCTCGTCCCCGCTCGACAGCGGGCGCGGCCCGCGCAGGCGGACGAAGGTCCCGTTGAGGCTGCGCAGATCCTCGACCACCGCGCCGGCCTCGCGGGCCGTGAAGCGCGCGTGCTCCGGCGAGATGGTGGCGTCGTCCGGAAACCGGATCTCGCCGCGGACGCGCCCGCAGACGAGGCCCGCCGTGCCGAGCGCGTGCACGGCCCCGGGGAGTCCGTCGGCGCGCACCGGCACGATGCGCAGGCCCGGGGCGCCCGCGGCGCGGGCGAGGACCTCCTCCACCGCCGCGACGGAC
>DASTGH010000467.1:0-12920 GCA_035719345.1 Anaeromyxobacteraceae bacterium
GGCGCGTCTCGAGCTGGCGGCCCACGAGCGGAGCGCGTGGCCCGAGCTGACGGTGGGGGGCTTCTACGCGCAGGGTCGCCGCGAGATCCCGGCGGGATCGTTCAGCGGGCCGGCCGGCGCGGGACTCTCCGCGGCGTGGACCGACGCCGAGGTCGGGTTCCGGCTGGAGGCGCCGCTCGGCCTCTTCGATCGCAGGGACGTGGAGCGCGCGCGCGCCTCGGGGCGGATCCTGGTGGCGGAGGCGGAGGCGCGCCGGGCGCGCGCCGACGTGCGGCAGGAGCTGGAGCAGGCCCGGGCGGGCCTCGCCGCTGCGCAGGAGGCGCTCGACGCGGTGGCGCGGACGCCGGACATCGTCGCGCGGGAGCTGGAGCTGCTGGAGCGATCGTTCCGCGCCGGTGCGCTCGACGCGGTCGCCCGCGCCGTCGCGCTGCGCAGCCTGCAGGACGCGGCGGCGCGCTATGACGCCGAGGTCCGCGAGCTGCGGGTGGCGCGGGCGCGCTGGGAGCGCTGGGCGGGCGCCGCGCGCTGACGGCACGTGATGGGCACCGTCGCGCGTGCGCCGTCTCAGCGCTTCGCCGTGATGGCGCGCTCGAGCTCGTCGAGGTCGAGCGGCTTGGCGAGGATGCCGGCGACCGTCCGGCGCCTCGGCTCGTCCGGCGCGATCTCGTGCCCCCAACCCGTCACGAGGTAGGCGGTGACGCTCGGATCGAGGGCGCGCAGCCGCTCGGCCACGTCCCATCCGTTCATCCCGGGCATCCCGAGGTCGCACAGGACGAGGTCGAAGCGACCGCCCCGTTCGAACAGCGCGATGGCCTCCGGACCGTTCGTGACGCTCGATGCTTCGTGACCGCGGATGCGGAGGACTTCCGTGAGGGCGTCGCCGCCATCGGCGTCATCGTCCACGACGAGGATGCGCCGCGGACTGGCGGCAGGGGTGGTGCCGCTCGGCACGCGCGCGGGCGCTTCTGCGGTGGCAACCTGGGCGATGGGGAAGGTGAGCGTGAAGGCCGCTCCCTTCGATCCGGATCGATTCTCGGCCGTGATGTTGCCTCCGAGCCGACGCATCACGTTGCGCGCGATCGAGAGGCCGAGGCCCGTCCCGCTGTCGGCCTTGGTGGTGAAGAACGGGTCGAAGATGCGGCCGAGGTGCTCCGGTGGGATCCCGACCCCGTCGTCCGACACCGTCACGGCCACGGAGCCCTCTCCCTCCCGCGCGGTGATCCGGATGGTCCCCCCTCCTGGCATGGCATCGCGTGCGTTCACGAGGAGGTTGAGGAACACGGATCGCAGCTCGGATTCCAGCCCGCGCACGCGCGGCAGGGTCGCGGGGATCGACGTGTCGATGCGGATGGGAGCCCGGGAGAGGTAAGACCGCTCGACCACGTGCGCCTGCGCGAGCTGGAGGGCGTCCTCGATGATCCCGGCCAGCTCGAGCGATCCCATGGGCGCGTCGCCCCGCGAGCGCGCCGCGTCCTGGATCTGGCCGACGCGTGCCGTGGCATCGCGGATGATGCGTTCGACGGCGTCGAGCGCGCGTTGCTGTCGATGCGAGAGGCGCTGCCCGTCGGTGCCGCCGCGGACCACCTCGAGCGTCATCTTGAGCGCGTGGAGCGAGTTGTTGAAGGCGTGCGCGAACCCCGAGGCCACCTCGCCGAGCGCGCGGATACGCTGCTCCTCCGCCCGGGCTCGCTCGGCGGCCTCGAGCGCACGGGAGGCCTGGATGATCTCGGTCACGTCCACCAGGGTCGCGACGAACAGGGCGGCGGTCCCGACGCCGACGCGTCCCATCCGCAGGTCGAGAAGGCAGCTCCCATCCGTCCGCTCGAGGCGAACGACTTCCCATGGCTTCCTCAACCCGGCGCTCTGGCTCAGGACGCATTCGCTCAGCGTCGGTACCAGGCCCTGCGGGGTGCGCCATGTGCCCTGGTGCTCGCTCTCCAGGGTCAGGAACATCGGGTTGCGGACGATGATCGAACCTTCGCGGAGGAAAGCGTAGCCCGTCACCGGAGACCGCATGGCGGCCAGCGCGAAGGCCGCCTGCGCGTTGCGCTCGTCGCCGGCGCTTCGAAGCTGCGCGACGACGGCTTCGTACTTCGCGACCAGCCGGTCGTACTTTGCCAGGAGCGGATCGCCGGAACCGGCATCCTGCACCGCCGTCCGCTCGGGCTTCGTGGCCCTCGCGGCCGTTCGCGGCGCGCCCGAACGCCTCGGTGCTTCGGCGTGACCCGGCCTCCTCGCCCGTGGCGGTGTGCGCCGGTGCGCGCGTTTCGATCGTCGCGTCACATCACGTCCGCGTCCGCAACTCGTAGACGAGATAACGCGGCTTCGCCCGCTTCGCGGGCGCGAAATTCGGCCAATGAGGTCTCGGAGCACCCGCGCGGTGCGCTGGCGCTCGCCAGGGGCCCCGGTCGCCGGTTCGCTCGGTCGTCAGCCCACTCTCGGGCGGCCCGCTGGGGATCGAGTTTCGGCTGCTGCCCCTCGGCCCCGTCCCCGGCGAGATCACCCGGGTGCGTCAGCGCTCCGCCATCTTCACGGGGAGCAAGGCCTTGGCGACGACGTGCTCGCCGATCTTTCTGCCGATGGTCGTGCTCACCTCGTCGGTCCCGCGGTAATGGATGCCGCCCCACACCCGCGCGTCGAGGACCTCCGCCTCGATCTCCGTGAAGCTCTTCCACGTGCGCGTGACGCCGAACTGGAGCGGGTAGGTGAACGAGACGTCCACGCGATCGTCCTCGAAGAACCGGCGCAGCACCTCGGCGACGGCTCCCGAGTTCGTGCAGTGCCCCGAGGGATACTCCGGGTGCCCCGGCGTCGCGAGCAGCGGCTCCCAGGACGCGTCCGCCGCGAGCGCCGTTCCGGCGCCGGTCCGGATGGCCGTGTAGGGCCGCCAGAAGTTGTACCGGTACTTCTGGTCGACGTAGACGATGGTGCTGTCGTATGCAGCGATGTTGACGAGGGCGAACAGGCGCGCGTCCTCGGGCACCGAGAGCTTGTGTGCGCGTGCCGCCGCCTGCGCGACCGCATTCCAGACCGCCAGCGTCTGGGACGTCCAGAAGATCGCGACCGCGGTCTGGTCGGCGGTCCGCACCGAGCTGCTTCGCGCGCCGACGGCCTTGATCTCGTTGTAGTCGCGCGCGAAGCGCTCGCTCCCGACCGGCGGTGGCCCGCCGAGGTCGAACTCCGACAGCTTCGCGATCACCATGGGCTTCATCCGGCCCCACTGCGTGGCGAGCGGCGCGGGCCATCCGGGCGTGAGCTGCCACACGCCCGGCGCGGCGGCCAGGGGCTTCACGTCGACCTTGGCGGAGAAGCCGTCGTCGTTGCGAAGTGCGAGGAACTTCGCTGCCACCTGTGCGCCGGCGGCGACGCCGTCGGTCTTGGACGTACCGTCCGGGATCTTCGCCAGCGAGGCGGCGAGCGCCGCATCGGCTGCGGCCTTCTGGGAGGGGAGGATGGCCGTGAGGACGCCGTGCGCCGCCGCGGCCGCGGCCGCGTCGACGTTCGCGCCCGCCGGCGCCTTGAGATCCACCGCGTACGGTTGGTACCGGTGCTCGATCGCGTTCACCGCGTCGTGCATCGCTGCGTGCACGAGGGCGTAGGCGCGGACCTGCGGCGGCGACGCGCCGGTGGATGTGACGGCCGTGACCGTCGTGTTCCAGTCCGTGACGACGTCGGCTCCGGCGAGGAGCGGTACGGCGGCGATTGCGACGGCGAACGCAGCCCGGCGAGCTCGTGGCACCATGGCGGTCTCCTTCGAGAGCACCAGGACGGACCCGGCGTGCGCGATGTGACCCACGCGGCGCGACGTCAGTTGGGTGTCCTCGACGACGGTCCCCTCGAAGGTCGCAGGTGGGGCGTCAGCGTGCGCGGTCCGATCCGCCGCTCGACGAGGCGCAGTGCGTCAGGTCCGGAACGTGTGATCCGTAACGCCGCGGAGAACTATCTTTCATCCGCGGTCATGCCTGTGAAGCCGAAGGAACTTCAAGGTGCGAGCCCTCCCAGGCGCAAGGTCATCCGCACCTCGTCCACGGTCTTGCCCCACTGCGTCCCGCGGATCCGCTCCGCCGTCTCCCAGCCATGAAGCTCGTACAGGTGGATGGCGGCGTCGAGGTCGGCGAGGGTCCAGAGGTAGGCGGATTCGAAGAGGCCCGAGCGGAGGAAGGCCATCGCCTCCTCCATGAGTCGCTTCCCGAGCCCGAGGCCGCGGGCGCCGGGTGCGAGGATGAACCAGCGCAGGTGGGCGGTCCCGGGCCTCTCGCCGCCGTCGATGACGATCGAGCCGAGGACCTCGTCTCCGCGCAGCGCGAGCCAGAGCCGATCGACCCGCGGGTCGTAGCGGCAGAGAAACTCCCCGAGCTCGCGGGCGACCTTCGCCTCGAAGACCTGGT
Source organism: Anaeromyxobacteraceae bacterium (assembly GCA_035719345.1). Classification (GTDB taxonomy): domain Bacteria; phylum Myxococcota; class Myxococcia; order Myxococcales; family Anaeromyxobacteraceae; genus Anaeromyxobacter_A. Next base: position 4,389 of record DASTGH010000467.1, read on the forward strand.
CGAACCCGTGGCTCGCGGAGTAGTGGCGGCCGTGAAGCTCGGCGACGGCACCGATGCTGCCAGGACGGTAGCCGGTCGCGATGTGGATGTCGGGCATGACGTGACTCATGCGACTCCGGGAGCCCGGGCGCACCGGGACGGTTCGCGCCGCTTCAGGTCGAGAGCTGGTCGGCGATCGCCTCGCGCAGCATCGCCGAGAGCCGGGAAGCGGCGGGACCGGGATCGGTCTCGGCCCGATGGAGCGCGAGCGGAATGGACGGCAACGGCGGCAGCCCCAGATCGGCGGGAGGCCGCGCGGCGATGGTCGGTGGCAGGCCGAAGGCCGTCCGGACGGTGACGCCGAGCCCGGCCTCGGCCGCCGCCCACAGGCCTGCCAGGCTCGACGTGGTGAAGGCGATGCGCCACGGCATCCCAGCTGCGTCGAGCGCCCGGATCGCTGCGGAGCGGAAGATGCACGGCGGCTCGAACGCGATGAGCGGCAGCGGATCCTTCCCCGCGGCCGGCACTCCATTCCACTCAGGGTGAGCGATCCACTCCGCCTGCAGCGCTCCGAGGCGCTCGCTGTGGAGGCCTCGCACCGGGTCACCCCAGGCGAGGGCGACGTCGAGCTCACCCTTGCGCGTCCGCGCGACGATCTCGGCGTTCCGCTCGGCTCGCACCTCCGCATGGACGTTCGGGTGCGCCCGGCCGAAGCGCGCGAGGACGCGAGGGAGCCAGGTCTCGGCGAAGTCCTGAGGCAATCCCAGGCGGACCGATCCCTCGACGGCGTCGCCGTGCACCCTCTCCACCGCCTCGTCGTTGAGCTCGAGGATGCGGCGCGCGTAGCTGAAGAGGGTCTCGCCTGCCGCCGTGAGCGCGAGACCCCGTCCGGCCCTCGCCACGAGCGGCTGACCGACCTGCTCCTCGAGCCGGCGGAGCTGCGTGCTCACCGCCGATTGCGATCGGCCGACGCGCTCCGCGGCACGGGCGAAGCTCCCGAGCTCGAACCCGGCGACGAAGGTCCGCAGCACGTCCATGTCGAGGTTGGTGCGCGAGGGCATCATTCGATCCTGAAGAAGTAACAATACTGAACTATCAACTTGTCGGAATGATCATGCGAGCGTATCTGAGCGGCGTCAAGGTGCGCATCGCGCGCGCCGTACCCGGGAGGTCCGCCGTGCCGCTCGTCGCCATCACGCTCGCCAAGGGGAAGCCGTCCGCCTACGTCCGCGCCATCGCCGACGGTGTGCACGAGGCGCTCGTCGAGTCGTTCCGGGTCCCGCCGGACGATCGGTTCCAGGTCATCCGCCAGGTGGGTCGCGACGAGCTCATCTACGACCCGGGCTACCTCGGCGTCCGCCGCACGGACGACGTGGTGTTCATCCACATCACGGCCTCGCGCTGGCGCGACACGGCGATGAAGCGGGAGCTCTACCGCAACATCGCGCACAAGCTCGCGCGCTCGCCGGGTCTCCGCCGCGAGGACGTGATCATCGTGCTCGCGCCGAACGACAAGGACGACTGGTCGTTCGGGCTCGGCGAGGCCTCATATGTCCAGGAGAACGCTGCATGAGCGGCCCCTCATGAAGGGTCGGCAATCTCGAGCAGGAGGACGGCGTCGACGTCGCGCTGTTCCGGCGCGTCCTCTTGAGCTTCAAGGCCAAGTAGGACGGTCGGGGCGCCGGGGATCCCGGACCGCGACGCCGTCCCCGAAAGCGAGCGAGGGTCTCGCGTCAGCGACGGTGCTTCGCGCGCATGGAGGCCCTCAGCGCCCGGCTATCGGCCGAGGCCGCTTCCCGGGCACACGTCTCGCCCTCGCGGTCCTGCGTCTCGGCGAGCTGGAGCGCCCACCTGGCCTCGAGCTCGCGCGCGGCCGCGTCACCGGTCTCCGCCCTCACCTCGCCCGCGACGAACCTGAGCGCCTTGGCGACGCCCACGCAGGCATCCGCCTTTCGCCTCAGCGCGGCGGCCACGCGCGCGTGCGCCGTCGCGGTACGACGGGCGGCCGCGCCGGCGGTCGTGCGTCCTGACATGCCATCACCTCTTCGCCGTGATGGCGCGTTCGAGTTCGTCGAGATCGAGTGGCTTCGCGAGAACGCCGGCGACCGTCCCGCGCCTCGGCTCGTCCGGCGCGATCTCGTGCCCCCACCCCGTCACGATGTAGGCGGCGACGCTCGGATCGACGGCGCGCAGTCGCCCGGCCACGTCCCAGCCGTTCATCCCGGGCTGCTGGTCCTGGCGGCGTTCCCGGACCGCGTCGTAGCTCCCGAGCGGAACGCCGCACGGTAGGCCGGCGCGTCGTCGCTCCATGCGCCTGGTGTCCGCTGACGCGTCCACCAGGGAAGGATGAGACGCCGTTAAGGCGGGATCCGTGCGGGGCCGTGAACCGTTCGTGCATGGCTTGTTTCCTTAACTTCGGTCACAGGCCATACGCACCGTCTGGTGCGGCCGGAACGATGGACGTCTTACGCGTAGGTGGGGGTTTTGGTGGGGGGATTGGAAGTAAGAGAAGGAGAAGTGGAACAGAGGCGGATGCGGGTCAGGGCTTGGGCGATGTCTTCCGGCGAGGAGACGGTCGGGAGGGCACGTCGTCGTCGGTCGGGGTGGCGAGCTCGCGTTCGACGTCGTTGATGAGGTCGAACAGCTCGCGGGCTTCCCAGGCGCGGTTCCGCTTGGCGAGGGTAATGGCGTGGAGGACGCCTCGGTCGGCGAGGAGAGCGATGGCCTCGTTCACGGCCTGCTTGGAGCGGCCGAGGATCCTCTGCGCGGTGGCGACCGTGACGATCGGGTGCGCAGGCAGCGCGACGATGAGCGCCTCGGCGCTGGAGTGGCGGCGCGGGCGACCTGCACGCTCTCGCCACCGTTGCTGAAGCTCGGCGAGGCGCAGCGCCAGCTCGCTGGCCTTGGCCGCGGCTCGCTCGATCGCCTGGGCAAAGAGGAGGATCCAGTCGGCGGCTCGCTCCTCGCGGAACGCGGTCAGGCCGCCGATGTACGCCTTCGCATCGGTGGCGAGCACCAGGCTGACCGGCGGAACGTAGCGGGGCGCGAGCCCACGCCGGCGCAGCACGACGTGGATGAGCGCGCGCCCGACGCGGCCGTTGCCATCGGCGAAGGGGTGGATGGTCTCGAACTGTGCGTGCGCCACGGCGGCCTGGACGACGGGGGGCAGGTCGTCCCGGTTCATGAACACGACGAGGTCGTCCGCGAGCTCCTTCACTTGCTCGGGCGGGGGCGGGACGAAGTCAGCGCGGCCCGGGTTGTACGTGTTGCCGCCGATCCAGTTCTGCCTGTCGCGGAGCTTGCCGGCGATCTCGGGCGTGGTGGTGGGCAGTATCAGGTGACGGTGGATGTCGAGCACGTCTTTGAGCCGGAGGGGCTTTGCGGCGGCGCCGAGGGCGACGGCGTGCTCCATCGCGGCCACGTTGCCCAGGATGGACCGGGCCGTCTCGTCGCGGGCCGCGGGCTCCTCGGCCTCGGCGCGCGCGAGGCGGCGCTGCGAGAGCACCAGCCCCTCGATCCGGGAGGACGCGACCGACTCGGCGCGGAGAAGGCGGCGTGCGAGGACCTCCAGGCTGGCGACGCGGGGTGGGTCGCGGTTCAGGGCGTCCACTGCGCGCTCCGCAGAGGACACGGCCGCGGCCACGCTCGACGGCAGCGCGAGCTCGAGCGTCGTGATCGGGTCCGGGACGAAGGCGCGGTACCTGAACGCACGGCGCTCCGCCTTGCCGCCGGGGGCGGAAGGGTTCGCTGGCCAGGAGCGGGTCTCGTACCGACCCATCGACTACGAAGGTTGACCAGCGGTAGCTAGTAGTCAAGGTTTCTAGCTAAACCTGGACTAATGCGCGGCGCTGGTCAGGCTTTCCGAGGCAGCGCGTCGCAGATGGGAGTCGTAACGGATCCGCTTGCGGCACGAGTGCCAGATGCCTACCTCAGGCCGCATGAGCCCAGAGAAGGCGCCCCCGTCCGATCTGCCGGCGCGTCCGGCCTCCTCCGACGTCTCGTCGGAGAAGGTGGTCGTCACGTTCCGCTTCCCTCGCGACCTCGCGTCCTGGCTCGGCGCCGAGGCGAAGCAGCGCGGCTGGTCGATGAACGAGTTCCTGGTAACCCTGACGCACGACCTCTACGCCTGGTACGCGCTCCCGGACATGGTGAGCGACGAGCTCGAGCGCGACCGCGAGGCGCTGGGGCTCGACCGGCGGAAGTACGTCATGCACGTGCTCATGCGCCGGTACCACGAGGCGCTGGAGAAGGGGCCCGGGTTCGACCGCAAGGCCGGGACCGCGGCACCGAGTCGCCGGAAGTAGGAGCGGGCCATGGAAGAGTCGCGCTCGGGACAGGTTGCGTTCGGTTGGGCCGGGGAGGGGGCCGCCGGCGGGACGGAACGGCCGGAGCCCGAAGCACGGCACGCCGCTCCGCGGCCGCCCCGCCGGACGCGGGCTGCCTCCGCGGAGGCGCCGCTCCCTCCCGACGACGAGCTGTGGGACGTGCAGGACGCGGCGCGCTTCCTGAAGCGCAGCGTGAGCTGGGTCTACCACCGCGTCGAGGACGGCACGCTGCCGGTGAAGCGTCTCGCAGGGTGGGGTGTGCGCTTCATCCCGGCCGAGCTTCGCGCCTGGGTTGAGGGCGGCGGTGGGAGCCGCCGCTAGAAGAAGCGAACGAAAGCGACGCAGGGCCGAAAGGGGACGCGCTCATGTCGAGGCTTCGGGTCAACGCATACAGCATCTCGATCGACGGCTACGGTGCCGGTCCCAGCCAGGCTCTCGAGAATCCGATGGGCGTCGGCGGGATGGCGCTGCACCAGTGGGTGCTCGGCACGAAGACGTTCCAGAAGATCCACGCCGACTTCGCCGGGTCGCTCATCGGTGACAAGGCCGGCCGGGAAGACGTCGACGACCGCTTCGCCGCGCGTAGCTTCGAGAACCTCGGCGCCTGGATCATGGGCCGCAACATGTTCGCGCCGTCGCGCGGTCCCTGGCCCGACGACGGCTGGAAGGGATGGTGGGGCAACAACCCGCCCTACCACGTGCCCGTCTTCGTGCTCACGCACCACGCTCGTCCACCGCTCACCATGGAGGGCGGAACGACCTTCCACTTCGTGACCGACGGCATCCATGCGGCGCTGAAGCGCGCGAAGGAGGCGGCTCGGGGCAAGGACATCCGACTTGGCGGCGGAGCCGCCACCATCCGGCAGTACCTCGCCGCGGGCCTCATCGACGAGATCCACCTCGCGATCTCCCCCGTGCTCCTGGGGCGAGGCGAGCACCTCCTCGCCGGCATCGATACGGTGAGCCTCGGCTACAAGTGCACGGAGCATGCCTCCACGAGCCAGGCCACCCACGTCGTCCTGGCGAAGTGATCCCTGACTTGGGTTGCACGGTGCCGCTGACGCTCCTCGCCGGCTGGGACGTGCGCTTCATCCCGGCCGAGCCTTGCGGATGGCTCCAGCGAGGCGGCGCGAGTCGCCGCCAGGAGAAGCGAACGGAGGCGAAGCATGGGCACCGTGTTCCCGTACAAGCGCCGCTGGCGGTTCAAGTTCAAGGACGCGGACGGCGAGTGGCGGACCGTCACGAGCAAGGCGCTCACGAAGGCGGAGGCTCGCTCGGAGCTTCACGAGAAGGAGCTCGAGGTCGAGCGGCAGAACCTCGGCCTCGCGCCGCGCTCGGTGAACCCGGGGCGTTGGACCGTCGCCGACCTCATGCGCTGGTGGCTCGACACGTACAGGCGCCATCACGCCGCGCACGCGAGCAACGAGGGGACGGTCCGACGCCACATCCTCGGCGCGCCCATCGCCTCGAAGCTCCTCGACCACGTCCAGCCGGGCGATGTCGAGCAGCTCCTCCAGTCGAAGGAGGGGCAGGTCGCGCCGGGCACGGTCAACCACATCCGCCAGTTCTTCGTCCGCGCCTTCAACAAGGCGCGCAAGGCTGGCAAGTGGCACGGCGCGAACCCGGCCGAGGACGTGGACACGCGGCGCGTGCCGGAACCTATCGTGAACATCCTCGCGCCGGAGGAGGTGTTCCCGTCCTTCGCCGCGCTCGCGCCGGAGCAGCGGCCGGTGTTCGCCGCGGCGATCTTCACCGGGTTCCTCAAGGGCGAGCTGTGCGGTCTGCGCAAGGACGACGCCGACCTCGTGCGCCGGCTCGTCGTCGCGCGGCGCTCCTACGAACGGCCGTTCCCGAAGAGCAAGAAGCAGCGAGTGGTCGCGATCCCCGAGGAGTTCGTGCCGTTCGTCGAGTGCGCGCTGCGCGCGACGGAGGGACCGTGGCTCTTCCCGGACGAAGGCGGGGCGATGCGGAACAAGACCTGGCAGCCAGACGACGTGCTGCGCCGGGCGCTCAAGCGGGCCGGCATCGTCACCGGGTACACGCACGTGTGCCGGCGCTCGACCTGCCGCTTCACCGAGGATCGGGCCGATGACCATATCAGCCCGTGCCCGCGGTGCGGGTTCAAGCTCTGGCCGAAGGGGAACGTCCGGAAGATCCGCTTCCACGACCTCCGGCACACGTACGCGTCCGTGCTCCTCATGCTCGGCGCTCGGCTCGTCTCGGTGCAGAAGCTCCTCGGGCACTCGGACCCGAAGATCACCGAGCGGCGGTACGGGCACCTGCTGCCGGACTTCATGAAGTCGGAGGTCGATCGGCTGCGCTTCGGGATCGACGCGCTCGCGCCTCGCCCTTCGACTCCGGCCGCCTTCGGCGGCCTACGCTCAGGGCGAACGGGGGAGGAAGGCCCGCACTCACAGTCTGCAACCGCGGCGCTCGATGGGGGAATTTCGCAGCGATTCGCAGCGCCTGACTCGGCTCTTGGTATCCCCTTGGTATCCGGGGCCAAGCGCACAAAGAGAGAGGCCGGAGCCTCATCGGTTTCCCGAGAAGTTCCGGCCTCTTTAGTGGCGGGGTGTACGGGACTCGAACCCGTGGCCTCCGGCGTGACAGTCCCTCCTTCACCACCAGCAAACCATCGCCGGCGCTTGCAACCGTCTGTAATTTCTCGAGAAGCACCATCGCAATGTGAGAATGATTCGCAGAATTTGGGCCCGTTTCGCCGCCGATTTGGTACGCCGGTGGTACGGAACAGTCGCATCGAGATCGGGCGTGTGATTCCGCTGACCGTGCGAGAGGTCGCCTCGGTCTTGCGTGTGAACCGCGCGACGATCTACAGCGGCGTGGCGAGGGGCGTGATCCCGCACGTACGCCTCGGGCATGCGCTGCGCATTCCGGTTCGACCAACTGCGTGAGCTTAGCCAAGGTGACCGTGCAGCCGGCGTGCTCGGTCGCTTGGGCGAGCCGCTCCACGACGCCGCGCACCACCTCGTCGAGCCTCAACGCGGCGCCGGTCGATCGCGAACTGGTCGGTCAATCGCCCTTCCGATGGAGCTCTGGTGTCGAGGAGCTCCTCGAAGGCGCGCGGCGACAACGTCCTGACGACCAGGGCGAGTCTGCGCGACAAGCCCTCGTGGAAGCTGCTACCTCGGCCGCGGCGACACCGATGCGCCGCGCCCCGCAACCGGGGTAGAGTTCGTCGATCGGCTCGGCGAGTCGGCTCGCCTCACGCCCACCGGGGTTGCTGGATGCCAAGGTTCCTGATCGTCGACGACCACGCGATCGTGCGTCGCGGGTTGAAGCAGGTTCTCGCAGAGGGTTTCCCCGAGGCTCGGATGGAAGAGGCGAGCACCTCTGCGGAGGTACTCGACCTCCTCACGCGTGGACCGTGCGATCTGATGCTCCTGGACGTGAACCTGCCGGGCCGTAGCGGCCTCGAGGTGCTCGAGGACGTCCGGCGCGGCTGGCCGCACCTCCCGGTGCTGGTCGTCAGCGCCTACCCGGAGGAGGAGTTCGCGATCCGATGCTTCAGGCTGGGAGCCGCGGGATACGTCGCGAAAGACGCGGCAGTGGACGAGCTCGTCAGCGCCACACGGCGGGCCCTCGCCGGTGGGAAGTACGTCACGGCCGCGCTGGCGGAGCAGCTCGCCGCCGCGCTCGGCGGGGAGGTGCCGGGTGCGCCTCACGAGGCGCTGTCGCCGCGCGAGATGCAGGTGCTGCGTCTCGTGGCCCGCGGGCGCTCAGCAAGGGAGATCGCTGCCGAGATCCACGTGAGCGAGCGGACGATCCAGACGTACCGCGCACGGATCGGCGAGAAGCTCGGCGTCTCGACGAATGTCGAGCTGACGCGCTACGCGCTGCGGTACAAGCTCAGCGATTGAGGCGGTCGCGTGCCGGGCGCAAGCGGCCGTGTCGAGAAGAACCACGACGCCGCCAGGGGGACGATCCCCACGCGCCGGCGCGTCGTTTCGATCACACGGTTTCCGATCGAAGTGCGGAGTACCCGGGTCCGACCCTCGTGCGTACGATGCGACGAGGTGGGCTCTGCGGGTGACAGTGGCGGCGGCCAGCAGGTAGCGGTGCTCGTGATCGAGCACTCGCCGGCGCTCCGAGAGCGGCTCGTGGCGTTCGTGCGCGAGCTGCCGGCCGTGTGGCGGGTCGAGGACGGTGCTTGCGCGCGGGACACCGTCGAGCGCCTGGAGTGCATCGCCTTCGAGGCGGTCGTGTTGGA
>DASTGH010000468.1:0-4204 GCA_035719345.1 Anaeromyxobacteraceae bacterium
GATGCGCCGCTCCGGGGGCGGCGCGAGGCGTTCTGGGGCGCCGCCGGCGTGCTGATCGCCGCGTTGTTCGCGGCCGCCGCGCTCCTCGTCGCGCTCGCCGCCCGCAGCCTCACCGCGCCCCTCGCTCAGCTCGGCCTGGCAGCCACCCGCATCGGGGAGGGCGACCTCACCGCCGTTCCGCAGCCGCTCTCGCGCGACGAGATGGGGCAGCTCGCCGCCGACTTCCGGCGCATGGCGCGCGGGCTCCGCGGCCTGGCGGCCGACGTGCAGGTGGCCGCCGCCGCGACGGGCGACGGCAGCGGCGAGATCGCTGCGATCGGCGAGCGGCTCCAGGGCGGCGCGCGCGAGGAGCGCGATCGCGTGCTGGCGGTGCACGCCGCCGTCGAGGCCACGCAGGCATCCGTCTCGGCCGTGGGGCGCGGCGTGGGCGGCCTCGCCGACTCGGTCCATGCGACCGCCTCGGGCGTCGGGGAGATGGCGCAGGCGATGGAGGAGGTGCGGAGGCAGGCCGCGGACCTGGAGCATCGCATCGTGGGTGCGGGCGTGGACGTCGAGCGGCTGGCGGAGGCCGGCCGGCGCGCGCGCACGCAGCTCGGCTCGCTCGACGCGCTCGCCGGGCACGCGCAGGGAACGCTGGCGGCGGTCTCGGCGTCGCTCTCCGGGCTGGAGACGGTGGCGGTGGGGAGCCAGCTCGCGGCGGCGCAGGCGGCGGAGCTGGCGGACCATGCGGGCGGCGTCGTGCAGGAGAACGTCGACGGCATCGTCGCCCTGCGCGGCGCCGTGGCCGACGCCAAGCGCCGGGTGACGGCGCTCGGCCGCCGCTCCGACGACATCGATCAGGTCCTCGACTTCATCTCGGAGGTGGCCGGGCGCACGAACCTCCTCTCGCTCAACGCCTCCATCATCGCGACGCAGGCGGGCGAGCACGGCAAGGCGTTCGGGGTGGTGGCCGACCAGATCCGCGAGCTGGCGGCCCAGATCTCCTCCTCCACCAAGTCGATCGGCGAGATCATCCGGGCCGTGCGCGACGACGTCTCCGGGACCGCACGCCTCATCGACCGCGGGGACGAGCTGGCCAGCGCCGGCCTGGAGCAAGCGCAGCGTTCGCTCGCCGCGCTGGGCGAGATCCGCGCCGCGACCGCCAAGGGACACGAGACCGCCGCCGGGATCCGCGACGCCGTGCAGGCGCACGGGCATTCGACGCGCGACGTCTCCAACCTGGTGGCGTCGGTCGCCGAGAACTCGCGCGCCATCGCCGACGCGATCGAGGCGGTGGGCAAGAGCGTGGACGCGGTCAGCGCCGTCTCGCGCGGGGCGCAGACCCTGGCGGACCAGGTGAGCCACGCGCTCGAGGAACAGTCGGGGCTGGGCCGGCGGCAGCTGGAGAGCATCGAGCGGATCGATGCGATGATCCTCGACATCACCCGCGCCATCGAGACGCACGACGCCGCGATGCGGCGCATGCGTGAGGTCCTGGCACAGCTCAGCCGCACGAGCGAGCGGCACGAGGGCGAGGTGGCCGAGCTCGCGGCGACGGCCGACCGCCTGGGGGTCCGTTCGCGGGCGCTGGCGGACCGCGTCGCGAGGTTCAAAATTGAGTTGCACGAGGGGGCGCCCACACCCAAGTAAGCGCCTGCCTCCCTGCAAGGTGCCCCCATGCTCCGCCTGGTTCACCGCTTGATGAGCCTCCAGTGGCGCTGGCACGGTGCGGCGATCCGGCAGCGCTCCATCGCCGGTTCGGTGGTGTGGTACGCCGATTTTCCAGCCCGCCCCGAGCGGAGGCCGCGCAGCGGACGGGGTCGAAGGGCCCCGCGCAGGGCCCCCACGCTCGTGCTGTTCCACGGGCTGGGCGCCTCGAGCACGAGCTTTTACCCCGTGGTGCCGTTCCTCCGGCGCGCCTACCGCGTGGTGGTGCCGGACCTGCCCGGCTGCGGCGCCTCGCGCCCGCCCAGAGGCCGCGAGTTCCTCGGCTTCTCGGAGCTGGTGGACGTGGCGGAGGCGTTCGTGGCCGAGGTGGCCCCGGGCGGCGCCTACGTCGCCGGGAACTCGATGGGCGGCTGGATCGCCACGAAGGTGGCCGCCCGGCGCCCCGACCTCGTCACCGGCATGGCGCTCCTCAACCCGGGCGGCCCGGCGCTGCGCGCCGAGGACTGGGTCGACTTCGCGCGCATCCTCTGGGCCGAGGAGAAGGGCACGATGGACGAGTGGCTGCGCCGGATGTTCCACCGGCCGCCGCTCTACATGCGGCTCTTCCTGCGAGAGTTCCGGCGCGTGATGAAGGCGCCCTCCGTCGCCCAGCTCATGTCGAGCCTGAGGCCGGAGGACTTCCTCTCCGAGGCCGAGGTCGAGAAGGTGAGGAGCCCGGCGGTGCTGGTCTGGGGGGAGAAGGACCGGCTCATCCCGGATGGCTGCAAGGCGTTCTATCTCAAGAAGCTGAAGGGCGTGCGCTACGAGCCGGTGCCCGACTGCGGGCATTGCCCGCAGCTCGAGTGCCCGAGCCGCACCGCCCAGATCCTGCTGGAGCTGCCGGCGCTCGCCGCGGCGAGGAGGCCGCGGGGAGCCCACCCGCAGCTGCCCGCCGGCGGCGGCGGAGGCACGCGCGCGCGGACGCCCGTCCCGCGCCGGCGCGGCGGGCTGGTAGCGGTGGCGCGGGCGCCCAAGTCCTGAAAGACACCCGCGCCGGCCGAGCCGGCGTGGATCGAGACCGCGTCTACTGCGCAGCCATGCGCGCCTGCGGCGCCGAGAGCGTCCCGAAGATCTGGAAGCCGTACGCTCCGTCGCGCGCGCGCGCCGGGGCGAGCGCGGCCTCGATGATGGGCTTGAAGCCGCTGGCGCCCGGCTTCGCCCAGAACGTGTCGCGCAGCTTGAGCCGCGCCTTCCCGAACACCGGCGCGAACGCCATCCGCGGCTGCATCATGACGTAGAGGCCGTCGCCGGCCGCCTCGACGTCGTCGCCCTTGGCCTCGAGCTTGTCGAAGGTGAGCCGCCCGTCCTTCACCGCGCCGTGAGCGGTGATCTGGCCGATCGCCATCTTGGGGAGCGTCAGGGCGCCGCCCATCCCCGGCACCGGAGTCTGGCCGCCGTTCACCGCGGCGTCGCGCACGGCCAGGTCGACGTGCCCGGCGCTCGTCGCCGGGTCCTTCTCGTCGAGCACGAGGTCGAGGTCGCCGCCGACGATGCCGGCGACGTCCACGCCGATGGCCTTGCGCAGCGGCACGGCGCGCGAGAGGTCGACGCCCGAGATCTGGGCGGCGAGCCGCCGCCGTGGCCCCTTCTCCTCGACGAAGCCCTTCATGCGTCCCTCGAACAGCTGGGCGTCGAAGGCGAGCCCGCGCCGCCCCAGGAGCAGCGAGGAGAAGCGGAGCGTCGCGTCGACACGCTCGATGGGGATGCGCAGGCCCTCGCGCGATTCGAGCGTGACGCCGCTCATGCCCACGCCGGCCAGGCCCGCCGGCCGGACGTCCGCCACCGTCAGCGTCCAGCCCTGTGCCGCCGCCTCCATGACGAGCCGCTCCTTCACCGCCTCGATGGGCGCGGTCTGGCGGAGCGCGAAGACGAAGGCGAGGAAGGCGAAGAGGCCGTAGAGCGCGTTCCGCTGCCACTTCTGGAGCTTCACCGGCATGGCGCTAGCCCTTCATCTGGTAGGCCGCGACGACCAGCGTCACGTCGACGGCGTTGGGGTCGTCGTTGCGCGTGCGCATCGCCAGCCGCCTCACCTTCACGATGCCCTGGCCCTGCTCCAGGTTCTGGAGCAGCGCCGCCAGCTTGGGCAGGTCGAGCTTGGCGAGGTTCACCTCGACGCTCTCCTCCACCACCTTGTCGCCGGGGGCGGTCTGGCCCGCGGGGCTGGGGCGGAGGTCGTTCACCTCGATGCCGAGCCGCTGGCCGGCCTGCGCCACGTAGCTCATGAGCTGGATGGGCGGGCCCTTGAGCCGTGCCTCGAGCTGCTGCCGCTCCGCCTGCTGCGTGCGATAGCCCTGGGCCAGCTTCCCGACCTGCGCCAGCACGGCGGTCTTGCGGTCGATGCGCGCCTCGCGCGCGTCGATGGCCCGGCCGACGCGGTTCGCCACGAGGAACACGAAGAAGCAGGCGACGGCCAGCGCCGCGGCGGACACCATCACCCGCTCGCGCGGCGCGAGCTTCTCGAACCAGGCCTCGAGATCGGAGCGGAGCTTGCGGAGCGCTTCCATGTCAGATCCTCCCC
>DASTGH010000469.1:0-2366 GCA_035719345.1 Anaeromyxobacteraceae bacterium
TGCGCGTCTCCGCGCGGATCGCCGGCGACCTCGCCCGGGTGGAGGTGGTGCAGCGCTGGGAGAACCCCAGCGACCAGCGGCTCGAAGCGACCTACGCATTCCCACTGCCGGAGGACGCGGCCGTGACCGACATGACGTTCCAGATCGGCAAGCGGGTGGTCCAGGGCGAGATCCGCCGGCGCGAGGAGGCGCGCCAGGCATTCGAGGCGGCGCGCCGCGAGGGCCGCACCGCCGCGCTGACCGAGCAGGAGCGCCCGAACCTGTTCACGCAGTCGCTGGCCAACGTGCCGCCTCGCGAGACGGTGTTCGTGGTCCTGAGGTACGTGCACCAGGTCCCGTTCCGGGACGGGCGGTACACGTTCGTCTTCCCGACGACGGTGGGACCGCGGTACGAGCCCGCGGCGACCGCGTCCTTGTCTTCGATCGCGACCGAGGTCGTTCACCCTGAGCGTAGCGACGCGACAGCGTCGCGGAGTCGAAGGGCCTCGACCTCCCCCTCGTCCTTCGCCCTGGGCGGAGCCCACGCCCTCGACCTCCTCCTCCGCCTCGAACCCGGGGATGCCTTCGACGACGTCGCCGCGCGCAGCCACCGGCTGGTCACCGGGCTCGACGGCTCCGGCGTCCGGCTGGTCGGACTCGACGAGGGCGAGGGCGTGCCCGACCGCGACGTGGTGATCTCCTGGCGGCCTGCCGGCGCCGAGCCGCAGGCGCGCGCGCTCGTGGAGCGCGAGGCGGGCGACGACTGGGTCCTCCTCTTCGCTCAGCCGCCCGCCGACGTCGCGCCGGCCATGGTCCGACCCCGCGAGGTGGTGTTCCTCCTCGACAAGTCCGGCTCGATGATGGGCCGGCCCATCGGCATCGCCAAGACCGTGATCGCGCGCGCTCTCCGCGCGCTCGGACCCGACGACACCTTCCAGATCATCGCCTTCGACGGCTCCACGCAGGCGATGACCGCCGCGCCGCTCCCCGGCAACGCCGCGACCGTCGCGCAGGCCGACGCCTGGCTCGCCGGCCTGCGCGGCGGCGGGACGGAGATGCTGCCTGGCATCCGCGCGGCGCTGCGCGCCTCGTCCGACCCGTCCCGCCTGCGCCTCGTCGTCTTCCTCACGGATGGCTTCATCGGCAACGAGCCGGAGGTCATCGAGGCGGTGGCGCGCGGGCGGGGGGCGACGCGCGTCTTCGGGTTCGGCATCGGCAGCTCGGTGAACCGCTATCTCATCGAGGGCGTCGCCCGCGCCGGGCGCGGCGCCGCCGAGATCGTCGGCCCGCGCGACGACGCCGACGCAGCCGTCGCTCGGATGTTCTCGCGCCTGGATCGGCCGGTGCTCACGGACCTCGAAATCGCCTTCGAGGGCGGCCGGGTGGAGGATCTCACCCCAGCCCAGCTCCCCGACCTCTTCGCCGGCCAGCCGCTCACCGTCGCCGGTCGGCTGCGCGGGCCCACACCGAGCGCGGTCGTGCTGCGCGGCCGCCTCGGCGGCGCTGCGTGGTCGAGGCGCATCCCCATCGCGAGCGCGGTTACCGGGCCCGGCGCAGGGCCTGTGGCCGGCACGCTCTGGGCGCGCCGCAGCGTAGAGGAGATCCTGCACCGCCGCCCGACGTCTCCGACGCCGGCGGAGGTCGAGGCCGCGACCATGCTCGGGCTCCGCTTCCACCTCGTGACGCCCTACACCTCGTTCGTGGCGGTGGAGCGCGAGCTGCTCGCCGACCCGCGGCTGGCGCTGGCGAGCGCGGTGGCGCCGAACCTCCTGCCCGAGGGCGTGTCGGCGGAAGGGATCTTCGGCCCGGCGACGATCCAGGTGCTGCCGAAGCGCGTGAAGCCGGGCGACCCCGAGCTGTGGGTCGCCGCGGCGCCGAGCGCGCGCTGGGTGTCGGTGAAGCTGCCGTTCGAGGAGTCGCCTCGCGCCGCGGTGAAGGACGGGAAGGGCTGGGCGCTCCGCTTCCTCGTGCCGCCGACGGTGAAGGACGGGACCTACCAGGCGGAGGTGACGATCCTGCACGCCGACGGTCGCGAGGAGCTGCGGACCGCCGACATCCGGGTGGACACCTCGGCGGCGGCGGTGGCGGTCCTCTCCGCACCGTCGTCGGTGGAGGCCGGCGGCCGGATCGAGCTGCGCATGAAGGCGGCGCTGCCGCTCGGGCGGATCCCGGCGCTCGCCCGCCGTCCGGGCGGGCTCGCCTCGGCGCTGAAGAGTGAGATGGAGCTGAAGGACGTGCTCGTGCGCGCGCCCTGGGGCGAGGTGGCGACGGCGCGCCAGGAGGGCGGGCTCGGCGTGTGGACGGCGACACTGGACGTCCCGGCGGACGCTGCCCCTGGCCCGGCGACGCTCGAGATCGCGGCCAGCGACGGTGCCGGGAACGTGACC
>DASTGH010000470.1:0-6953 GCA_035719345.1 Anaeromyxobacteraceae bacterium
CGCCGGGCGCGGCCTTCGGCGCGGCCGGGGCCGCCGCGCGGGCGGCGCTCGTGGTCCGCTACGCCCGGTCGATCGGGCTCACCACCTCGACCGACGCGGGCGAGCAGCGCCCGACGGACCTCAGCAGCCTGTCCGTGGGCGCCTCGTGGCGCACGGCGCCGTTCTCGGCGGCAGGGGTGGTCGTGACGCCGTCGCTCGCCTACCGGTCGGAGCGGCTCGCCGTCCGGCCCGCCCTCCCCGGCCTCGCGGATCAGGCGCTCACCGGGGTCGAGGTGCGGGTCGGGTTCGCGCTCCGGGCCACGGGCGGGCTCACGTTGCTCGCCGCCGCAGCCTACGTGCATTGGATGGAGGCCGGCGGCCTGGTGGGTGATTCCGACGCCCTGTTCCCGGCGGGCTCGGCGTACGGCCTCGAGGCCGAAGCGGGCCTCGACCTCCGCGTGGCCGGCCCCGTGTCGCTCCGCGTCGTCGGCGAGTACGGCACGACGCGCTACGCGCTCGACCCCGATCCCGCCGGCCTGCGCTCCGCGGACGGCGCGCGCGACACGGCGCTCGGCGGACGCGTCGGCGTGCGCATCGCGCTGTAGCGGACGCCCTGGCGGGCCGCACTCCTTGTCTGGGTTCTGGAATCCCCCGATGGAGTTAAGTGTCGGTGGTCGTATGTCCCTCGGTCATGTGACCCAGGTCTAGGGGATATGGCCCATACGGCCCGTCCGGGTGAGCGAGTGATCTCAAGTGGTTGAGCACTCGCCTGGCGGCACGCGGCGTGCTGTCCGGAGCGGCGTCGCGATCACCCCATGTGGGTCAACCACTGCGCGCCGGAATGGCTCTGGACGGCGCGGAGGTGGGCCCCGCTGTCGCAGGAGCACCACGCGTGAGAAAGACACTCCTCGCACTCGCCGTCTCGTCGATCGCCAGCGCGCTCGCGTTGCCGGTCCCCGTCCACGCCATCTCGTCGTACTACACGGCGCAGAGCTGCAGCGCCTGCCATGGCGCGTCGCCGACCACGTGCAACGGCTGCCACCACCACGGCGGGAGCCCGTCGATCTCCGGTGCGCAGGCGAGCTACGCGCCCGGCGCCACCATCAGCGTGACGATCAACGGCGGGTCGCAGAGCGGCTGGGTCCGCGGCGCGATCCTCGACGCCAGCAACAAGGTCGTCGCCACGACCACGAAGACGGCCTACCCGGTGACGGTCACGGCGACCGCGCCGACCACGCCCGGCACCTACACGTGGAAGGGCGCCTGGTACGGCAACGGCTACGACAGCGGCGGCGTCATCGGCGGCGGCAGCTCCACGTTCCTCCCCGACCCCAACAACGCCAACCACGGCTTCGAGCCGCGCAGCTTCACCTTCACGGTGAGCGCGCCCGCGGCTCCGAGCGCCTCGCTCAGCGCGGCCTCGCTCGCCTTCGGCAACGTGACGGTCGGCGGCACGAAGTCGCTCACCGCCTCCGTCCGCAACACCGGCACCGCCTCGCTCAGCGTGACCGGCATCACCCCCTGCTCCAACACCCAGCCGCCGTTCAGCATCAACCCGGCCGCCGCGTTCACCGTGGCCGCCGGCGGCTCGCAGACGCTCACCGTCGGCTTCGCCCCGACCTCCACCGGCAGCTACAGCGGCTGCTACAACCTCGCCACGAACGACGCCGCCCACCCGACGCTCCGGCTCGACGTCACGGGCGCGGGCACGGCCGTCGCCGCGCCGAGCGCCACCCTCACCCCGGCCTCGCTCTCCTTCGCGTCGGTCACGGTCGGCCAGAGCGCGACGCTCGTCGCAACCGTCGGCAACACGGGCACCGCCGCGCTGAGCGTGACGGGCGTCACCACCTGTGACAGCTCCAGCTCCGCCGCCTTCACCGTCTCCCCGGCGGCTGCCTTCACCGTCGCCGCCGGCGGCAACCAGGCGCTGTCCGTGAAGTTCGCGCCCACGGCCTCCGGCGCCGTCGCCGGCTGCTGGAACATCGCCACCAACGACCCGGCCCACGCGACGCTGCAGCTCCGCGCCTCGGGCACGGGCGCGGCCGTCGTGCCGACCGCCCCGGTCGCCACGCTCGCCCCGACCTCGCTCGCCTTCGGCAGCGTGACCGTCGGCCAGACGAAGACGATGACCGCCTCCGTCGGGAACACCGGCAATGCCTCGCTCAGCGTCACGAGCGTCGCCGCCTGCGACGCGACCACCGCCGCCGCCTTCACCGTCTCCCCGACGGCCGCCTTCACGGTCGCCGCCGGCGGCAGCCAGGTGCTCAGCGTCAAGTTCGCGCCCACCGCCGCCGGGACGTTCGCCGGCTGCTGGAACGTGACCACCAACGATCCGGCGCACGCCGCGCTGCAGCTCCGGGCCTCCGCCACCGGCGCGGCCGCTCCCGCGACCGACGGCGCGACGCTCTACGCCCAGAACTGCTCCTCCTGCCACGGCGCGCTCGCCTCGTCGAGCGTGAAGGGCGCCACCGCCTCGCAGATCCAGAACGCGATCTCCTCGAACAAGGGCGGCATGGGCTCGCTCTCCGGCCTCACCTCGACGCAGATCCAGGCCATCGCCGGGGCGCTCGCCGGGACGACCACGCCGCCTCCGCCTCCTCCGCCCTCGACCGACGGCGCGGCGCTCTACACGCAGTACTGCGCCTCGTGCCACGGCGCGCTCTCCTCGTCGAGCGTGAGGGGCGCGTCGGCCTCGAAGATCCAGAACGCGATCTCCTCGAACAAGGGCGGCATGGGCAAGCTCTCGTCGCTCACCTCGGCGCAGATCCAGGCCATCTCGACCGCGCTCGGCGGGACGACCACCACGCCGCCGCCCACGACCGGGAGCTGCACGAGCTGCCACCTGGCTCCGCCCGACACCGGCCGGCACGTCATGCACGTGAAGGAGGAGCACGTCTCCTGCGCTTCCTGCCACGGCACCGGCTACGACCCCGTCAAGCAGACGGTCAACACGACGACCCACCGCGACGGCAAGGTCCAGCTCCGCTCGTCGCTCAACTGGAGCTCCTCGAACCGCACCTGCGCTCCGGCCTGCCATGGCCGCGAGACCTGGTCCTACTCGTCCAGCGGCGGCGGTGACGACGGCGACGACCACGACGGCGTCCGCGGCGACGACATCGCGGTCGTCGACGACGCCGCGGCCGCCGGCGGCTGCGCCAGCACCGGCATCGGCTTCACGGTGATGGTGTTCCTGGGCCTGGCGCTCTCGCGGCTCGTCCGCCGCGGCGCGCGCGCCTAGCGGACGCAGAAGCAGCATCGATCACGGAACGGGGAGGCCCGCTGCGGGCCTCCCCGTTTCACGTTCCGGGGCGGCCGCGCCGGGATTACGATGCGCCGCCCGTGTCCGCGTCCGCCCCTCTCCCGCCGCCCGACCGCGCCTCACGCCTCCTGGCCGCGGTGGTGCGCGCGCGCGCGGCGGTCCTCGTCGTCTACGCCGTCCTCGTGCCGCTCGCCGCCGCCTTCGCGGCGCGCATCCCGAGCCAGGGCGCGCTCGACCGACTCATGGTGCCGAGCGACCCCGACTTCGCCGCGACGCGCGCCTTCCAGCGCATCTTCCCGGAGTCGGAGAGCGTCCTGCTCCTCTTCCAGGCCGACGACCCGTGGTCGAAGGAGGCGATCGCGCGGCTCGACCGCGCGCGCGCGGAGCTGGCGAAGGTGCCGCACGTCGGGAGCTTCAGCGTCCTCGACGCCCTGCGCCGGGCGCGCCCGGAGGCGAGCCTGGCCGAGCTGCGCGCGCTCGCGCTCGGGACCCGCGTCTTCCGGCAGCAGGCGCTCGTGGGCGACGGGTTCCTGACCGTGGTCGCCGGGCTCGACGTGCACGGCGCCGCCGAGCGCGACGCGGCGCTCACCGGCATCGACGAGGCGCTGCGGCGCAGCGACGCCGGGGAGGTGCGCAAGGTGGGCGCGCCCTACGTCTCGTCCTGGCTGGAGCGCGCGTCGTCGGCCGCCACCGCCCGCGCCTTCCCGCTCTTCGGGGTGCTGCTCGTCGGGATCGCGCTCTTCCTCTTCCGCTCGCTGCGGGCGCTCCTCGCCATCGTGCTGGCGCTGGCCGCCGCGGTCGCGCTCGGCCTCGCGGCGGGCGGGCTCCTCGGCTTCACCTTCACGGTGGTCTCGTCCATCGTGCCGCTGACGGTGCTGGTCACGGCGCTCGCCACCGTCGTCTACCTGCACGCCCGCTACGTCGACCGCCCGCCCGACCTGCCGCTCGAGCAGCACCACGTCGCGGCGCTGCGCAACAAGCTCTTGCCCGTGACCGCGTCCACGGTCGCCGCGGCCATCGGGTTCGCGGCGCTGGCGGTCTCCAGCATCCGGCCGGTGCGCGAGATGGGGATCTGGACGGCGCTCGGCGTGGTCATCTCCTGGGTGGTCGCGCTCACGCTCTTCCCGGCGCTGCAGCGGGTGCTGCGCACGCCCACGCGCCCGCGGCCCGCCACCGCGGACGCGCCCGCGGCTGCGACCGCGGGGCCGCGCGGCGGGATCCTCCAGGCCATCCCGCGCATGAGCTACCGGCTGCGCTGGCCGCTCGTGGTCGGCTCGGTGGCGGCCTCGGCCGCGGGAGCGGTCGCGCTCTTCGGATTGCCCGGCGCCATCCCCGGGATGTCCGTGCGCGTGGACAGCCTCACCTACCTCGACCCCGCCTCGCCGGTGCGCCAGGACCTCGCCTGGTTCCGCGAGCACGTCACCGACCTCAACGTGGCGCGCGTCTGGATCCACCTGCCCGCGCCCTCGGCCACCGACCCCGAGGTGCTGCGCGCCGTCGATCGCCTCGAGGACGCGATCGAGGCGATCCCGGACGTGACCGGGGTCACCGGTCCGACCACGCCGCTCCGCGTCCGCCGCCACCTCGCCGGCCAGGGCGAGGCGCTGCCGCGCGACGCGGAGGGCTTCGCCGCGGCCTCGGCCGACCTCGAGGCGCTGCTCCTCTCCGAGCCCGACCTGCGCGGCTTCATCGACGTGAACGGGCTCGCCGATCTGCAGATCACCGTCCTCTTCCGGCACGGCGACGCCGCCGGCTACCGCGCGCTGGCAGAGCGCGTCCGCGCGGCGTGGGACGCGACCGCCGCCGCGGGCCCGGCGCTCGCCGGCGCCGAGATGCGGGTCGTGGGCGAGGCGCTCCTCCAGAACAAGCTCGGCGAGAGCCTGGTGCCGACGCTGGCGGAGAGCTTCGTCATCACGGTCGTCCTCCTCTTCAGCGTGTTCCTCGTGGTCTTCCGCAGCGGCGTCGAGCGGCTCCTCGCGCTCATCCCCTCGCTCACCGCGCTCCTCGCCACGTTCCTCGGCATGCGGCTCGCCGGCGTCCCGCTCAACCTCGCCACCATCATCATCGCCACGACCGTGCTGGGCGCGACCGAGAACGACCAGATCCACTTCTTCCACCACATGCACGAGCGCGCCGGCCGGCCGATGGAGGAGCGCATGCGGCACGCGCTCCACGTCTCGGGCGGGGCCATCGTCTACGCCACCCTCATCAACGCCGCCGGCTTCCTCGGCCTGGCGGCGTCGAGCTTCCCGCCGCTGCGACAGTTCGGCGTCATGACCGCCGCCGCGTTCCTGCTCGCGCTCCTCGCCGACTTCACCGCGCTGCCGGCGGCGCTCTGGATCGCGTCCGGCGAGCGGCCCGCGCCGCCGCCGGGTTCGTGCTAGATCCTGTTCCCTCATGGCGAAGGTGCTGGTCACGGGGGCGACGGGCTTCGTCGGGGCGAACGTCGCGCGCGCGCTCCTCTCGCGCGGCGAGGAGGTGCGGGTCCTCGCCCGCGCCACCTCCAGCCTCGGCAACGTCGAGGGGCTGCCGGTGGAGCTGGCGCGCGGCGACCTCCGCGATGCCGACGCGGTGCGGCGTGCGGTGCGCGGCTGCCGCCGCGTGTTCCACGTGGCCGCCGACTACCGCTTCTGGGCGCGCGATCCGGACGAGCTGTACCGGAGCAACGTCGACGGCACCGTGCACGTCATGGAAGCGTGCCTGGCGGAGGGGGTGGAGCGCGTCGTCTACACCTCGACCGTGGGCACGATCGGGCTCTCCGCGCTGCCGCGGCCCTGCGACGAGGCGACGCCGCTCGCGCCGGGGCAGGTGACGAGCCACTACAAGCGCTCCAAGATCGAGGCGGAGCGCGCGGCGCTGGCGCTCGTGCCGCGCGGCCTGCCGCTGGTGGTGGTGAACCCGAGCGCGCCGGTCGGCCCGTGGGACGCGAAGCCCACGCCCACCGGCCAGATCATCGTCGACTTCGTGCGGCGCAAGCTCCCGGCGGTGGTGGACACGGGCCTCAACGTCGTGCACGTGCGCGACGTGGCCGAGGGCCACCTCCTCGCCGCCGAGCGCGGCCGCGTGGGCGAGCGCTACATCCTCGGCCACCGCAACATGACCCTGCTCGAGATCCTGCGCGAGCTCTCCGAGCTGACCGGGCTCGCGGCGCCGCGGGTGCGGTTGCCCTACGCCGTCGCCTGGGCGGCCGGGGCGGTCTCGACCGCGCTCTCCGACTGGGTGACCCACCGCCCGCCGGCGGTGGCGCTGGAGGCGGTGCGCATGGCGCGGCGCCGCATGTTCTTCGACGCCGGGAAGGCGGTGCGCGAGCTCGGCCTCCCCCAGACTCCCGTGCGCGAGGCGTTCACGGACGCCATGTCCTGGTTCGAGGAGAAGGGTCTCATCCCGCGGTCGCAGAGGAGGAACGTCGCTTGGGCATCCCGATGAAGCAGGCCATCGCCGTGGGGAAGTACATCGCGGCCCAGAAGCTCCGCCGCGTGAAGCGCTACCCGCTCGTGCTCATGCTCGAGCCGCTCTTCCGCTGTAACCTCGAGTGCGCCGGGTGCGGCAAGATCCAGCACCCCGAGGAGATCCTCGACCGCCACCTCACGCCGGAGCAGTGCTGGGCCGCCTCCGACGAGTGCGGCGCGCCCATGGTCAGCGTCTGCGGGGGTGAGCCGCTCATCCACCGCCGCATCGACGAGATCGTGCAGGGCCTGGTGGAGCGCGGGCGCTT
>DASTGH010000471.1:0-9529 GCA_035719345.1 Anaeromyxobacteraceae bacterium
GGGGGAGCGGACGCATGTCGCCGAAGACGCGGCTCGACAGGGTGGTGCAGCTCAGGGAGCGCGCCGAGGACGACGCGCTCGGCACGCTGGCGCGGGCGCAGGCGGCGCTCGGCGCGGCGCGCGACAAGCTGGAGCGCGCCCGCGCTGCGACGCGGGCCGACGGCCGCGCCGCGGGGCCGGTGGAGCTCTGGCACCTCGACGAGCTGTCGCACCGGCGCGCACTCCAGCACCTGCGCGCGGCCGAGGGTGACGTCACGAAGGCGACGCAGGGCGAGGCCGCCGCGCGAGAGGGCGTGGCGGTGGCGCACCGCGAGACCGAGCTCGTCCGGCGCGCGCAGACGCGCAAGGTGAGCGAGATCCTCGACGACCGCGCGCGGCGCGAGCGGCGCGACGTGGACGAGATCGCGACGCTCAGGTTCAACGTCGGGCGGGGCTAGGCGACGCTCTCTGCAGTCACTCCATCCCCGGCCCGCGCCAGATCTGGCCGCCGAGGAACCACGTCAGCTCGTCCGGCGCCCGCCCGAAGACGCACAGGTAGCCCTCGTGGATGCACCGCAGGTGATGGAAGGCGCAGACCGCGATCTGGTTCTCGGGCTCGTCGCCACCTCCGTGGGAGCGAAACGCGATGTGGTGCGCGTGCGTCCCCGGCCGGCTGCAGCCGGGCGCCTGGCAGAAGCCGCCGTCGCGCTCGCGAACCTGTCGTGAGCGCGTGCGCTTCGGCTTCACGAGCGGGCCCCAGGTCTCCAAGAAGTGCGCTGCCATGAAGGCGAGGCACCTCCCGGGGGACAGCGCGGCGCCGGCGACGGCCCGGACCGCGTCCAGAGCGGCCGCGAGCGCGGCCGCGATGCGCCTCGGCATCGCGGCCCCGATCCGGCGCGACGCACGCATCTTCCGTTCGGCTTCGCCCTCCACCTCCCGGCGCAGCGCGACGACCGTGAGCGCCTTCGCCCGCGGAATCCAGCTGCCGACCTCGCTCTCGGAGAACCGGGCCAGGAGCCGGAGCCGCTCGTAGGAGACGCCTTGGCGGCGTGCTTCCTGCAGCGCCGGCGACCTCCAGATCCGCTCCTCGAGCTTCGCGCGCTGCTCGACGGTCTTTCCGTCGAGCCCGAGCCGCTCCTCGGCGTAGTGACGGAAGCTCGCGAAGCCGAGCGAGAGGTGCATCCGGCTCCGTTTCACCATCGCCGCGCAATGGCCCACGATCTCGTCCCAGCCCTCTCGCAAGCGCGCGAGTGACCGCAGGCGGCGATCGATCTGCACGGCGGTGGTGGCGTCGTCGAAGGGCACGTCCGGTGCGGCCCAGTCCGGCGCCGCGGCGAGGATCGCCCACCGCTCCGTCTCGCCCTCGAGCACCGCCCGCCGCGCCCTCTCGCGCTCGTCGAACGGGCGGAACGCTGGGCCGAGCGCCCGCGGCGTGTCGGGGTCGCCGGGGAGGCTGCCAAGCACCTCCTGCGCGACGGCTTCCAGCCGCTCCATCCGACTCGCGCCCGGCATGACCTCGCCGGCCAGCTCGAGAGCGGCGTCGACGACGAGCCGTTCGTCATCCTCGAGTCGCACCCCGAAACGCAGCCAGTCGTCGTCGGGTTGCTGCTCACCGCTCCGGGCGCGTCGGACGGCGACCTCCAGCTCACGCACCGTGCAGATCGCGGCTCGCTGCACCCACTCTGCCTCCGCCTCGCCGACGGCGATCGGCAGCACCGTCTGCGCGGCACGGAGCCGGACGCGGCCCGAGCGGAGCGCCTCCCGAAGCAGCGGGCGGGTGCGGAGCCCCGCGCCCATTGCGGCGAGGGTCTCCGCGGCACGCTTGCCGACGTCGAGGACCTCCCGGGCGTAATCGTCCAGGTGGCAGCCGAGGCGGGCCAGGCGATCGCCGTGCCGGAGCGCTGCGAGCCCCTCTGCGATCTTCACCTCGAGCGCGCCCTGGGCGCGTGCTGCGGAGGCGAGGGCGCGCTCGTACGCGTCGGCTTCCGGCTCGCTGCCGCGGAACACGGCATCGACCGCGGCTGCGGACGGTGGTTCGAGGTCGATCGGAGGCGCTGCGAAGATCGAGGCCCACGCCTCCACGGCGTCCGCTGCCGTTCCGCCGGGCGTGCGCGCCGCTTCCATCGCACGAATCGTGACACGACGGTCTGACACTCGCCGTGCAATGGACCCCGTTCCACTCACCGCCCTGCGCCCCTCGGCCCACGCCGCGAGCCCCTCGCTCCCGCCGCAGGCCCGCGCCAGGACCGCCGCGAGCAGGAGTGCCTCGCGGTCGAGCGGCGCGTCCTCGAGCCCGAGCGCCGCCTCGCGCGCCCCCTCGGCGAGGAGCGCCTCGTCGCCCCAGAAGCGGGCCTGCTCCAGCAGCTTCAGCCAGGCGTAGAGGTCGTCCGGCTCGCGCGCCAGCGACGCGCGCAGGATCCCGACGTCGCGCTCCTTCTTTCCTCGCGCCGCGGCGCGGTCGCGCACGTAGCCGAGGTGGAGGAGGGGCGGATCGAGGTCGGCCCGCGACCGCCCGGTGCGCGCCAGGTGCGCCGTCACCGCCTCCCCCGCGTCCTCGTGGATGGCGTGCCGGAAGCGCACCGCCGGATCGCGCCGGAACATGCGCAGCAGGCGCGCCTCGCGCCTGGCCCCGTTCGGCAGCGGGTTCGAGACGCGCAGCGTGGCCGCTCCGCAGCGCGCGTCGGCGGCCGTCTCGCGCAGCGCCCTCACCAGCGGCGCCAAGGCCCGCTCGTCCGGATCGAGCACCAGGATCCAGTCGGCGGTTGCCGCCGCCAGGCCGTGGTTGCGGGCTGCCGCGAAGTCGCCGGTCCAGGCGCGGTGCAGCACGCGTGCTCCGGCGGCGGCGAGGATCGCGGCGGTCGCATCGCGCGAGCCCGTGTCCACGGCCACGAGCTCGTGCCACGCTCCGCGGACGGATTCCAGGAAGGCGGGCAGCATCTCCGCCTCGTCGGGCGCGATGAGGCAGAGCGCGAATCGACGCGGTCACGGGCGCGGCTCGCCGCCCAGCGCCCCGCGCAGCCGGGCGATTGCGTCGCCGTGCAGCTGGCAGACGCGCGGCTCCGAGACGTCGAGGATCTTCGCCACCTCGCGGTAGGTGAGCCCCTCGACGTAGTGGAGCGAGAGCACGAGCTGGAGGCGCTCGGGGAGCGCCGCCACCGCCTGCGCCAGCGCCCGCGCCTGCTCGCCGCGCTCGAGCTGGACGTCGCTCGGCACCAGCGGCGCCTCCAGCGCGTCGGACAGCTCCGCGTGGGCCTGGGTGAGCGAGGCGACCGCCGCCAGGTCCTCCGCCGCCATGCCGGTGCGGACGCACAGCTCCTCGGTGGTGGGCGCGCGCCCGAGCGACTGCTCCAGCCGGGCCCGCGCCTGCTCCACGCCGTCCGCCTGGTCGCGGAGCCGGCGCGGCAGGTGGTCGAGCCGGCGCAGCTCGTCGAGCATCGCCCCCTTCACCCGGTGCTCGGCGAAGGTCTCGAAGCGCGCGCCCTGGCCCGGCTCGAAGCGCCGCGCGGCCTCGAGCAGCCCGAGCGCTCCCGCCGACCACAGGTCGTCGGCCGCGACCGCGCCGCCGGTGCGCGCCGCCAGCCGCCGCGCCAGGCGGTCGACGAGGCCGGCGTGGCGCTGCAGGAGCGCCGCGTCCCCGTCGCCCTCGACGGCGTACCTGGCGGTGGCGCGGTGCATCTACGCCGGGGCGGTCTCCCGCTGCAGGCGCTGCCACAGGAACTTGAGCCCGCCCTGCAGCGACGGCGGCGGCGCGCGGTCGAAGAGCGTCCGCGAGATGGTCTCGAGCGCGCGTGAGGAGGGCGATCGGGGGAAGAGGTCCACCACCGGCCGCTGCGCCATGAGCGCCCGCTGGAGGTTCTCGTCCCGGGGAACGTGCCCGAGGAAGCTCACGCGGGCGGTGAGGAAGCGATCGGTGACGCGCGTCAGCGTGCCGAACACGTCGCGCCCGTGGGCCTCGGTCGACGCCTGGTTGACGATGACGTTGAAGCGGTCGACGCCCGCCTGCTGCGAGAGGACCTTCACCGCCGCGTAGGCGTCGGTGAGGCTCGTCGGCTCGGGCGAGATGACGAGGATCGCCTCCTGCGCCCCGCCCGCGAAGAAGAGCACGTTGTCGCCGATGCCGGCGCCGCAGTCGACGACCACGAGGTCGAAGCGGTCCTCGATCACGTCGAGCGCGGTCACGAGCCGGCGCTTCTGCCCGTCGTCGAGGTGGGTCAGCTCCTGCACGCCGGTGGCGGCGGCCAGGATGCGGATGCCCTCCGGCCCCTCGGCCAGGACGCGGTCGAGCGGGGCCGACCCGTCGAGCAGGTGGCCGAGGTGGTGATGGGGCGCGACGCCGAGCACGATGTCGGCGTTGGCGAGGCCGAGGTCGGCGTCGAGCACGAGCACGCGGCGGCCGGCGCGCGCCGCCAGCACCGCCAGGTTGCAGGCGATGTGCGTCTTGCCCACGCCGCCCTTGCCGCTCGTCACCGCGATCACGCGCAGCGGCGGATGCTCGCCGCCCTGCCGGGCCACCAGCTCGCGGAGGCCGTTCGCCTGGTCCACGCCATCACCCCCTGTCCGCGGCGGGGCCCGGCCCCGCCTCCGCCGGCTCGTCGCCGGGCAGCACCAGATCGACCAGCCCCGCGGCGCCGAGCGCGTGCAGGTCCTCCGGGACCCGCTGCCCGTCCGTCACGCAGCTCACCGGCCGCCCCACGCGCACCGCCGCGGAGAGCACCGCGCCCGGGCCGGCCGCCTCGTCCAGCTTGCACAGGACGAGCCGGTCGGGCGCGAGCGCGCGGTAGCGCTCCGCCACGGCGGCCAGGTCGAGCGCCCCCGTGGCCGCCGAGACCGCCAGGTGCAGCTGGACCCGCGGCAGGGCGCGCACCAGCTCGGCCTGGCGCGCCACGTCCTCGGGCACGGAGCGGCCGGCGGTGTCGACCAGGACGAGGTCGGCCTCCCGCACCCGCTCGTACGCCCGCAGGAGCTCGGCGCGGTCCCGCGCCACCAGCACCGGCGCGTTCATGATCTCGCCGTAGCGCGCGAGCTGGTCGGCGGCGCCGATGCGGTAGGTGTCCACCGTCAGGAAGGCGACCTTCTTCCGCGCCTCGAGCAGGGCGCGCGCCGCGATCTTGGCGAGCGTGGTGGTCTTCCCCACGCCGGTGGGGCCGACCATGGCCAGCACGTGCCGGCCGTCGTGGAGCCAGGGCGCGCGGCAGGGGACGAGCCGCTCGCCGACGAGGTCGCGCACCGCGCCCTCGAGGCCTCCCGGCCGCGGGGAGGCGGTCATGGCCAGCGCCTGCCGCACCAGCTCCTCGGCCAGCACCGGCTCGACCCCGCGCCCCACCAGCCGCGCGTGGAGCGCGGCCGCGGCGGGAGGGATCTGCAGCTCGCGGCCGACCTTCGCCTCGTGGGTGACGAGCGCCAGCTGGCGGCGCGCCTCCTCCACCGAGCGGCGCAGCATCATGACCTCGGCGGCGAGCGGGTCGTCGGCGGGGCGGGTGACGGGCGGCGGCGCCGGCGCCGGCGCCACGCGCTCGGCGGCGGCGTAGCGGCGCTGCGCCACCGGGGCCTTCACCTCGGGCGCGGGGCCCTCCACCGCCTCGCCGGCCGCGGCGGTGATCTCCACCTCCGGCCTGCGGAAGAGGCCGCCGGGGATGGTGCGGGTCGAGACCAGGACGGCCTCCGGGCCGAGCGCCGCCTTCACGGCGGCGAGGGCGGAGGCGGAGTCGGGTGCGCGGAAGGTGCGGAGCGTGGCGCTCATATCTCAGGGCCTCAGGCGGCGGCGCTCTCCAGCTGCGGGTGCGCCAGGACGACGCCCGCGGGCTCGACGGTCGTGCCCGGGACGAGCTCGCGCGCGGCCACGACCCACAGGTCGGGCACGAAGCGCGAGGCGAAGTCGAAGAGCGGGCGGCGCAGGTCGGGCGGCGCCAGCAGCACGACCGGCAGGCCCTGGGTGGCGAGCCGCTGCGCGTGCCCCTCCAGGCTGCCGATGAGGCGGCGCGCCGTCTCCACGTCGGGCGCGAGCGCGGCCTCGCCGTCGGAGGCGCCCAGGCTGCCGCGGAGCGCGTCCTCGGTGGGCCGGTCGAGCGTGAGCGCCCGGACCACGCCCTCGGCCGCGGTCACGCGGGCGGTGATCTGGCGCGCCAGGCGGCGGCGGGCCTGCTCCACCAGCCAGGATGGCTCCTTCGAGCGCGGCGCGGCGTCGGCCACCGCCTCGAGCACCGTGCGCAGGTCGCGGATGGAGACGCCCTCGCGCAGGAGCCCGCGCAGCACGCGCACGAGATCGCCGAGCGAGACCGTGCCCGGGACGACGTCCTCGACCAGCTTCGGCGCCTCCTTGCCGGCGATGCCGAGCAGCTCCTGCGCCTCCTGGCGGCCGACGAGCTCGTGGGCGTTGCGCCGGAGCAGCTCGGTGAGGTGCGTCGTCACCACCGAGGGCGCGTCCACCAGCGTGAGGCCGGCCGCCTCGGCGCGGGCGCGCTCCGAGGGAGCGACCCACACCGCCGGCAGCCCGAACGCCGGGTCCTGGCCGCGCAGGCCTTCGATGGCGGGCGCGGCGCCGGACGGGTCGAGCGCCATGAGGCGGTCGGCATGGGCCACGCCCTTGCCGATCTCCAGCCCGCGCAGGAGCACGCGGTAGGCGCTGGCGTCGAGCCGCAGGTTGTCGCGCAGGTGGACCGAGGGCAGCACGATCCCGAGATCGGCGGCGAGCTGCTTGCGCAGCGCCGTGACGCGGCCGGGGAGCTCCGCGCCGCGCGCCAGGTCGATGAGCGGGACGAGGCCGAACCCGACCTCCAGCTCCAGCGCCTCGACCGCGAGCAGGTCCTGCACGCGCTCCGGGCCCTTCTTCTCCTCGGCCGGGGCGGCGCGCGGCTGCGCCCGGGCGGCGGCCTCGGCGGTGCGCGCGCGGCGCGAGGCGAGCCACAGCCCGGCGGCGACGGCGCCGAAGGCGGCGAGCGGCATGCCGGGGAGGAGCCCGAGCGCCGCCAGCACCGCCGCGGCGGTGGCCAGCACCCGCGGGCGGCCGAACACCTGGGCCCCCATCGACGTGCCGAGGTGGTCGCCGGCGGCGCGCGTCACCACGATGCCGGCGGAGGTGGAGACGAGCAGGGCGGGCAGCTGCGAGACGAGCCCGTCGCCGACGGTGAGGAGCGTGTACGTCTCGGCCGCCTGCGAGAGCGAGACGTGGTCGCGGAGGAGGCCCGCCACCAGGCCGCCCACGATGTTGATGCCGGTGATGGCCAGGCCGGCGACGGCGTCGCCGCGGACGAACTTGGAGGCGCCGTCCATGGCGCCGAAGAACTCGGCCTCCTTCTCGAGGAGCGAGCGGCGGGCCTTCGCCTCGCGGTCGTCGATGATCCCGGCGGCCAGGTCGGCGTCGATCGACATCTGCTTGCCGGGCATGGCGTCGAGGGTGAAGCGCGCCGCCACCTCGGACACCCGGTTCGCGCCCTTGGTGATGACCGCGAAGTTCACCACCAGCAGGATGCCGAAGATGACGAGCCCGACCACCAGGCTGCCGCCGACCGCGAACCGGCCGAAGGTCTCGATGAGGTGGCCCGCGGCCGAGGCGCCCTCGCCGCCGTGGAGCAGGATGAGGCGCGTCGTCGCCACGTTCAGCGCCAGGCGGAAGAGCGTGACGATGAGGAGGAGGGCGGGGAAGACGGAGAAGTCGAGCGCGCGGGTGAGCCCGAGCGCGGTGAAGAGCATGACCAGCGACAGCCCGACCGAGAAGGCGAGCAGGACGTCGAGCGCCGCCGCCGGCACCGGCACGATGAGGATGACGACGATGCCGAGGACGGCCAGCGCCAGGAACGTCTCGGCCCGGCCGAGCGCGGCGGTGGCGCTGGCGGTGGACGCAGGCGTGCTCACGCGGCGGCCCTCCCGCCCGGCGCGCGGCCGGTGAGCTTGTAGACGAAGGCGAGGACGGCGGCGACCGCCTTGTAGGTCTGGGCGGGCACCTCGCGGCCGACCTTCACCTTGCGGTAGAGGAGCCGCGCCAGCGGCACGTCCTGCACGATGGGGATGGCGTGCTCGCGGGCGAGGTCGCGCATGTACTCGGCCAGCGCACCCTTGCCCTTGGCGATGACGCGCGGCGCGCGCCCCTCGTCCTTGCGGTAGCGCAGCGCGATGGCGATGTGGGTCGGGTTCACGAGGAGCGCGTCGGCGCGGGGCACCTCCACCCGCGCGCGCCCGCGCGACAGCTCGCGGTGCCGCTGGCGCCGCTTGCCGCGGATGAGCGGGTCGCCGAGGTCGTCCTTGGCCTCGCGCGCCGCCTCCGCCTTCGTGACGAGCATGCCCTTCATGTACCGCTTGCGGACGAGTGCAAGGTCCACGCCCGCCAGGATCGCGGCGACGGCCAGCATGCGGACGGCGGCCTTCCACAGGATCCCGAGCGCGAACGCGAGCTGGTCCGCGGCGCTCGCGCCGAGCAGCTTGGGCAGCGTCACGAAGTCGGCGTGCACCGCCGACCATCCGGCCCAGCCCAGCGCCACCACCTTGACGGCCCCGACGCCGAGGTCGGTGACGCTCGTACCTCCGAACATGGCGAGGAGCCGCGCGGGGTTCAGCACCCGCGAGAGGTCGAGCCCGACGCGCTCGGGCCAGAAGCCGCCCTTCGTCTGGGCGAGCGTGACGAGCGCGCCGCCCGCGGCGGCCGCGGCGCAGATGGCGGCCACGGCCAGCGCCGGTGCCGCGACCAGGCGCGGCAGCAGCGCGAACGGCGTCGCGTCGACGGAGCGCATCGCCTCCCGCACCGCGCCGACGAGGCCGCCGCGCAGCGCGCCGCCGAGCGCGGCCAGCGCGGCCGCGCCCGCCGCCAGGCTCGCCACCGCCGGGAGGTCCCGGCCCAGCGGGACGTTCCCTTCCTCCCAGGCGCGCTGGATGGCCTTCTGCGAGACCTCTGTCCGGCCCTCTTCCTCGGGCGAGGCCATGCGCGGCTCCGGTCAGCGGCCCGACATCGCGGTCACGGCCGCCCGCGCCGCCAGCTCCGCCGCCGCGGGCGCGACGAGGTAGAACGCGCCGCCGCCGGCCAGGATGGCGACGGAGAAGCCGAGCGTTCCGAGGTTGAGCTGCGGCGCGCTCCGGCTCATTCCGGCCATGACCACGTGGCCGACCAGCACGGCGCCGAGCATGGGGAAGGCGAGGCGGGCGGCGAGCGCGATCGAGCCGGTCGTATCCCACAGCACGCGCAGCGCCAGGTCGCGCAGGCCGAGCGGCGCGCCCGGCGGGAAGGCCTGCGCCGAGCGCGCCAGCCACGCCACCGCCTCGCGGTGGATGCCGAGGGCGATGGCGCCGCACTGCGCGGCCAGGTGGACGAGCTCGGGGAGCGCGTTCGACTCGGCGCCGCTGGTGGGGTCGAGCAGGCCGCCGAGGCCGAGGCCCATCCCCTGCGCCGCGAGGTGTCCGGCGGAGAGCGCGGCGAGGAGCACGAAGCGCGCGGCCAGGCCGGCGAGGACGCCGAGCGCCGTCTCGCCGGCGATGGCGAGCGCGAGCGCGCCGACGTGCGCCGGCGGCGGCGCGGCGGGGGCTCCGGCGCCGCACCACGCCACCCAGGCGAGGAGCGCGGCCA
>DASTGH010000472.1:0-6033 GCA_035719345.1 Anaeromyxobacteraceae bacterium
AACCACCGCAAGGCGCTGGCGCTGGCGGAGCGGTTCGGCGGGCGGGGCGGGACGGCGCGCGCCTTCGCCGACCGTCTCCGGGCGCAGGCGGCGCGCCCGCCGCGCGAGCCCGAGGCCGAGCTCCCGGCGGAGGATGCCGTCGCGCTCCTCTCCGTGCACCAGGCCAAGGGTCTGGAGTGGCCGATCGTCTTCGTGCCGGACCTCGGCGCATCCCCGCCGCGCGACGGACGGCGGGCGCTCCGCCACCCGTCGGGCGCGCTCGCCGCGGCGCTCCTCGACGTCGAGACCGGCGCCTTCGTCACGACCGCCGCGCTGGCCGAGGCCCGCGAGGAGGGGCGGCGCGCCGGCGACGCCGAGGCGCGGCGCCTCCTCTACGTCGCGCTCACCCGCGCGCGGGAGCGGCTGGTCCTCTCCGGAGAGGCGGGCCGGGCGGGCGGCACCTGGCGCGCGCTGGTGGAGGCCGGCCTTTCCGCCCGGCCGGAGCTCGCGCTCCGCATCCCCCTCGCCGAAGCGGCGACGCGCGCCGTCGGGCCGGCGATCGCGGCCGGAGGCGAGGCGGCGGCGGCGCCTCCGGAGCCCCTGCCGGCGCTCGCTGCACCCGGGCTGCCCCCGCCCGCGCCGCGCGTCGCGGTCACCGCCCTCTCCGAGCACGCCCGCTGCCCGCGGCGCCCGTATTTCCGCGGGGTCGGGCTGTCGGAGCGCGCGAGCGCGAGCGGCGCGGTGCTCGACGACCCCGACCGCGCCACGGCGCGCGGCACGCTCGCGCACGCGATGCTCGCCGAGGTGGACTTCGCCGCGCCGCCGCTGACCCGGCGCGTGCTGCTCGAGGCGGCCGCGCTCCGGCGCGGCTACGACCCCGGCGCGGCCGGCGTGAAGCGCATCGTCGCGGACGTGCTCCGCTTCCTCGGCTCCGTCCCCGGCGAGCGGCTGGCGCGCGCCGCGCGGGCCGGAGCGCTCCGGCGCGAGGTGCCGCTCATGCTCCGGCTCGAGGCGGACGGCTTCCCGCCGTGCTATCTGACCGGCGCCATCGACGCGCTGGTGGAGGGCCGGCGCGACGTGGCCGTCGTCGACTTCAAGTACGCGGTGGCTCGCCCCGGCGCCTCCGAGCGGTACCGCGCCCAGCTCGTCGCCTACGCGCTCGCCGCGGCGCGCGCCTACCCCGGGCGCCGGGTGACGGCCGGGCTGCAGTTCCTGCGCGGCGGGTGCGGCTCCGTCGACGTCACGCCCTCGACCGAGGAGCTCCGGCGCTTCGAGCGGGAGGCGCCGCGCCTCGCGCTCGACGCTTCGCGCGGCACGGCCGCAGGCGCGCCGCCGACGCCCGCGGAGCTGGGGCGCGACGAGGCGCGCTGCCGGGCCGAGGGCTGTGGCTTCGTGTGGAAGTGCTACCCGGCTGCGGGGGCGCGCGGCGCCGCCGCGGCCTGACGCCCGCACCGGCTACCCGGCGACGCCCTCGCGGTTCGCCGCGCGGCCCCGGCGCGCCTCGATCGACTTCATCCACGCCTCGAGGCCCGGGAACGTGCGCTCCAGCTTTCCCGGAGACGGCGGCGACGGCCACGGCCCCGAGCCGCCCAGGACGAAGGGGACGCCGCGCGCGCCGCAGGCGGGCGCGATCACCCGCAGCTCGCGCTCCAGCGACTCGGGCCGGCTCGCCCGGCTGGCGGAGAGCGCGACCGCCTCCACCTCGCCGCGCTCGACGGCGCGCGCCACCTCCTCCGCGCTGGTGGCGCGGCCCGCCCACAGCGCGCGCCAGCCGCGCTCGCGGGCGCACAGTTCCACCAGGGACAGGCCCAGCGTGTGCTCGTCGCCCTCGGCCGTGGCCAGGAGGAGGCGCGGCGCCTCGAGGCGGACCGCGAGCGACTCGGCCGTGCGCGCCAGCGCGCGGGAGAGCCGTTCCGAGGCGGCGTGCTCCTCGAGCACGCACCACTCGCCGTCCGCCCAGCGCCGCCCGACCTCGGAGAGGACGGGGCCGAGCGCCTCCGCCACCGCGTTCCAGCTCCCGCGCCGCTCGCGCTCGAGGAGGAGCGCGCCCGCCAGCGCGGCGTCCCGGTCCTGGAGGAGCCCGTCGACCCAGCGCGCGAGCGCGTCGCCCCGGGCGCCGAGCCGGACGCGCAGGCGCTCCACGTCGCTCCGCAGGAACCGGCGGTGCCCCCCCGCCGTCCGGACGCACGGGATCCGGCCCGCGTCCGTCCAGCGCTTCAGGGTGGCGGACGCGACGCCGAGCAGGCGCGCCACGTCGCCGCTCGTGAGGAGGTCGGCCTGGTCGGACCCCGCGTCGGTGCCGCTCGCGTCGCCGTCGAGGTACGCCACGATCGCCCCATTATGCCGCGCGGAGGCGCGCCGCGCAGCGGCCCGCCGCGTCAAGGGTGACGGGTGGGGTTGGCGCCCGTCTCCACGGCCTCCCGGCCGAGGTCGCCGCGGTGGCGGACGTCCGAGGTGCCCATCCCGAAGCGCGCGTCGGCTTCCCCGAACTCGCGCAGGACGTCGGCCGGGCTCTGGTAGATGCGGTCCGGGAGCGACTTCAGGAAGTTGATGGCGGCGACCTCGTAGTCGTCCTCCGCGGCCGCCTCGGCCAGCTCGTCTCGCGAGATCGGGTACTCGACCTGGGACAGGATGCTCGCAGGGCTCCTCTGCGGGGGTTCGCCCACTCCGCGCGCCATGAAAAACCTTCCTTGAGAGGGTTCGCGGCGAAGATATACATTGCGCGTCGCCCGACCGTGGAGCCCGCGCCGGAACGCGCATTTCAGATGGAGCCTCGCATGGAAACTCCGAAGATGACCGATCGCGTGAAGCAGATCCTCTCCTGGTACGCATCGGACAACCCCGGCACGCTCACGAACCTGGCGCGCCTGCTGATGCACGGCCGCCTCGGTGGCACCGGCAAGCTCGTCATCCTGCCCGTCGACCAGGGCTTCGAGCACGGGCCGGCGCGCTCGTTCGCGCCGAACCCCGACGGCTACGACCCGCGCTACCACTTCCAGCTCGCCATCGAGGCGGGGTGCAACGCGTACGCGGCACCGCTCGGCTTCATCGAGGCCGGCGCGGCCGAGTTCGCCGGTCAGATCCCGCTCATCCTCAAGCTCAACAACTCCGACTCGCTGTCCAAGATGGGCGGCGCGCCCATCTCCGCCGTGACCGCGTCGGTGAAGGACGCGGTGCGGCTCGGCTGCGTGGCGATCGGCTACACGATCTACCCTGCGTCCGATGCGCGCAACGAGCAGTTCCAGGCGCTCCGCGAGCTGACGCTGGAGGCGAAGGAGCACGGCCTGGCGGTCGTGACCTGGAGCTATCCGCGCGGCACCGGCGTGTCGAAGGAGGGCGAGACCGCCGTCGACATCGCCGCCTACGCCGCGCAGATCGCGGCGCAGCTCGGCTCGCACGTCATCAAGGTGAAGCCGCCGAAGGAGCTGGTGGAGCACCCCGAGGCGAAGAAGGTCTACGAGAAGTACAACATCCCCATCAAGACGCTCGCCGATCGCGTGCGCCACGTCGTCCAGAGCGCGTTCAACGGGCGGCGCATCGTGATCTTCTCCGGCGGCGAGGCCAAGGCCACCGAGGAGATCCTGAAGGAGATCCAGGGCATCAAGGAGGGCGGCGGCTTCGGCTCGATCATGGGCCGCAACGCCTTCCAGCGGCCCAGGGCCGAGGCGCTGAAGCTCCTCTCCGACGTCATGAAGATCTACGCGACCTGAAGCAGGACCGCGTCACTCAGCGCGAATTTTCACGGCGGCTGCCCCAAGCGGGCAGCCGTCCGTTTTTTCGGCGCTGCGCAGCTTCGTGGCGCGATGATCGACGCCCTGACGCTGCAGCGGGCCGCCCACGCGCTCCACCGGCGCGGCGTTCCGATCCTGCCCCGGGTGTTCCGCCGCGCCATCCTCCACCTGTACGGGAGCGTGCTCGATCCCGCGCTCGAGCTGCCGCGCGACACGCGCCTCGGCTACGGCGGCCTCGGGATCGTCATCCACCCCGGCGTGCGGATGGGGCAGCGCGTGCTCGTGTCGCACGGCGTGACGCTGGGTGGCCGCGACGGCCACGACGGGCTGCCCGTCGTCGAGGACGACGTGAAGATCGGTGCGGGCGCCAAGGTGCTCGGACCGGTCCGGCTGGGCCGCGGCGCGCGGGTCGGCGCGAACGCGGTGGTGCTGCGGGACGTCCCCGCCGGCGCGACGGTCGTCGGCGTGCCCGCGCGGGAGGTCGCGCCGCGCCCCGCGAGCGCCGGGCTCGGGCTCGTCGCCGCCGACGCGAAGGAGTGATGCGCCTTGGGACGGGCTGCCCAGCCGCCGAGCAGCGCCCTCCGCGCCGCCCGCCTTCCACTTTGCGTCGAGGCGCCCCGGCGACCTCGTTTTTTCTGCGGTGGCGGGCCTTTTTCCCTTGCCACCCTCGGCGGGCGGGGTTTATACGGTTTTACCTTTTTGAATCGCGGACCTGCAGTGCGTCTTCCCGCTCGTGTCCGCAGCCCGCGAAGGCCTGCGGATCGAGCCGAGGACAACAGGACATGCGCCTCTACCCCAAGGTGATCCCCACCATCGCGCGCGAGGTCATCCAGACCTTGATGCAGGACGGCGACGTGGAGATCGAGACGCTGCGCATCTCGGATGCCGAGATGGACATGGCGGCGATCATGAAGGAGTACCTGGCGGCGGAGGAGCGCGTGAACGCCGCCACCCGGGAGGCGCTCGAGCGGCGGGGCTACGACCACTCCAAGTTCAACCAGGTGAAGCGCGAGATGGCCGACGTCCGCGGCTTCAAGATGGGCGACGAGGGCATCGAGTACGTCATCGGGCAGATGATCGAGTTCCTCCTCATCTCCCGGAACGTGGAGGAGGTCTACGCCGAGGACCACGGACTCCGGAAGAAGATCGCCGTGATCTTCAAGAAGCACCTCGACGTGGACGAGGAGATCGACCGCGAGGCGCGGGCGCGTCTCAAGCACCTCCAGGAGGGGACCAGCGCCTGGGAGGTGGAGTACAGCAAGACGGTCGACCTGCTGCGCCGCTCCCGCGGCCTGATCTAGTCGGCCGGCTCCGCCGCCGGCGCACCCGCCGAGCGCTTCAGCATGGCCCGCACGGGGCCCAGGTCGATCTCGCTCACCGCCGCTACCGGGAGGTGGCGCGCGTCGGTCCCGAACCAGAGGTGCACCGGCCGGGAGGGTCCCTGGCCGTCGGCGCGGGTTACGGTGGCGTCGACCCGCACGGTGTCGAAGATCCCGGCCGCCGACTCGACGCGCTCCGTCCCGGGCGCGACCGACCCGCTGAACCGCCAGAAGCGCCGGTTGGCGACGAGGTCGAAGCAGAGGCGGTCTCCGGCCGCGAGCCGCGAGGCGCGGAGCCGGTAGATCATCGAGAGCAGGTCGAGCAGCTCGCCCCGCCGCTCCAACGTCGAGGTCCCCTTCCGGTCGCCGAAGGACCAGGCCATCGTCACCGGGCCCGGCACGTCGAGGCGGGTGTCCGTCGTCTTGCGGACG
The DNA here is from genome assembly GCA_035719345.1 of Anaeromyxobacteraceae bacterium. Lineage (GTDB taxonomy): Bacteria > Myxococcota > Myxococcia > Myxococcales > Anaeromyxobacteraceae > Anaeromyxobacter_A. The sequence continues at coordinate 5,462 of DASTGH010000472.1, forward strand.
CCGTCCTCCTCGGAGTCGTCGCGGTACCGCTGGGGACGGAGCGTGGCCACGTCGGCCCACGACAGCGCGTAGCCGCGCGCCCGCCGCATCTGCGCGAACACCGACGAGTTGCGGAACCGCGCCCGGAGCGGCACGACGGCGAGCGAGAGCGTCCCCGCCTGGACGACGCCCATGACGTCCACGTCGTAGGCGAGCGCCTCGCCCGGCCGGAACGGCAACGCGCCCTTGCGCAGCGGAGGCGCGTCGCAGCCGGGCGGTGCCGCCGCCAGGCCGAGCGCGAGGGCCAGGGCCGCGGCCGTCACGCCGCCGCCCGCGACGTCAGTCGCCCGGGCGCTCGCGCGACGCGATCGCCGTCATGAGCTCCCTGCGCGCCGTGATCCACGGCCCGCTCTCGCGCGCGAAGCCGCGGACGTCCGGCGCGATCCGGTCCGCGAGCCGCGCCGCGAGCGGCGCGAGGCCGCGCTCCTCCGCCAGCTCGAGCAGGCTCCGGTCCTGGATCGCCTCGCGCACCAGCTTCAGCCGGATGGACTCCACCGGGAACGGGCGCGTCCCGCCGAGGCGCGACGGCAGCC
>DASTGH010000473.1:0-3748 GCA_035719345.1 Anaeromyxobacteraceae bacterium
TCTGGTGCTTGCAGTGAGCACGGGAACTTAGCTGAGGACGGCGCAAGCGATGCGTCCGCGGCGCACACGCGCCGCACGGCCCGCAGGCTTTTCACGGAGGCAGCATGTCGAAGCGGCGCATGGTGACGATGGACGGGAACGAGGCGGTCGCCTCGGTCGCGCATCGCATCAACGAGGTCATCGCCATCTACCCGATCACGCCGTCGTCCAACATGGGCGAGTGGGCGGACGAGTGGTCGTCCAAGGGGCAGAAGAACGTCTGGGGGACCGTCCCCAGCGTGGTGGAGATGCAGTCGGAGGGCGGCGCCGCCGGCGCGGTGCACGGCGCGCTGCAGGCCGGCTCCCTGACGACGACCTTCACGGCGTCGCAGGGCCTGCTCCTCATGATCCCGAACATGTTCAAGATCGCGGGCGAGCTGACGCCGATGTGCATGCACGTCTCGGCGCGCACGCTCGCGACGCACGCCCTCTCCATCTTCGGCGACCACTCCGACGTGATGGCGGTGCGGATGACGGGCTACGGCCTGCTCGCCTCGTCGAACGTGCAGGAGGCGCACGACTTCGCCGCCATCGCGCAGCGCGCCTCGCTCAGGAGCCGCATCCCCTTCCTCCACTTCTTCGACGGGTTCCGCACCTCGCACGAGGTCTCGAAGATCGAGCTGCTCGAGGACACCGACCTGCGCCGGATGATCCCGGACGACCTCGTGGCCGCGCACCGCGCCCGCGCGCTCACGCCGGAGAAGCCGGTCATCCGCGGCACGGCGCAGAACCCGGACGCCTTCTTCCAGGCGCGCGAGGCCTGCAACCCGTTCTACGTCGACACGCCCGACGCGGTGCAGGAGGCGATGGACGAGTTCGCCGAGATCACCGGCCGGCAGTACAAACTCTTCGACTACCACGGCCACCCCGAGGCCACGAAGATCATCGTGGTCATGGGCTCGGGCGCGGACGTCGTGCACGAGACCATCGACTCGCTGCTCGCCCGCGGTGAGAAGGTGGGCGTCGTCAAGGTCCGCCTCTTCCGGCCTCTGGCGCTGGGCGAGTTCATGGCGGCCCTGCCGCGCACCACCGAGTCGATCGCCGTCCTCGACCGCACCAAGGAGCCGGGCTCGCTGGGCGAGCCGCTCTACCAGGACGTGGTCACGGCGCTGCGCGAGGCGCACCAGGCGCACATCGATCGCTTCCACCACGAGATCACCGTCATCGGCGGCCGCTACGGCCTCTCCTCCAAGGAGTTCACGCCGGCCATGGTGAAGGCGGTCTACGACGAGCTCGGCAAGACGCGCCCCAAGCGCCACTTCACGGTCGGCATCAACGACGACGTGAGCCACCTCTCGCTGGCGTACGACGCGGCGTTCACCACGGAGCCGGACGACGTGGTCCGGGCCCTCTTCTACGGCCTGGGCGCGGACGGCACCGTCGGCGCCAACAAGAACTCGATCAAGATCATCGGCGAGGACACGCCCAACTACGCGCAGGGCTACTTCGTCTACGACTCGAAGAAGTCCGGCTCGGTGACGGTCTCGCACCTGCGCTTCGGGCCGCGCAACATCCGCTCCGCCTACCTGGTGACGCGCGCCAACTTCGTCGCCTGCCACCAGTTCAACTTCCTCGAGAAGTTCGACATGCTGGAGGCGGCGGTCCCCGGCGCGACGTTCCTCCTCAACTCGCCGTTCGGCCCGGACGAGATCTGGGACCGGATGCCGCGCGAGGTGCAGCAGGCGATCGTCGAGAAGGACCTCAAGTTCTACGTCATCGACGCGCTCAAGGTGGCGCGCGACACGGGCATGGGCGTCCGCATCAACACCATCATGCAGACCTGCTTCTTCGCCATCTCCGGCGTGCTGCCGCGGGAGGAGGCGATCGAGGCCATCAAGCACTCCATCGAGAAGACGTACTCGCGCAAGGGCGCCGAGGTGGTGCAGAAGAACTTCGCCGCCGTCGACACCACGCTCGCGAACCTGTTCCCGGTGACGAAGCGCGGGGCGGTGGCCGGCGCGGCGCGCCCGCCGGTCGTCTCCGAGTCGGCGCCCGACTTCGTGCAGCGCGTGACGGCGCTCATGCTGGCGGGCCAGGGCGACAAGCTGCCGGTCTCGGCCTTCCCGGTGGACGGCACCTGGATCACCGGCACGACGAAGTACGAGAAGCGCGCCATCGCCACCGAGGTCCCGGTCTGGGACAAGGGGCTCTGCATCCAGTGCAACAAGTGCGCGCTCATCTGCCCGCACGCCGCCATCCGCACCAAGTTCTACCCGGCGCAGGCGCTCTCCAGCGCGCCGCAGGGCTTCGAGTCGATGGAGTTCAAGACGCCGGACGCGGCGCTCAAGGGCTCGAAGTACACGGTCCAGCTCGCGCCCGACGACTGCACCGGCTGCACGCTCTGCTACGAGATCTGCCCGGCGGAGTCGAAGACGGAGAAGGGCCACCGGGCGCTCAACATGGTGCCGGTGGCGCCGGTCCGCGAGCGCGAGCGCAAGAGCTTCGAGTTCTTCCTCGAGCTGCCGCAGCCCGACCGCACCAAGCTCAAGCTCGACGTGAAGGGGACGCAGTTCCTCGAGCCTCTCTTCGAGTTCTCGGGCGCCTGCACCGGCTGCGGCGAGACCCCGTACATCAAGCTGCTCACCCAGCTGTATGGCGACCGCGCCATCATCGCCAACGCCACCGGCTGCTCGTCGATCTTCGGCGGCAACCTGCCGACGACGCCGTACACCTCGAACGCGGAGGGGCGCGGCCCGGCCTGGGCGAACTCGCTCTTCGAGGACAACGCCGAGTTCGGCTTCGGCATCCGGCTCGCGCTCGACAAGCAGGCGGAGCAGGGGCGCGAGATCCTGTCGCGGCTCGGCACGACCGTGGGCGACGAGCTGGTGAAGGAGATCCTCGGCGCCGACCAGTCGAGCGAGGCGGGCATCGCGGCGCAGCGCGAGCGGGTGAAGGTGCTGCGCGAGCGCCTCAAGGGGTCGTCGAACCCCGAGGCCATCTGGCTCGAGAAGATCGCCGACCAGCTCGTGAAGCGCTCCGTCTGGATCGTGGGCGGCGACGGCTGGGCCTACGACATCGGCTACGGCGGCCTCGATCACGTCATCGCCTCCGGGCGCGACGTGAACATCCTCGTGCTCGACACCGAGGTGTATTCGAACACGGGCGGCCAGGCCTCCAAGGCGACGCCCATGGGCGCGGCCGCCAAGTTCGCCACCGCCGGCAAGGCCATGCCGAAGAAGGACCTGGCCATGCTGGCCATGAGCTACGGCCACCCCTACGTCGCCCGGGTGGCGCTCGGCGCCAAGGACGCGCAGACCGTCAACGCGTTCAAGGAGGCGGAGAGCTACCCCGGCGTCTCGGTCATCGTCGCCTACTCGCACTGCATCGCCCACGGCTACGAGATGTCGGAGGCGCTCGGTCAGCAGGAGCGCGCCGTCGACTCCGGGTACTGGCCGCTCTTCCGCTACGACCCGCGCAAGGTCGCGGCCGGCGAGAGCCCGCTCAAGATGGACTCGGGCGCGCCCAAGCTCGCGCTCCAGGAGTTCCTCGGGAAGGAGAACCGCTTCCGCCAGGTGCAGCAGGGCCAGCCGGAGCAGTGGAAGCGCTTCCTGGAGGAGGCGCAGAAGGGCGTGCAGGAGCGCTACGCGCTCTACGAGCACCTGGCCAGGGCGATGAGCCCGAAGACCGTGCCGCCGCCCACCAACGGCGCGCCGAAGGCGCAGGCGTAGCGCCCCCCGGGCTCAGCAGGTCGCAGGCGGACGAACCCCCT
>DASTGH010000474.1:0-3115 GCA_035719345.1 Anaeromyxobacteraceae bacterium
GGGAGGGCCGCCCTCTGCCCTCCCCCCCGACCTCGTTCAGGTCACGTCGCCGGCGCCTGCCGCGCTACCACCGCCGGCCGCTGTGGTTCTCGCCGTGGCAGGTGAGCGTGCAGGTGGTCCCGTTGAAACCGGTCTGCAGGATCGGCGCCTTGGTCTTCGTGCCGTCGATGTGCGTCGCCGGGACGACCGTCGTCGGGCTGTAGCCGGTGCCGTGGCACTCGCCGCACGAGATGCCCTCGCTCACGTGCAGCGCGTGGTGCCCCGTCGCCGGGGGCGTGCCGTGGCAGGAGGTGCAGCCGAGCGTCGGCGGCGTGGCGTTCGCCCAGGTCATGGTCGCGTTCGCGCCGCCCGTGAACCCGCCGTGGCAGTAAGTCGCCGAGCAGGACGCGCCGTTCCAGGCGGGCGTCGTTCCGCCGGTCGTCGCCAGGCCGCCGAACGTCACGGCGACCGTGCCGTTGCGGTGGCTCGTCGACGTCGGCACCACGTGGCAGGCGCTGCACGTGACGCTGGTGGTGAAGCGCTGGCTGGTGAGGTGGTTCGCGTGCATGCCCACCGCGCGTGTGCCCGTGTCGGTCTCGCCGTGCGTGCCGCGGGGGGGCGCCGCCGCCACCGGGTTCGCGCCGGACGCGCCGGTGCCGCCGGAGAGCGTGCCGCCGTGGCAGCTCGTGCAGGTGAGGTTCGCGACGTCGAGCACGCCGTTGATGTGCTTGCCCTTCGCCACGTCGATCGTCCCGGTCGAGGTGACGGTGTCGGGGTGGCAGCCGCTGCAGACCGCGGTCCCGCTGCCCGAGATCACCGGGTGGCCGCTGGCCGGGGGCGGCGGCAGGCCGTGGCAGCTTCCGCACACCGCCTGCGTCGACCCGCCATTCCACTTCGGCGTGTTGTTGGTCCCGCCGGGGAGCGTCGCGCCATGGCAGTAGTTGGTGCAGGTGAGCGACGCGCCGTCGAACGAGGGCGTGACGCCCTGGGACGTCGCCAGCGGACCCCACGTGAAGTCGACGTGGCCGTTCGAGTGCGGGATCTGGGTGGGCAGCGTGTGGCACTCGGTGCAGGCGATGGCGCTGCGCAGCGCGCCGTCGTTGAGGTGCGCCTGGTGCGCGCCGACCGCGTCGGAGGACGTCTGCCCGTGCGTGTCGCGCGGCGGGGCCGGCGCGATCCCCGCGGGCGTGCGGTTCGGGTCACCGTGGCAGGAGGTGCAGCCCCCGCCCACGACGTCGACCTTGCCGTTGATGTGCGTGCCGCTGGCGGTGTTGATGGTGCCGTCGGCGTTCACGGTCGCCGTGTGGCAGCCGGCGCAGACCGTCCGGTCGCTTCCCACGTCGGGGTGCCCGGTGGAGGGCGGCGGCGGGATGGCGTGGCACGCGCCGCAGGCGTTCTGGGTGCCGTCCACCTTCGTCCAGATGGGCGTCGTGTTGCTGCCGCCGGCGTTGAGCGTCGCGCCGTGGCAGTAGACCGAGTTGCAGCCGGTGCCGTCGAAGGAGGGCGTCGCGCCGCCCGAGGTGGCGAGCGGGCCGAAGGTGAGGTCCACCTTGCCGTTCGAGTGCGGGATCTTGGTCGGCAGGACGTGGCACTCGGTGCAGGCCACCGCAGCGCGGATCGCGCCGCCCGTGAGGTGCGTCTGGTGCGCCCCGACGGCGCGGGCGCTGGTCGACGTCTCGCCGTGCGTGCCGCGCGGGGGCGCCGGGGCGATCTCCTTCACGGTCCGGTCGGGGTCGCCGTGGCAGCCGGTGCAGCCCGAGCCGCCGGCGAGGTCGATCGTGCCGTTGATGTGCTTGCCACCGGCGACGTTGATGGTGCCGTCCGGGTTGACGGTGGCGGGGTGGCAGGCGGAGCACGCCGTCACGCCACCGGTGATGTCGGGGTGGCCGCTGGAGGGGGGCGGCGGGATGCCGTGGCAGCTGCCGCAGGCGGCCTGCGAGCTGCCCTTGTTCCAGACCGGGTTGGTGAGGGCGCCGCCGGGGAGCGTGGCGCCGTGGCAGTAGACGGCGCAGGTGCGCGTGGCGGGGTCGAACGCCGCCTGCACGCCGCCGTTCGTGGCGAGCGGCCCGAAGGTGAGCTCGACGACGCCGTCCATGTGGCCGGGCGACGAGACCTGGCTCGGCACCACGTGGCACTCGCTGCAGGCGATGGGGCCGCGGAGCGGGCCGGCGGTGAGGTGCGCCTGGTGCGCGCCGACCACCGGGTCGGACGCGTCGGCGGCGCCGTGCAGCGAGAAGGGCGGCGCGGCGTTCCCGTGCGACGCGTCACCGTGGCAACGGGTGCAGGTGGCGAGGTCGGCGGTCGCGCCCCCACCCGATCCGCCCTCGGCGCTCTCGGGCGGCCTGGCGGAGTTGCACGCGAGGGTCGCCACCGCCAGGGCGGCGGCCGCGAGCAGGGATGGGCGAGCAGACGGACGCATCGGCACCTCGTGCGCAGGGCTGCGGACGGCGGGGTTGGCCGGACCGCTAGCAGCCTCCGTGCCATGCGGCGTTATGTCTCATCTCCGGAACGAGGGACAAGACCGGGCCCGGACGGGCGGCGGGAAACGCGCCGAGATCGCAGGCGGTTTCGAGGGGAGGAGAGAGGGCAACCGCCGGGATCGACGGATGGTTTCAGCCCCGTCGGGCGCGGGTGCGAGGAACCCCCACCTGCGCCGCGCGCGCAGCGGTTGCGGCGCCGCGCCGCGGCGGCCGGACCGGCGCAGAATTGTCGCCCGATCAAGTCCGGTCCGGAGTTCGTGGCGGTCGCCGAGGGCGTGCCCGCCCGCCCGGGCCCGATCAGCGGACCGACCGGACGAGCGCGTCGATCTCCTCGTCGGCGCACCCCTCGTCGGCGCGCGCCCGCTCCGGCCCGAGGTCGAGACAGCGAGCCACCTCGGCGACGCGCGGCTCGGAGCAGGGGAGCGGGCCACCCGCTCGCCCGAGCGCCCCGCGCGCCTCCCCGGCCACCTCCTCGAGGCGGTGGATCTCGCCGCGGAGGAAGTAGACCCGGTTCCGGTCGCCCCCGACGCCTGCCAGGCGGTTCTCCGCGTCCTGCTCCTGCCGCAGCCGCGCCAGGTCCCGCTCCGCCAGGCACACCTGCGCCGAGAGGGCGGGCCGGCGGAAGCGGACGTCGCGGCGCCGGTCGATCGCCTCGC
>DASTGH010000475.1:0-23858 GCA_035719345.1 Anaeromyxobacteraceae bacterium
AACGCCATTTACGAAACGGATTTTCTCGGGTTTTCGTACGGATTCCGACCGGGGCGAAGCCAGCATAACGCGCTGGACGCGCTCTACACCGGACTGCTCACGAAGAAGGTGAACTGGGTGCTGGATGTGGACATTCGCGGCTTTTTCGATGCGCTGTCGCACGAATGGCTGGTGAAGTTCGTCGAGCACCGGATTGCGGACCAACGCGTCGTACGGCTCATCCGGAAATGGTTGAACGCCGGCGTGTTGGAGGATGGGAGACGAACACGGGTGGAAGAAGGTACGCCTCAGGGCGGCAGTGCATCGCCGCTGCTGGCTAACGTCTATCTCCATTATGTGTTCGACCTGTGGGCCCAAGCGTGGCGTCCGGGATCGCGAGATCCGCGCCCGCGTGCTCGCCGCCATGGACGAGGGGCGCCGCGGCCTCGCCGCCAAGTACGGGCCGGCGCTCGCCGGCAGCCGCAAGGACCTGGAGACGATCGTCCGCCGCTTCGAGAACGCCGCCCTGAACGATCCCATCGAGCGCGTCGCCCGCGATCCGCGCCGCAAGCTCGGCTGCGGCGACCGGCTCCTCGGCGCGGCGAAGCTGGCGGAGGAGGCCGGCGTCCGGCCGCTCCGCCTCGCGCTGGCCGCGGCCGCGGCGCTCTGCTTCGACTGCGCCGGCGACCCTTCCGCGTGCGCCCTGCAGCAGGACCTCGCTCGCGACGGCGCGCCGGCCGTGCTGGCGCGCGTGGCCGGCCTGTCCCCCGACAGCGCGCTCGGCAAGCTCGTCAAGGACAACTGGCGGCGCCTCGCCGGCGATCGCGCCCCCCAGGCCCAGCTCCTCAGCTTCGGGACGCGGATGTGGACCTTCCGCTCCGACGCCGAGACCCCCACCAGCCCCCTCCCGGTCGCCGCCTGAAAGGTCACGCCATGCGCTTCCAGTTCCTGCTCGCCCGCCGCAACCCGCCCGTCCCCAGCGAGATCGTCGTCTCCGCCACGAGCGTGCTCGAACGGCGTGGGCACCGCGTCGAGGGGGTCATCGCCGAGGAGGCGCTGCTCCGCTCCGACCTGTACGTCGGCGGCCGCGACCTGCACCTGCTGAAGTCGTACACCGACCTGTCCCTGGCGATGGCGGGGATCCTCCATGCCCGCGCCGCGCGCGTCGCGAACCCCTGGCACTCCTGCGTCGCGGCCCGCAACAAGATCCTCTGCTCGCAGGTGCTGGCCGACGCCGGGATCCCCGCCCCGCGCACCTGGGTGACGGGCGACCTCGAGAAGCTCCGCCCCCTGCTCCGCGAGACGCCGCTCGTGGTCAAGGCGTTCATGGGCTGGCGCGGCCAGGGCGTCGCCATGGTGCGCAGCGAGGCCGACCTCGACGCGCTGCCGCCGCTCGACGGCGCGGTCGTGGTGCAGGAGCTGCTCGACGGGCCGGGCGAGGACCTCCGCGTCTACGTCGCCGGCGAGCGGATGTTCGCCACCCGCAAGCCGTTCTCGGCGACGAGCTACGCCGTGCCCGGCCGCCCGGCGACGATCTCCTCGGAGATCGGCTCGATCGCGCTCAAGGTGGGCAAGGCCTTCGGCCTCGGCCTCTACGGCATGGACTTCATCGAGTCGCCGGCCGGTCCGCGGGTGGTCGACGTGAACTACTTCCCCGGCTACAAGGGCTGCCCCGGCGCAGCCGAGGCGGTCGCCGACTGGATCGAGGGGTACGCCACGGGCCGCATCGCGCCGCTCGGCGGCCCCCTGGTGCGCGAGTTCCCCGAAGGCGCCGGCCAGGTGGCGGCGTGAGCCGGCCCGGGGGGGCCGCGGCGCGCGAGCGGTTCGCCCTCGCCGCCCTGATGGCGGAGGGTCTGCTCTCCCGCCTTTCCTTCGGCGTCATCGCCTTCGCGCTGCCGCTCTACGGCCGGCAGCTCGGCCTCGGCCTCGGCGAGGTGGGCGTGCTGGTCGGGCTCCACAGCGCGGTCGGGATCGCGCTCAAGCCGGCCATGGGCTGGATCACCGACCGCATCGGCGCGCGCCGCGCGCTCGTCCTGGCGGTGGCCCTGCGCAGCGCCGTGTCCCTGCTCCTCGCCTTCGCCGGCGCGGGCTGGCAGCTCTACGGCATCCGCGCGCTGCACGGCCTCTCGCAGGCGCTGCGCGACCCCGCCGCGGGCGTGCTCCTGGCGAGCGGCGCCGAGAAGAAGGTCGCCTCGCGCTTCGCGTGGTACCAGAGCGCGAAGTCGGCCGGCGGGTCCTTCGGAAAGGCGCTCGCCGGCCTCCTCCTCTCCGCCCTCGGGGCGCGCTACCCGGCGGTGTTCCTCGCTGCCTTCGCGCTCTCGTCGCTGCCGCTCGCGGTGGTGGTGCTCTTCGTGAAGGAGCCGGAGGGCGAGCACGCGCACCGGCAGGCCGCCGCGCCCGCCACCCCCGTCGCGGCGAGCGCGGTCGCCACGCCCGGGCGGCGTCCCTCGGTGCTGCCCTACGCCGGCCTCGGCTTCCTGGTGGCGGGGACGGGCGAGATGCTCTCGCAGCTCTTCCCGGTGATCGCGGTCGAGCACGCGGGCCTCACCACGGGCCAGGCCGGCGCCATCTACCTCGGCGCGAGCGTCCTCTCGGTGGTGGGCGGCCCGCTCTTCGGGTGGCTCTCGGACCGCGTCGGCCCCCGCCCCGTCCTGCTCGTCCGCGGCGGCACGAACGTGCTCTCCTCGGCCGCCTACGGGCTCGCGCCGACGCTCGCCGGCATCGCCTTCGCCCGCTGCGCCGATGACCTGGGCAAGGCGGCCTTCCGCCCCGCCTGGGGCGCGCTCATGGCCGGCCTGGCGCGCCAGGACCGTGCCACGCGGGCGCGGACCATGAGCTGGCTGGGCATGGGCGAGGACCTGGGCGAGGTGGTCGGGCCCATGATCGCGGGCGCGGTGTGGGCCGCGTTCGGCCTCCCCGCGGTCGCGCTGGCGCGGGTGGCGCTGGCGCTGGCGAGCGAGGTGTACGCGCTGGCCGTGGCGCACCGGCCGGACCGCGCGCCCGGCGGCCGCGGTCACGAGACGCTTGCCATCCCCGCCGGGAACGGCTCGACTTGAGCCATGCCCGCCCGAACCTGCGCGCCGCTGTTCCTCCTCGCGTTCGTCCTCGCTCCCGCCGGAGTCATCGCCCAGGGCGCGCCGCCTCCGCCCGCCCCGGCTGCTGCCGCCGGGCCCGCCGCGGAGAGCGGCGTGGAGGGGACCGAGGCCGAGGCGCCGCCGCGCGAGGTCACGGCCACGAAGCTCCGCATCGGCGACATCGCGGACATGGGCTTCCACGTCCGGCTCCAGCCGCGCCTCGACTACGGCGACCTGGTCGTCTCCCAGGATGGAAAGACGTACGACCGCGAGCAGGATCTGTACCTCCGCCGCGTCCGCTTCACCGTGACCGGCTCCGCCCTCGGCCAGCTGCACTACGTGCTCACGCTGGCCGGCGACCGGGTCGGCCAGAAGAACCGGCCCAACGCGGTCACGGTCACGGACGCCGCCGTGGAGTGGCGGGCCGCGGAGTGGTTCGCGATGCGGGTGGGGCGCGCGAAGCTCCCCATCACCCGGAGCGGCTTCACCTCGTCCGCGCGCCAGCTCCTCGTCGACCGACCCCTCTCGGTCGACGCGGCGCGCGGGCTCTTCGACGACGTGAATCAGCCGAACCTCCTCCTGCGCTCGCGGCTCCTCGGCGGCGCGGTGGCGCTCTACGCGGCGGTCGCGGACGGCTGGAACGGGACCGGCCCGTACTCCAGCTCGCCGGGCAAGACCGTGCGGACCTCCCACCCGGCGGTGGTGGCGCGCGTCGAGCTGTCGCCGCCCGGGCTCACCGAGGCGCACAAGAGCGACTCGCACCTCGGGGAAGGAAAGCACCTGACCGTGGGCGCCGACGCCGGCCTCCAGGAGCAGATCCAGTACGGCGACGCCACCGGGAAGGAGGACCGGCGCCTCGTCGGCGTGGACCTCTCGTCGCACGTCGGCCCCCTCACGCTGCAGGGCGAGGCGCGCTGGTGGGAGATCCGGTCCGTCGGCTCCACGCGGGGAACCGTCAAGCCCTACGGCGTCTACGGCCAGGCGGGGTACTACATCGCGCCCATCGGGCTCGAGCCGGTGGCCCGCTACGAGCTCTACGTGGAGGACTCCACGAAGTCGGGCGCGCGCCAGACCGTGCTCACCGTGGGCCTGAACGCGTACCTCCACCGGCACTCCGCGAAGCTCCAGCTGGCCTGGGTCCACAGAGCGTTCGAGGCGCACGCGACCGGGGTCCTCCCCGGCCAGGACGCCGCCGACGTGGCCCAGGCACAGGTGCAGCTCTACCTGTAGGATCCCGGCGGTCCTCCATGACGTCCGCACCACTCCGCATCGCCTGGCTCCTCGAGCCGCACCCGACCAGCCCGGACCGCCCCTGGGTGAGCGAGGTGACGGCCGGCGTCCTCGCTGCCGTGGAGGCGGGTGGCGCGCGCGTCGACGCGGTCGTGGCTGAGCACGGCGCGTGGCCGGTGACCTCCGGCGCGCCCCCGCTCGACCTCGCGGTCCTGAAGTCGGAGAGCGCCCCGGCGCTGGCGCTCGCCGCTGCCTGGGCGGCCGGGGGGCTCGACGTGGTGAACGCGCCGGCGGCGGTCGCCCTGGCGCGCGACAAGGTGGTGGCGACGGCGGTGCTCGCGGCCGCCGGGGTCCCGGTGCCCGCGTCGTTCACGGCGGGCGACCCGGCGCGCCTGGCGCCGCTGCTGGGCGCGGGCCCGCTCTGGGTCAAGCGGCCGGACGGGACGAAGGGCGCCGGCGTGCGGCGCGTCACCTCGCCCGACGAGCTCGCCGCCGTCGAGCGCGGCGGCGTGCTCCTGGCGCAGCGCGAGGTGCCCTCCCACGGCCTCGACGTGAAGGTCTACGGCGTGGGCGACCTCCTCTGGGCGACGGAGCGCCCGTTCCCGGCACGGACCGAGGCCGACAAGCGAGGCCGCCCGGCTCCGCTCGCCCCGGCGCACGCCGCCGCCGCCCGGCGCGCCGCGCTGGCGCTCGGGCTCGCCATCTTCGGCGTCGACCTGCTCGTCAGCGACGGCTCCTGCGCGGTGGTGGACGTGAACGCTTACCCGGGCTTCAAGGGCGTCGAGGCGGCGCCGGCCGCGATCGCCGAGCTGGTGCTGGCGCGGGCGCGCGCGGCGCGCGCGACGCGCGGGGAGCCGTCCCGTGGCTGAGCCGGGCGGTGCCCTGGCCCGCGAGCTGGCGGTGGCGAGCGCCCTGGCGCGCGCCGCCGGCGAGGTGCTGCTCCGGCATCGGGCCGCGGGGGTGACCGCCGGCGCCAAGGCGTCCGGCGAGGTGGTGACCGCCGCCGACCTGGAGGCCGACCGCGTCATCCGCGCCGGGCTCGCCGCCGCCTTCCCCGGCGACGCGCTCCTCTCCGAGGAGACGCCCGACGATCCGGCCCGCCTCGGGTGCGACCGCGTCTGGATCGTCGACCCGATCGACGCGACCAGCGACTACGCCGCCGGCGGCCGCGAGCACGCGGTCTCCATCGGCCTGGCCATCCGCGGCGAGGCGGTGCTGGGCGTCGTGCACGACCCCGCCACCGGCGAGAGCTTCGCCGGCGTGGTGGGCGAGGGCGCGTGGCTCGGTGGCCGGGCGGCCCGGGTGAGCGACGCGGCCGACGCGCATACGGCGGCGCTCACCGTCTCGCGCAAGGAGTGGGGCCGGGGGCTCGACCGCCGCTGCCAGGGGATGCGGGTGCGTCCCGTCTCCAGCGTCGCCTACAAGATGGCCCGGGTGGGCGTGGGCCTCGACGACGGCATGTTCTCCGACCGGCCGCGCAAGGAGTGGGACGTGTGCGCCGGCGTGGCCATCGTGCTCGCCGGCGGCGGCCGCGTCACCCTGCTCGACGGCGCGCCGGTCGCGTTCAACCGCGCGTCGGTGCGGCTGCCGATGGGGATCGTGGTGGCCGGGCCCGCGCTGCACGGCGCGCTCCGGGAGGAGCTCCTGCGCCGCGGCGTGGGCGGCGCCGGGCGGTAGCTACGCCTCGCCGCGCGCCCGGAACCAGGCCACCGCGTCGCGCATCCCGGCCGCCAGGTCGAAGCGGGGGACGAAGCCGACCTCGTCGCGGGCGCGCTCGGACGAGCAGATCCAGGCCGGCTGCCGCGCCTCGCGCAGCTTGTCGAAGGAGATCATGGCGGCGCGGCCGGTGGCGGTCTGGTGCATCCAGGCCGCGGCCGCCACCCCGTACGCCACCGCCTCGGGGACGGGGAGCACGACCGCCTTGCGCCCTGCTGCCGCGCAGGCCGCGAGCGCCAGGTCGTCCCAGGTGGGCACCTCGCTCGTGGCGAGGAAGTAGACGCCGCGCGAGCGGGGGCCGCGCGGCTCGAGCGCGGCGCCGCGGTCGAGCACCGCGGCGATGCCATCGCACAGGTCGGCGACGTGCACCACGCTGTAGCGCTTGTGCGCGAGCCCGGTGCGGACCACCACCCCGAGCCGCGCCATGCGCAGCAGCTCGGGCATGAGCTCCTTGTCGCGCGGCCCGTAGACGATGGGCGGGCGGACGATGCTGGCGCGCACGCGGTGCGAGACGTCGCGGACGGCGTCCTCGCCGGCGAGCTTGGAGCGCCCGTAATCGGAGACCGGCGCGGGCGCGTCGTCCTCGCGGCGGGGGCGCTCCGGCCCGGCCGGCCCGGCCGCCGCCAGCGACGAGACGTAGACGAGGCGCGGGGGGTCGGCGCGCGCGGCGCACGCCTCCGCCACCGCGCGCGTGCCGCCGGCGTTCACGGCGAAGAGCTCGGCGGTGGTGCGCGCCTTGACGAGGCCGGCCAGGTGCACGACCGCGTCCACGCCCTCGACGGCGGCGCGGACCGAGCCCGCGTCGCAGACGTGCCCGGAGGCGAGCTCCGCGCCGAGCCGCGAGAGCTCCTCGGTGCGCGAGGTGGGGCGGACGAGCGCGCGCACGCGGTCGCCGCGCGCCAGCAGGCGCTCGACGACCCCCTCGCCGATGAAGCCGCTCGCGCCGGTGACGAGGACCTTCACGCGCTACGTCGTCGGAACCTGGTAGACGCGGTACGTCTTCGTCCTGGTGCAGCCCGACGCCTCGATGGCCCGGATCATGGGCTCGTTGTCCTGGAGCGTCCAGGACACCTCGCCGCCGGCGTAGCCGAGCGCCTTGGCCCGGCGGATCGCCTCGACGATGAGGAGCGCGTCCACCCCGCGGCGCCGCCAGCCCGGCTTCACCGCCAGCGTGATGTGGCGCAGCCGGTCGATCCGGCGCGCGTGCCACATGAGCTTGGCGAGCCCGAGCGGCAGGCCGAACGAGGTGAGGCGCCCGTTCACGTGCTGCAGCGCCTGGTTGAAGTCGGGTACGGCGAAGGAGAAGGCGATGGGCTCGCCGCGGTGCTCGGCGATGAGGGCGAGGTCCGGGACCAGCATCTGCCGCAGGTCCTTGGCCAGCTTCGCGAACTCGGCGGTGGTCATGGGGAGGAAGCCCCACGTCTTGTCCCAGGCGCCGTCGTAGATCTCCTTGATGCGGCCCGCCTCGGCGGCGAAGTCCTTGAGGTCGGCGCTGCGGACGGTGATCTCGTCGTGCTCGCGGATCTTGTCCGCGAGCCGCACGAACCGCTCCGGCGGCGGCGTCCGGGCCGAGCGCTCCCAGGCGTAGAGGTCCTTCGCCTTCTCGAGCCCGCAGGCCTTGAACAGATCGGCGTACCAGTGCGGGTTGTACGCCATGAGGAAGTACGGCGCCGAGTCGAAGCCCTCCACGAGGAGGCCGACCTCGTGGTTCGTGGAGAGGTTCAGGGGCCCGAGCAGCGTGTCGAGGCCGCGCCAGCGCGCCCAGTCCTTGGCGGCCTTGAAGAGCGCCGCCGCCACGCCGGGGTCGTTCACCGACTCGAACAGGCCGAAGTAGGCCGTTCTCGTGCCGTGGTACGCGTTGAAGTTCCGGTCCTCCATGGCCGCGATGCGCCCCACCACCTTGCCGCCGCGGCGTGCCAGGAAGAGGGCCACCTCGGCGTGCTGGTAGAACGGGTTCTTCTCGGCGTCGAGGAACTCGCGGCGCTCCATGAGGAGCGGCGGCACCCAGTGCAGGTCGCCGTCGTAGATCTCCCACTGGAAGCGGATGAAGCGGTCCTTCTCCAGGGCGCCCTCGACGCGCGTCACCTCGACGGCGTCGTCGGGGGCGGCGCCGGGGACGGGCGCGAGCGGGGCGGTGGTGGTCTTGGTCATCGGAGGGGCTCTCGTTCGAGGCGGCTACTCGCCATGGCTGCGGGTCCTGGCCGCGCCCCCGCGCGAGCGGCCCTGTCGCGTCATCCACTGCATGCCGAGGGAGATGAGGCGGGTCTGCAGGCGTCGCCGCTGGTGCCACAGCTTCCTGGGCAGCTCGGCGAGCGCCTTCACGTCCTCGGGACCGGCGTTGAGGGCGCGCCAGGTCAGGATCTCGGCGGCCTCGTCGAGGCGCCTTGCCAGCGGCCGCGCCTCGTCGAGGAGCACGTCGCCGAGCGCCAGACCGCGGTCGGGGTGGGCCGCGCCCGGCGCGCGCGCCGCGGCCGGGCCGTGGCCGTCCTCCTCGGAGGACGTGAACCCGGTCACGCCGGGCCGGGCCAGCTTCACCTCGACGCGCCCGTGCGGCTTCTCGTACGGGATGATGCCCAGCTCGCGGCCGCAGGTCTGGAGCATCTCCAGCGCCCGGTCGACCTGGTCGTCGCGATGCGTCGCCATGAAGACGGCCCGCACCGCATCCTTCTCCACCGCCGGCTTCGTGAACGGAGAGACGAAGAGCCCGGCGTCGGTGAGCCGCCGCCAGAACTGGAAGTTGAGGAGCTGGTCGTTGACGATGATGGGGACGACCGGCGTCACCGAGGGGCGGGTGTCGAAGCCCATCCCGCGCAGCTCGCGGTGCACGCGCTCGGAGATGTCCCAGAGGCGGGCGCGCCGCTCCGGCTCGGCCTCGATGATCTGCAGCGCCGCGAGGGCGCTGGCGGCGTTGGCCGGCGTCATCGACGCCTGGAAGATCATCGCCCGCGCCTTGTGCTTGATCCAGTTGATGACGTCGGCGCGCCCGGCGATGACGCCGCCGATGGAGGCGAGCGACTTGGAGAAGGTGGACATGACCAGGTCCACGTCGTCGAGCACGCCGAAGTGCTCTCCGGCGCCCCGGCCGTCCTTGCCCATGACGCCGACGCCGTGCGCCTCGTCCACCATGAGCCGCGCGCCGTACTTCTTCTTCAGCTCCACGATGCGCGGCAGGTCGGCGAGGTCGCCCTCCGCCGAGTAGACGCCGTCCACCACGATGAGCTTCCCGGCCTCGTCCGGCGCGGAGGCGAGCTGCCGCTCCAGGTCGGCCATGTCGTTGTGGCGGAAGCGCTTGGTATCACCGGCGCAGGCCTGCAGGCCCTCGACGATCGAGCCGTGCGCCATCTTGTCGGCGAAGACCACGTCGTGCCGCCCGACGAGCGCCGAGATGGTGCCGAGGTTGGTCGTGAACCCGGTGGAGAAGACGAGCGCCGCCTCCTTCCTCAGGAACGACGCGAGGCGGTGATCGAGCTCGTCGTGCAGGGAGAGCGTGCCGTTGGCGAGGCGCGACCCGCAGGTGGAGGCGCCCCAGCGCCGCGCCGCGTCGGCGGCGGCCTCGCGCACGCGCGGGTCCTGCGCCAGCCCCAGGTAGTTGTTGGAGCAGGCCATGATGAGGCGCTTGCCGCCGATCACGACCTCCGTGCCGTCGTGCTGCTCGATGACGCGGAAGTACGGGTAGTAGCCCGAGAGCTTCAGCATCTGGACTTCTTTCCAGGCGGCGCACTTCTCGAAGAGATCGGCCATGTCGTTCCTATGCCCCACCGGGGGCGGGTGCGGCGACCCTCCACTATCCTTCTGTTGACCGGACCGTCAAGCCTTCGGCTGCCGAGGGGACGGGGAGCCCGGCGTGGCGCCGGGGGCGGAGGAGGAAGGCGGGCAGCGCCACGAGCGCGGCGGCGAGGCACGCCACCTCCCCCACCGAGGCGAGGGCGCCGAACCCGCGCAGGGCGCGGTTGTCGGCCACCAGCAGCGAACCGTAGCCGATGATGGTGGTGAGCGAGCAGAGCGCCACGGCGCCACCCGTCTCGCGCAGGACGCGGTCCAGGGTCCCTGCGCCCTCCAGCCGCCAGCGCTGCACGATGTTGGCGGCGTAGTCGACGCCGATCCCGAACGTGATGGGGAAGACGACGAAGTTGAGGAAGTTGAGGCGCACACGCGCCCACGTCGCCGCACCCACCAGCCAGGCCACGCCGAGGAGCAGGCTCGCCAGCACCTGGATCGTCGGCCGCACCCGTCGGAGGGCCAGCGCCACGAGCGCGACCACCGCGCCGAAGGCGACCAGCGTGGCGATGGGGCCGTCGCGCATGATGGCATCGGCGATGTCGTTGAAGAGGAGCGCGGTGCCCACCGCCTGCGCCCGCACCCCGGCGTCGGCGATGGAGCCGCGGATGAGGTTCCCGAGCAGCCGCGACTCCTCGGGCCCGAAGGCGCCGACGTGCTTCGGGAAGACGAGCGCGATCCGCCCGGCGGTGCCGTCGCGCTCGACGAGCGGCAGGCGGATGGCCTCGGGCAGGTCGGAGAGCTGGACCGCGCGGAGGTCCTTGGGCGGGCGGAGCGCGAGCGCCTTCTCGCGCGTCGCCGGGTCGAGCGCCTTGATGCGGGCGTCGGTGAGCGTCTCGCGCAGGCGCACCAGCCGCTCCAGCCGCGCCTCCTGGTCGGGCGGCACCGCCGTGGCGAGCGTCCGCACCTCGCGCACGGGGTCGCCCGCGCCGAGCGCGGTGCGGCGCCGCTGCAGCGCCGCCACCACCTGGTCGAGCTCGGCGGGGGTCTCGGCGCGGACGACGGTGGGGGTGAGGAAGGCGCGGAAGACCTGGTCCGTCTTCTTGCCCCAGTACTGGGCGCCGCTCTCCGCGGTCTTCGCCGCCCGCAGCTTGTCGAGCTCGTACTCGATGAGCGGGCCGCGGTAGGCGACAACGCCGACGATCGAGGCGGCGAGGAGCCCGAGCGACGCGATCCGCACGGCGCGGCCGTGGCGCGAGACGAGCCACCAGGCGCTGCCCCCGACGAGCGGCCGGTGCGGGGGCGGAACCGCGCGCTTCGAGCGGCCGTCGAGCGCGGCCAGGAGCGGCGGCAGCAGCACGTACGACGTGAGCCAGCACAGCGCCATGCCCAGGCCGCCGATGACGCCGAACTGGCTGAAGCCCTTGAAGTCGGTGATGGCGAGCGCGAGGTAGGCGAGGCCGGCGCCGAACGCGGCCACGAAGGTGGCGGCGAGCGTGCCCGACCAGGCGATCTGGATGGCCCGCTCCCGGGGCGTGCCGCGGCGGCGCTCCTCCAGGAAGCGCGCCACCACGATGATGGAGACGTTGATGCCGTTCCCCACCACGATCGAGCCGAGGAAGGCCGTGTTGGCGTTGAGGTAGCCGATGAGGAACCAGGAGACGCCGAAGGTGAGGGCGGTGCCGACGCCGAGCGCGCCGAAGATGGAGAGGATGGCGGTCCAGCGCCGGAAGAAGATCCAGAGCGCCAGCAGGCACAGCACGAGCACCACCACCGTCGAGGCGATGAGGTCCGACTCGAGCGCCGCCTGCTCCTCGACCAGCGTCGCCACCTCCGACCCGTATCCGACCTGGACCGCCGGGTCGTACTTCCTCGGATCCGCCTGGGCGACGACCTTCTTCACCGCGTCGAGCACGCGCTGGTTGGAGGCGAGCTCGGTGCGGCCCTCCGGCGGCCGCACCAGGATGACGAGGATGTGGCCGTCCGGCGTCTGGAAGTAGCCGTTGCGGAACTGGGAGAGCGAGGCGTCGATGGAGCCGTACTTGCGCTCCAGGTCCTTGAACTCGACGGAGGGCGGGGGCCCGAGGTCCTCGTCCTCGCCGAGGAGCCCGAGCATGGGGTTCGCCTTGCGCTTCTCCCACGCGATGCGCGCGTCGATCCGCCGCTGGATGGTGTCGAGGTCCTCCGGCGTGAGGTAGAGGCCGCCGAACTTGCGCAGGAACGCGGCCTGGTCGTCGACGCGGTACTCGACCCGCTCCACCAGCGCGGGCGGCAGGGCGCGCAGCCGCGGCACGAGCGCGTCGGCGAGCCGCTCCAGGGCGTCGCCGTCCCGCCCGTCGAAGACGATGGCGAGGTGCGTGACGTTGTGGAGCTTCTTCTGGATGGTGCGCGCCGCCACCACCGAGGGCGCGGTGTCGGGCAGCAGCTCCTCGAACCCGCTGCGCAGGTTGGAGTAGAGCCGCACCGTGAAGAAGGTGCCGGCCGCCCACACCGCCAGCGCCAGTCCCAGCACCAGGCGCCGCCGGCGCACGAGCCAGGGCACGCCGACGCGGCAGAAGAAGCCCGGCTGGCCGGTGCACCCGGTCTCCGGCGGCGCGGGTTCCGCGTCTGGCAGGCGCGCCTTCACGCGTCAGGGTGCGGCGACGGGCGGCGCGCCGACGAGCGGCAGCTCGCGGCAGCCGTCGCCGGCCGAGCGGTAGGCGGTGGTGATGATCTCGATGCAGCGGTAGGCGTCCTGCGCCTCCTTCCCGGCCCACGCGCCGCTGCCGATGGCGCCGAGGAAGTCGTCGAACATGGCGTTGAACCAGCGGGTGTGCGACGCGTCCATCCAGTCGGAGGCGATGCTGCGCCGCTCCACGTCCCACGTCACCGCGCCCTTGCCCACGTCCGGTCCCCCGGTCGCGCGCTGCACCGCGATCTGCAGGTCGTCGTCGTCCACGGTGATGGCGCCGCGCTCGCCCTGCAGCGTGTAGATGACCTTGCGGACACCGGCCGTCCAGGTGAGGTGCACGTGGGCGAGCGCGTGGCCGGGGAAGGTGAGCACGGCCGAGAAGTTGTCCTCGGTGTCCCAGCGTCCCGGCTCCTGGTTCGTCATCTTGGCCGTGACGGCGGTGGGCCAGGCGCGGAGCCAGTCGAACGTCAGGTAGAACGTGTGGCTGCCGTGGTCCATGGCGATGCCACCGCCCGACCAGCGGACCGAGCGGCGCCAGTGGGTGTTCCACTCGGTCACGCCCTTGGCGTGGGTGTTGCGGAAGGTCTCCAGCGTCACCGAACGCAGCGCGCCGAGCCTCCCCGAGGCGAGCACCTCGCGGATCGCCTGCACCACGGGCGCATGCCTGTAGTTGTGGCAGGGGAAGAGGACCCGCCGGGCGCGCTCGGCGTGGTCGAGGAGCGCGGCCGCGTCGGCGAGCCGGGTCGTGAGCGGCTTCTCGCAGAGCACGTGCAGCCCGAGGTCGAGCGCGCGGTGCGCGATGGCGGCGTGGTCGCAGGGCGGCGTGGCGATGTCGACGAAGTCGAGCCGATCGCGCTCGGCCGCGAGGAGCGCCTCGGCCGAGTCGTACACGGCGGCGCGCGGGAGCAGGCCCCCGACGAGCGCGCGGCGCGCCTCGCACACGTCCGCCACGGCCACGAGGTCGACGTCGTGCCGCTTCAGATACGCCGGGACGTGCCCCTGCGCGCCGATGAAGCCATACCCGATGAGCGCGCCGCGCAGCCGGCGGCCCGGAGTGGATGCGGTCATGTGCTCTCTCCTGATTACCGCGGGCGTCGCCGCGTTTCAGCGCCAGGTGCCGGTCTGCGCGAGCCGCCGGAACGCGCCATCCAGCACCGAGAGGCCCTCCAGGGCCGTGTCGGCGTCGATGGTGAGCGCCGGCTGCAGCCGGACGTGGGGCGTGTAGGTCATGGCGAGCAGCCCGTGCTGCACGCAGTCGGCGTAGAAGGCCTTCATGACGCCGGCGTCGAGCGGCTCCTTCGTCCGGCGGTCCTTCACCAGTTCGATGGCGAGGAAGAGGCCGGCGGCGCGCACGTCGCCGATGAAGGGGTGGCGCTCCTGCATCTTCCGGAGCTCGGCGAGCATGGTGCCGCCCACCGCCTCCGCGTTCTGCCACAGCTTCTCCTCGCGGATGGTCTTCACGCTGGCGAGCGCGGCCGCCGCGGCGAGGGGGTTCCCGCCGTAGCTCGAGGAGGCGCCCGACGGGTTCGACCAGGGCCGGGCCTGCGCCACGTCGGTGCGGGTGAGGACGCCGGAGATGGGGAAGCCGGATCCGAACCCCTTGCCCAGCGTGACGATGTCGGGGCGGGCGCCGGAGTGGTCGACGCCCCAGGGGCGTCCCGTCCGACCGAAGCCGGTGATCATCTCGTCGGCGATGAAGAGCGCGCCGACCTCGCGCGCCGCGTCGGCCACCGCCGCCACGAAGGCCGGCGGCGGGATGACGTTGCCGGCCGTCCCCTGCATGGGCTCCATGATGACCGCGGCCACCGGGCCGGCCGGCTGCACCTTGATCGCCTTGCGGGCGAGCTCGGCGCAGGCCGTGCCGCAGGAGTCCTCGGCGAGGCCGAGCGGGCACCGGTAGCAGTCGGCGTAGGGGACGAGGGTCGAGCCCGGCGGGAACGGCCCGAGGCCGTGCCGGGAGGGCGAACCCATGAGCGCGGCGGCGCCGGCGGTCTTGCCGTGGAACGCGCCCCAGAACCCCACGATCTCCTGGCGGCCGGTGGCGTGGCGCGCGAGCCGGAGCGCCGACTCCACGGCCTCGGCGCCGGAGGAGTAGAGCTGCAGCCGGTCGAGGCCGGCCGGCGCCATGGCGCAGACCTCGTTCACGAGCTCGGCGCGCGGACGCGAGGTGAAGCTGCCCACCGTGAGGCGCGACGCCTGCTCCTGGATCGCCGCCACGTAGCGCGGGTGACAGTGGCCGAGCGCGTTCACCCCGATGCCGCCGATGAGGTCCACGTAGACGTTCCCGTCCACGTCGGTGATGGTCGAGCCCTCGCCCCGGTCCATCGCCACGCCGGCCCAGAGCGCGAACCCCTGCAGCCCGGGGGCGAGGTGCCGGGCCTCCTGGGCCACGACCTCGCGCGAGCGCGGGCCTGGGATGGGCGTCTGGAGGCGGACCTTGGCGGTGGGCATGTCAGGACTTTCTTGCGGACCCCTGGGGCGTCGCTAAATACTTGAACGGCCAGGGCTTGCCAAGTAGCTTGGCCCCGCCTCGCTTCCCCCCGGTGTGCGATGCCTGCGGCGTTCCTTCCAGCCCTCCTCCTCGGGGCCCTTCCCACCTGCGGCCCGCTCGACCTCGACGACGCCATCGCCTTCGCGCGCGAGCGCTCGGACGAGCTCGCCATCAAGCAATCCGAGGTCGCCGCCGCCCGCGCCGATCAGGCGCTGGCCTTCGCGCTGCGCATCGTGCCGTCGGCCACGGCCACGGTCCTGGTGGGCCCGTCGCCCGAGGCGCACGGCGACGTCGTCAACTTCGAGGGCAACACCAACCGCAGCTTCAAGGACCTGCGCCCCTTCGGGCGCATCGACGTGAACGTGGTCCAGCCGCTCTACACCTGGGGGCGCCTCTCCGGCGCCTCGAACGCCGCCGACGCCGGCCTGGACGCCCGGCTCGAGCTGGTGGAGGACACGGCGGCGCAGGTGGAGCAGCGGGTGGTGGCGCTCTACTGGGCGACGGCGCTGGCGCGGCGCCTGCTCGCGCTCGCCGACGAGGTGGACAAGGCGCTCGAGGAGGCGGAGAAGAAGGTGGCCGAGTCGCTGGAGAAGGCCGACGGCGAGGTGTCGCCCTCCGACCGGAACCGGCTCGCCGTCTTCCGCTCGGTGGTCCGGGCGCGGACGGCCGAGGCGCAGCGCGCGATGGACCAGGCGCGCATCGGCCTCGCCGCCACCATGGCGCTGCCGCAGTCCCGGCTCGCGCTGAAGGAGGAGGTGCTCCCCGTCGCCGAGGGCACCGAGCCGAACGCCGCCGCGCTGCTCGCCCAGGCGGAGCGCCAGCGCCACGACCTGCGGGCGCTCGACGACGCCATCGAGGCGCGGCGCGCGCTGGTGAAGGTGGAGGAGGGAGCGCGCCTGCCGCAGTTCTTCGTGGCCGGCACCTTCGCCTACAGCTACGCGCCGAACCGCGACATCCAGCTCTCCCCCTGGGTGAGCGACTTCTTCAACACCCTCAACCTCGGCTTCGTCTTCGGTGCTCGCCAGGACCTGTCGTTCCCCATGCTCAGCGCGCGCGTGGAGAAGGCGCGCGCCGAGGAGGCGACGCTCACGCGGCAGCGCGAGGGGCTGCTCCGCCTCGTCGGCGTGCAGGTGGACGGCGCGGTGGCCGACCTCCGGGCGGCGCGCACCCGGCTCGTCGCCACGCGCACCGGCCAGGCGGCGGGCCGGACGCTCTTCCGCTCCGTGCAGCTGGAGTTCGCCTCCGGCCTCACCGAGGCCAAGACGCTCATCGAGTCCTACGCTCTCTACGTGGAGAGCCAGATCGCCGCGCTCACGGCGGCGTACGACACCATCGTCGCGCGGGCGCGGCTGGCGCAGGTCGCCGGCGAGCCCGCCCGCAAGGAGAGGCCGCGATGCGAGCTGCCGTCGTCCTGATCCTCGGCGCGCTCGCGGCGGCGCGCCCCGCCGCCGCCGCCGACGCCATCAGCGCCCCGAGCGGCGAGGCCACCCGCGCGCTCCAGTCGCGCGACGCCGAGATCCGCGCCGCGCTGCCCCCGCCCGGCGGGGAGGTGACGCCCGAGGTGCGCAAGCGCATCGAGGCCATCGTCACGAAGGCGGTGGACCTGCGCGGGATGGCGGAGTCCGCGCTCGGTCCGCGCTGGAAGCAGATGACCGAGTCGCAGCGCAAGCGGCTCGTGGCGGCGTTCGAGAACCGCTTCCGCAAGCTCTCGGGAGGTGAGCTCGACCAGTACCGCTCGGTCGAGGTGAAGTACGATCCGGAGCAGCCGGGCCCCGACGGGGCGGTGAACGTCCCCACCCATGTCGTCGTGAAGGGGGAACCCACCGAGATCGCATACACCCTGCGTAAGCAGAAGGACGCGTGGCGCATCGTCGACATCGCCATCGACGGAGCGTCCACCGTGGAGAACTACCGGGCCGCGTTCGCGCGCGTCATCAACAAGGATGGCGTGGAGGGGCTCATCAAGAAGCTGGAGTCCGGCGCTGCGGGGTCGAAGCCCGCCGCGGGAGCGGCCGGGAAGGCAGCCCCTGGGTAGGTTGTTCTGCGACAGGGCGGGCCTTTACCCGCCTGATACGTCCCTGTAAAAGCCCCGAGGCGAATGGACTGGACGACTCAACCTGGAACGCTCGGACCCGCCGTCCTGACCGCGGTCTTCCTCGTCGCGCTGGCGGCCTTCGCCGTGAAGAGCGCGCTCTTCGGGCGGCCCCAGACGCCGCGCGTGGAGAAGGCCGGGGGATCGATCCTGCTCTCGAAGTACCTCATGGAGTACGGGCTGTGGGTGTTCGGCCCACTCACCCGCACCGCCATCCGCCTCGAGATCCACCCGGACGTGTTCTCGTGGGCCTCCCTCGGCCTCCACGGAATCGCGGCCCTGCTCATCGCGCAGGGCCGTTTCTTCCTGGGCGCCTGGATCCTGGTGTTCGGCGCGTTCTGCGACGCGCTCGACGGGGCGGTGGCGCGGGCCCGCGGCATCGCCTCGGACGCGGGCGAGGTGCTCGACGCCGCCATCGACCGGTGGGCGGAGATGGCCGTCTTCTTCGGCTTCGCCTGGTACTACCGCGACATCTACTGGGGCTTCCTGCTGGCGGTCGGCGCCTGCGCCGGCGCGGTCATGGTGAGCTACTCCCGCGCCAAGGCGGAGTCGTTCGGCGTCGACGCGGCGCTCGGGCTCATGCAGCGGCACGAGCGCGCGGTGTGGCTGGCGGTGGCGACGCTCGGCTCGTCGATCTGGGAGCTGTGGCGGCCGACGCCGCCCGGAGAGT
Source organism: Anaeromyxobacteraceae bacterium (assembly GCA_035719345.1). GTDB lineage: Bacteria > Myxococcota > Myxococcia > Myxococcales > Anaeromyxobacteraceae > Anaeromyxobacter_A. The sequence continues at coordinate 17,641 of DASTGH010000475.1, forward strand.
TCGCGTTCCACACGCCGGTGCTGGTGGCGCTCGGGGTCATCGCCGTGCTCTCCAACTGGACCGGCTGGCTCCGCACGCGCTACACGCGCGAGGAGCTCCGCAAGAGATGAGCGGCCCGCGCCGGCGCCGGCTCGTGGCCGAGATCGGCCGGTTCGTGCGCGCGAACCTGTCGTCGCTCAGCGCCTCGGGGCTGGACTACGTCGTCGTCACGGGTCTGGTGGTGGTGGGCGTCCACTACCTGTACGCGGCGACGGCGGGCGCGGTGACCGGCGCCGTCACCGACTTCACCCTGAAGCGGCACTGGGCCTTCGATCGCTCGTCCAAGGCGAAGGCGTCGGTGCGGCGCGAGGCGACCCGGTACCTGGCGGTGTCGGCGGCGTCGCTCGGCCTGAACCTCGCCGGCTCGTGGGCGCTCGTGGACGGCCTCGGGCTCCCCGCGGTGCCGGGCGTCATCGCCGCGTCGATCGTGGTCGGGTTCGTCTGGAACTACCCGCTGCACCGCTGGTTCGTGTTCCGCGCGGCGCCGCGCCGGCCGCGGGCGTCGTCGAGCGCCGCCGAGGCCCCCGAGGGCCCTCGAGCCGCCGGGAGCACGCCGTGACGGCGCGGCGCGCGAGCTGGGCGGTGGTCTGCGACTTCGACGGCACGGCCACCGTCGACGACCTCGCCGACGCGCTCTCCATCGCCTACATCGGCGAGGGGCGGTGGCGGGCGGCCAACGACCGCTTCCACCGCGGCGAGATCCCGTTCGTCGACCTGCTCCACGAGATCTTCGGGCCGATCGGCGCCACGCCCGCGGAGGTCCGGGCCTTCGCGCACCGCCACGCGCGCTTCCGCCCCGGGTTCGAGCGGCTCGTGCGCGCCTGTCGCGAGGGCGGTCACCCGTTCGTCATCGCCTCCGGCGGGCTCGACATCTACATCCGGCCGGCGCTGGAGCTCCTGCCGGACGAGGTCACCCGCGGGCTGGAGGTGCGGGCGAATCGCGCCGAGCACGTGCCCGGCGGCCTCGCGCTCAGCTTCCCCTGGCAGCACGCGCCGGGGGCGTGTGGCCGGTGCGGCTCGTGCAAGGGCGCGATCGTGAAGGAGCTGCAGGCGCGCGGACACCGCGTCATCGCGGTCGGCGACGGCAACGCGGACCGATGCATGGCCGGTGTCGCCGACGTCCTCTTCGCGCGCGGCCGGCTCCTGGAGTGGTGCCGCCGCGAGGGCTTCGCCTGCGAGGAGTTCGACGCGCTCGACCCCGTCGTGGAGCGCCTGCGCGCGTGCGCCGCCGGCGCGGATGGGATCGAGCGGGTGGCGTCGTGAGGCGGCGCGCCCGCGCGGCGCTCCTCGCCTCGATCCTGGCCCTCGCCTTCGCCCAGGCGGCCCGTGCCGACGGCGCCCGGGAGCGGCAGTTCCTGCGCCCCACGCCGGCCTCGGGGACGTACGGCGAGTCGTTCACGTTCATCGCCGACCTCGACGACGGCACCTACGTCCACCTCACGCTGGCGCTCACCACGCTCGGGCCGGGCGGGCTGAAGACCATCTGTCGCGCGCGCATCGTGCCGCCGGGCGCGCTGCCGTGGGCCGCGGCGACGCGGCTCGGGAGCGACGCCTGGAGCTGGGCCGGCGGCCCCGGGGAGCGGCTCGCCGTCGGCCCCTGCTCGGCGGAGATGGAGGGTGAGGGCCTCGCCGTCGAGGTCGCGCTGGAGGGCGGGCGGGCGCGGCTCGCCTTCGCCGCGCGCCCGGCGCAGGCGCCGCTCCTGCGCGACGCGGTGGTGGTCGTCCCCGGGAAGCAGTTCCGCAGCGAGGTGATGCTCTTCCGGACGCCGGTGACCGCCACCGTCGCGCTCCCCGGTCGGCCGGTCCGGACGGTGGAGGGCGCCGGGTACGCGGACCACTCGCGCAGCACCATCTCGCCGCTCGACCTGTTCGAGAGCTGGGTGCGCTTCCGCGCGCTGCGCGGCGATCGCCCCGTCGCGCTCCTCGGGCGGCGCGGCCGCGACGGCGCGTTCAAGCCCGTGTGGGCCTGCGAGGACGGCGACCACTGCCGCGACCTCGACCGCTACGAGATCCGCCGCGCCCCCGACGCGCGCCCCGCCGCCTTCGCCGTCACCGTGGGTGCGGGTGAGGATGCGCTGCAGCTCCGCTCCGGCGCGCTCCTCTACCGCAGCGCGCCGGTCGAGGAGCTGGGGCTCCTCGGAAGGCTCGTCAAGGTGGTCGCCGGCAATCCGGTGACGTACGTGTACCGCGGCACGCTGCAGGAGGGCGACGCGCCGCCGGTGGAGGGGATCCTGGAGGTCGAGGTCGCGGACGACTGACGTCGCACGAGGACGAGCTCGCGGTCGTCACCGGTCGTGTCCCCCCTCCCTCACCAGCTCCTCCAGCCACTTCAGCGCCGCCGCCACCCGCGCCGCCGAGCGCAGGTCGGGGTGCGTCAGCGCCCACATCTCGCTGGTCGGCGGATCGAGGTCGGGGAGCACCCGCTTCACCGGCGCGTCCGGGCGCAGGTAGCTGTGGTTCAGGATCGCGATCCCGGCGCCCGCCGCGCAGGCGGCGTGCATCGCGGTCGTGGTGTTGATGCGGGTCATGCGTCGCGGCGGAGCGGCCAGCCGGAGCAGCCAGGCCTGCGCGGAGAAGGCCTTGTCCATGGGCGCGTCGTAGATGAGGAGGTCGTGGTTCGTGAGCTCCGATGCCTTGCGCGGCGCGCCGCGCTCGCGGAGGTAACCCTCCGACGCGTACAGGCCGTAGCGCTCCACCCCGAGCCGCCGGCCCACCAGCGACCGCTCCCGGGGTCGAAAGCTGCGCAGCGCCACGTCCGCCTCGCCGCGGGCGAGGTCGAGGGCGCGCGCGTCGGCCCGCACCTCGACCAGGAGTCCCGGGTGCGCCGCGAGGAAGCGGGGCAGCGCCGGGGCCAGCGCGAACATGGCGAAGCCCTCGCCGCAGGTGATGCGGACGGTGCCCGTCGGTCGCGCGTCCGCACCCGAGAGCTCGCGCTCGGCCTCCAGCACCTCGGCCTCGACGCGCTCCGCGCGCGCCAGCAGCGCCCGCGCGGCAGCGGTCGCCACGAGCCCCTCCGGCGAGCGCGTGAAGAGCCGCGCCCCCACGGCCTGCTCCAGCGCCAGCATTCGCCGGCCGATGGTGGTCGCCGCCACGCGCAGCGAGCGCGCCGCGGCGGCGTGGCTCCGCGTGCGGTTCACCGCCAGGAACACGCGCAGGTCGTCCCACGCCAGCACGAGCCGGAGCATGGCGGCTCCCGTGCGTTTCTGCACGCCCATCGTGCGCCGACGTGCATCGACGGCGCGAGGCCGCGGGAGCACACTCTCATCGTTGCCGCGGAGGCGCGGCCCGCGAGGAGCGACGGTCATGACGACGAGGAACGACGGCGTGCACGGTGTGCTGGATCTCGAGAAGGACGCGACGGTGAAGGTGGTGCCCGGTCGGGGCGGCGTCACGGTCCGGGCGGTGTGCGGGACGGTGCTCGTGACCCAGGCGGGCGACCTCGAGGACCACGTGCTCGAGCGCGGCATGGAGCACCGCTTCCGCGGCCGCGGCCTCGTGGTCGCCTGGGCGCTCGACCCCTCTCGCCTCTCGGTGGTGCACGCCGGCGCGGGCCGCGACGTGGCGTCCGCCCCGCTGACGCCGGCGGGCGCGGCGTCCTGAGGGCGATGGACGCGGCGCGAGCACGACGCCCGTGCGTTTCTGCACGTCCGTCGTGCGCCGACGTGCATCGACGGCGAGGTGTCGCGGACGCACACTCTGTCCGTGGCCGCGAGGCGCGGCCCCGAGGAGCGAAGGCCATGATGACGACGAACGACGTGGTTCGCGGCGTGCTCGAGATGGAGAAGGACGCGACGGTGAAGGTGGTGCCCGGGCGGGACGGCGTCACGGTCCGGGCGGTGTGCGGGACGGTGCTCGTCACCCAGGCCGGCGACCTCGAGGACCACGTCCTCGAGCGCGGCATGGAGCACCGCTTCCGCGGCGGCGGCGCGGTCGTCGCCTGGGCGCTGCGCCCGTCGCGGCTCGCGGTGGTGCATGCGCGCGCCGGACACGACGCCTCGGCCGCGGCGCCTCTCGCCCCGGCGAGCGCCGCCTGATGGCGATCGGGGTGCGGGTGGGCGGCGCGCCCACCGGGTGGTCGGCGGTGAGGTGCGCACACACCACGAGTGAATTTCGCGCTTGCCCGCCCGGCCCCGGATCGTATCGTGGTCGGACCCCAACGGGAGGGTTCGACGACCATGACGACCAGGACCGGGATGGCCATCGCGCTCGCCGCCGCGCTCGCGGCGTGCGGCGGCGGCGACCACGGCAACGCGGCCGCGGGCAAGCAGTTCACCTACGGTGCCCCAGCGACGGCGAGCACCGACGAGGCAAACGCCGTCAACGCATCCATCACCAGGGCTCAGGGCTTGAAGTCGTCGCCGGACGAGAATGCCGCCCAGACCTTCGCGGACTTCTCGGCCGTGACGAGCACGCTGCTCGGCGCGCCGGAAGTGAATTCCTCCATCGCGGTGTCACCGTCCGCGGACCGCACGGCGTTGTTCGTCGCCCGGCGTGCGGGCGTCGCAGCCACGACCGGCAGCTTCCAGAACCCCGGCTGCGTCACGAAGACTCCGACGAGCCTGACGCTGTCGGGTTGCAAGGTCGTGGTGACCGACACCGACGGCACGACGATCACCGTCACCGCCGACGGCTCGCTCTTGGCCGCGGTCGACACGCTCAGCTGGGATCTGACGGTTCGCGTCGGGCTCTCGGGATCGCCGCAGGGCTTGTCGGGCAACGCGAGCGTCCATGACTCCGGCAAGGTCACCGTCACCGCGACGACGGCGACCGGGGCGATGCGGCGTGAGACCGGCGCGACCGCGAGCTACTCCGGACAGAGCGCCTCGGTGGGGCTGGACGAGAGCCTCGACTTCGACGTCACCTATGACTCGGCCATCCCCTGCGTGACCGGCGGTACGCTCGAGGCGAAGCGCGTCTGGACGCAGCGCCCGCAGAACGTGCCGGTCAAGGACCGCGGCGCCAAGGTGACCTGGTCGGGCTGCGGGATCGCGACCATCCAGCTGTCGAACTAGCTCAGCCGGCCCCGCCCCGGGACCGGGCATACAGCGCGCGGACGGCGTCGATCGTGTCGGCGTCGCCCGCGCGCTTGTCGTCTCGCCACCGCTTCACCCGCGCAAAGCGGAGTGCCAGGCCGGACGGGTAACGCGAGCTCGACTGGATCCCGTCGAAGGCGATCTCCACCACCAGCTCCGGGCGCACGTGCACGACGTGGCCCTCCTCGCCGAGGGCGATCGCCTGCAGGCGGGCCGTCTGCCAGCGCAGCATGGCGTCCGTCATCCCCTTGAACGTCTTGCCCAGCATGGCGAAGCCGCCCGTCGCCGGATCGCGTGCGCCGAGGTGGAGGTTGGAGAGGAAGCCGCGCCGCCGCCCGTGCCCCCACTCCGCCGCCAGGACGACGAGGTCGAGCGTGTGCGCCGGCTTCACCTTGAGCCAGGCCGCACCGCGCTGGCCGGCGGCATAGGGCGAGGAGAGCGCCTTCGCCAGCACGCCCTCGTGCCCGCGGGCCAGCACCTCGTCCGCGAAGCGCGCCGCCGCGGCCGGGTCCGCCGTGACGAGGCGAGGGACGCGCAGGGCGTCGGGCAGCATCGCCGTCATCGCCTCGAACCGCTCGCGCGCGGGCAGCGCCAGCAGATCGCGCCCGTCGAGGTGGAGCAGGTCGAAGTGGAGGGCCGACAGCGGCAGCGCCTCGCGCAGCGAGGCGTCGTCGAGCTTCCGGCCCAGGCGGCGCATCGACACCTGGAACGGCAGCGGGCGCCCGTCCTCCCCGAACGCCAGCGCCTCGCCGTCGAGCACGGCGCTCCGCACCGGCAGCGTCCGGACCGCGTGGACCACCTCCGGCAGCGCCGCCGTCACGTCGCGGAGCGAGCGGGTGAAGACGCGCACCTCGTCGCCGTCGCGGTGCACCTGCACGCGCGCGCCGTCGAGCTTCGCATCGATCGCGGCCTCGCCGCCGAGCGCGTCCAGCGCGCCGGCGACGCTCTCCGCCGTCTGCGCCAGCATGGGCTGCACCGGCGAGAGGAGCCGCATCCGGAAGCGCGACAGGCCGGCCGGCCCCTCGGCCAGCGCCGCCGCCGCCACCGCGGCGAGGTCGCCGGCCACCATGGCCGCGCGCCGCACCTCGTCCGCGGCTGCGCCCGACGCGCGCGCCACCGCGTCGGCGAGGACGCCCTCGAGCAGAT
>DASTGH010000476.1:0-10796 GCA_035719345.1 Anaeromyxobacteraceae bacterium
GGTGGCGGCGCCGCCCAGGGCCCCGCCGGCGCGGCGCGAGGGGAGGTCGGCGGCGGCCAGCGAGAGCAGCTCCAGGCGCCGCCGCGGCGGGATCCCGACCGGGCCGAGCAGCGCCTCGGCGACGGCGCCCGGCTCGGTGGCCACCGGGCCGAAGGCGCGCTTCGCCGGATCGAAGCGGTGCAGCCCGCAGCCTCCCGCGAAGTCCCGCAGCAGCCGGTAGGTCGCGCCGTCGGCGCCGACCAGGGTGATCCCGGCGCGGACGGCGGCGTTCGCCGGCACGCCGGCGCGCACCGCCTCGCCGTCGCGATCGCCCGGGTAGAGGAGCGCCAGCACCAGCCGCCGCAGCGCGGCGCCCTCGAAGGCGCAGACGTTGTAGGCGGGCCGCAGGCGCGCGCTGCCGCCGGTGGGCGAGACCCCCTTCACGCCCTGGGCCGCGATCTCGAGGAGCAGCACGCGGGGCGGATGTTAGCGCGCGCCCTGGCCGGGCGTCAGCCGGGGCGCGCGGGGGTGGGCGGAGGTGCGCGCGCCGGTCAGGCCTGCGGCGCCGGGGTTGTGGCCGGCGCGGCGGGGGCCGCCGCGGGAGCCGCCGGACCGCCGGTCGTGGCCGGGGCCTCGCCGCCCTCCTCCTGGTGGAGGCGGGCCGCCTTCCCCTGCAGCTGGCGCAGGTAGTAGAGGCGCGAGCGGCGCACCTCGCCGTGGCCCATGACCTCGATGCGGTCGATGCGCGGGCTGTGCACCGGGAACATGCGCTCCACGCCGACGCCGTAGCTCACCTTGCGCACCGTGAACATGGCGCGGGCGTCGCCCTTCTTGTGGCGGATGACGACGCCCTCGAAGACCTGGATGCGCTCCTTGTCGCCTTCCTTGATCTTGGTGTGGACGCGGACGGTGTCGCCGGAGCGGAAGTCCGGGACGTCCTTCTTCAGGTACTTCGCCTCGATCTCGCTGATGGCCTTGCGCAGCATCCTGTCCTCCTACCGCTCGTCATCGGCCGCGTCCAGCAGGCGGCGGTCCTCTTCCGAAAGCGCCAGCCTCGCGAAGAGGTCGGGACGCCGTTCCCGGGTGGCGAGGAGCGCCTCGCGCCGCCGCCACCGCTCGATCCTCCGGTGATCCCCGCTGAGGAGGACCTCCGGCACCTTCATCCCCCGCCACTCCGCGGGCCGGGTGTAGTGCGGGTGCTCCAGCAGCCCGCGCTCGCCCGAGAAGCTCTCGTCGCCGGCGGAGCTCTCGTTCCCGAGCACCCCCGGCACCAGCCGCGCCGCCGCGTCCACCAGCGCCAGCGCCGCCAGCTCGCCGCCGGTGAGCACGAAGTCGCCCAGCGACAGCTCCACGTCCACCACCGACCCCACCCGCTCGTCGACGCCCTCGTAGCGTCCGCAGGCGACGATGACGCTCCCCGCCTCGGCGATCGATCGGGCGAAGGCCTGGTCGAGGACGCGCCCGCGCGGGCTCGTCAGCACCACCACCGCCCCTGGCCGCCTCTCCTTCGCCGCCAGGATCGCGCCGCCGAGCGGCTCGGGCTTCATCACCATGCCCGCTCCGCCGCCGTACGGCGCGTCGTCGGTGACCCGGTGCTTCCCGGCCGCGTGGTCGCGCACGTCCACCACGTGTACGCCGAGGAGCCCGCTCTCCTGCGCCTTGCCGAGGATGCTCTCGGCCAGGTACCCGGTGCACATCCGGGGGAAGAGCGTCAGGATCTCGACCTCGAGCTTCGCCACGTCACGCGCCTTCCTCGGGACCTCCCTTCTCCTCGCGTCCCCTCGCCAGCTCCAGCAGGCCCTCCGGCGGATCGACCACCACCCGCCGCGCCTCCAGGTCCACCGTCACGTAGGGCGCGAGCGGCAGGAGCACCTCGCCGGCCGCGCCGCCCGTCACCACCAGCACGTCCACCCCGCCGGTGGCGTAGAGGTCGGTGACCGTCCCGACCACCTCGCCCGCCACCGTCACCACCGGCAGACCCTCGAGGTCGGCCCAGTAGTGGAACCCTTCTCCCGCCTCGCCCAGGTCCTCGCGCTCGGCGAGCACCTCGTTCCCCACCAGCGCCTCCGCGGCCGTCCGGTCGGCGACGCCGGCGAACCGCACCGCCCACACGCGGCCCTGTGGCCGCGCCTCCTCCACCTCGCACCACCGCGGCGCGCCGCCCGGCCGCTGCAGCGCCACGCGCCTCAGCCCGGCGAGACCGCCCTCGCTCCCCGCCACCCCCACGTGCCCCTTGAGCCCGACCGCCCGCACCACGGTGCCGATGCGGACGGGCATCAGTCGAGGATGTCGAGCACCGCCCGCTTGCCGTGGCGGCGGGCCGCGACGTCGAGCACGGTGCGCAGCGCCTTGGCGGTGCGCCCGCCGCGCCCGATGACGCGGCCGAGGTCGTCCGGCGCCACCGAGAGCTCGAGGACCGTGGAGCGATCGCGCTCCAGGGCGGAGACGCGCACCGCCCCCTTGTCCTCCACCAGCTGCTCGGCGAGCCACACGACGAGGTCGCGCATGGCGAGGGACCTACTTGGCCGCCTTCTCGGCGGGCGGCGCGGCCTTCTTCGCCTTCCTGATCACCATCGCCACCGTCGGGCTGGGCCGCGCCCCGACCTTGAGCCAGTGCTCGACCCGCTCGGCCTTGAGCTCGATGCGCTCGGGCCGCTGCGTCGGATCGTAGATGCCCACGTCCTCCAGGTACTTGCCGTCGCGCGGATTACGCGAGTCGGTGGCGACCACGTGGTAGAAGGGCGCCTTGTGCGTGCCGGCTCGGCTGAGCCGAAGGACCACCGCCATCTTCGCTGCCTCCTGGGGAATCCCCGGGATGAGGTGAACCGGACTTACTCGGCGGCCTTCTCCGCCGCCTCGCCGCCCTTCGCCTTCTTCTTGGCCGGCTTCTTCTCCGCGGGAGCGGCCTTCTCGGCCTCGCCGCCCGCGGGTGCGCGGTCGACGAGCTCGATCATGGCCATCTCGGCGGCGTCGCCCGCGCGGCGGCCGACGCGCACGATGCGCGTGTAGCCGCCCGCCCGGTCCTTGAAGCGCGGCCCCAGCGTGTCGAAGAGCTTGTTCAGCACCTCGACGTCGCGCACGTCCCGGTGCGCGATCCGGCGCGCGTGCGCCGTGCCCTGCTTGGCGAGCGTGATGAACTTGTCGGCGAAGCGCTTCATCTCCTTCGCCTTGGGCGTCGTGGTGGTGATGCGCTCGTGGCGGAACAGGCTCGTCACCATGTTCCGGAACATCGCCGTGCGGTGCTCGGTGGTCCGGTCCAGCCGGCGGCCTACGACGCGGTGCTTCATGATCGAGTCTCCTGGTGATCCGGGTCGCTAGACCTTGGGCGCCGCCGGCGCGTTCTTGGGCGGCCAGTTTTCGAGCTTCATGCCGAGGGAGAGGCCCATCTCGGAGAGGATCTCCTTGATCTCCTTCAGCGACTTCCGGCCGAAGTTCTTCGTCTTGAGCATCTCGGCCTCGGTCTTCTGCACGAGGTCGCCGATGGTCTTGATGTTCGCGTTCTGCAGGCAGTTCGCGCTGCGGACCGAGAGCTCCAGCTCGTCCACCGAGCGGAACAGGTTCTCGTTGAGCTTCGTCTCCTCGATCGCGACCGGCTCGACGCTCGGCTCCTCGGTCTCGTCGAAGTTGATGAAGATGGAGAGCTGCTCCTTCACGATCTTGGCGGCGTAGGCCACGGCGTCGGCCGGCTCCACCGAGCCGTCGGTCCACACTTCGAGCGTGAGCTTGTCGTAGTCGGTCTGCTGGCCGACGCGGGCGTTGGTGACCTGGTAGTTCACCTTGCGGATGGGGCTGAAGAGCGCGTCGATGGGGATGCTGCCGATGGGCGCGCCCGCCACCTTGTTCCGCTCCGCCGGCACGTAGCCGCGGCCGCGGCGCGCCGACATCTCCATCCGCACCCGCCCGCCCTCGCTGATGGTGAGGACGTGGTGGCCCGGGTTCAGGATCTCCACCTGGCCGTCGACGATGATGTCGCCGGCCTTGATCTCCTTCGGGCCGTCCGCCTCGATGCGGAGCGTCTTCCCCTCGTTGGTGTGGATCTGGAGCAGGACTTCCTTGAGGTTGAGGATGATGTCGGTGACGTCCTCGGAGACCTCGGGGATGGTCATGAACTCGTGCTCGACGCCCTCGATCTTGACCGAGGTGATGGCCGCACCCTGCAGCGAGGAGAGCAGCACGCGCCGGAGCGAGTTGCCGAGCGTGATGCCGAAGCCGCGCTCCAGCGGCTCGGCCACGAACTTGCCGTAGGTGTTGGTGAGGCTGTCCGCGTCGACCTGGAGGCCGCGCGGCTTGATCAGGTCGCGCCAGTTCTTCGTGACGATGGCGTCCGCCATGGGCTGTCTTCTCCTGGGGCCGCCGCCCCCTCCCCGCATCCCGCCAGCCGAGCGGGGACGGGGCGCCGTGGGGCGCGCGGCCGTTCGATGATGATGTGACTACTCGTGAATCTCAGGCGCCGGGGCCGGTCCGCCGGCCTACTTGGAGTAGAGCTCGACGATGAGCTGCTCCTGGATCGGCATGGTGATGTCCTCGCGGGAGGGCTGCGTCTTGACGGTGCCCTTGAACCCGCCCTTGTCCAGCTCCAGCCACTGCGGCACGCCGCGGCGGTCGACGGTCTCCAGCGCCTCGTTGATGCGCACCACCTTCTTCGACCGGTCCTTGAGCTCGACCTTGTCGCCCACCTTGAGGCGGAAGGAAGGCACGTTCACCTTGCGCCCGTTGACGCGGAAGTGGCCGTGGCGGACGAGCTGCCGCGCCTCGTTGCGCGTGTCGGCGAAGCCGAGGCGGAAGACGACGTTGTCGAGCCGGAGCTCGAGCGTCTGCAGCAGGTTCTCGCCGGTCTTGCCCTTGGCGGCGGCGGCGTTGGCGTAGGCGTGGCGGAAGCCGGCCTCGAGCAGGCCGTACATGCGCTTCACCTTCTGCTTCTCGCGGAGCTGGACGCCGTACTCGGAGAACTTGACGCGCCCCTGGCCGTGCTGGCCGGGCGGATACGGGCGGCGCTCGATGGCGCACTTGTCGGTGTAGCAGCGATCACCCTTCAAATACATCTTGAGGTTCTCGCGGCGGCAGAAGCGGCAGCTGCTCTCGATGTAACGAGCCACGTGTCTGTCTCCCGGTCGCTAGACGCGGCGGCGCTTCGGCGGCCGGCAGCCGTTGTGGGGAATGGGGGTGACGTCGCGGATGAGCGAGATCTTGAGGCCGGCGGCGGAGAGCGCGCGCAGCGCCGACTCGCGGCCCGCGCCCGGACCCGACACCTGCACCGTCACGCTCTTCAGGCCGTGCTCCATGGCCTTGGCGGCGGCGTCGCCGGCGGCCACCTGGGCCGCGAACGGCGTCGACTTGCGCGAGCCCTTGAAGCCGCGCGCGCCGGCCGACGACCAGGAGATCACGTTCCCCGAGACGTCGGTGATCGTGATCATGGTGTTGTTGAACGTGGCGGCGATGTGCACCACGCCCGCCGCGATGTTCTTCTTCACCCGCTTCTTCCCCTTCTTCGGGGTGACGGGCGAGGCGGTGATGGGCTCGATGCCGCCCAGGTTCGGGACGGACGGCGCGGCCGGTTCCTCGGCCTTGGGCGCCGCGGCGGCGGCAGGCTTCTTCTCGGGCTTCTCGCCCGTCTGCTTCTCGTCGGCCACTCTACTCTCCGTGATGGGGGTGCGGGTGCTCTAGGCCTTCGGCGCAGGCGCGGCCGCCGGCTTCCGGACGAGGCCGCGCTTGGGACCCTTGCGCGTGCGCGCGTTGGTGTGAGTCCGCTGGCCACGCACCGGCAACCCCTTGCGGTGGCGGAGCCCGCGATAGCAGCCCAGGTCCATGAGCCGCTTGATGTTCATGGAGATCTCGCGCCGGAGGTCGCCCTCGACCTTGACGTTCTGCTCGATCGTCTCGCGCAGGCGCCGGACCTCATCGTCGGTGAGGTCCTTGGTGCGGGTCGTGACCGGCACCTCGGCGCGCTCGCAGACGAGGCGGGCCGTGGTCTTGCCGATACCGTAGATGTACTGGAGCGAGATCTCGATGCGCTTCTCGCGGGGGAGGTCGACGCCGGCGATACGGGCCATTCCTGGGCTTCTCCTGGATCTCGAGGGCGCTAGCCCTGGCGCTGCTTGTGGCGCGGGTTGGCGGGGCAGATGATCCGCACGACGCCCTTGCGCTTGATGACCTTGCACTTGTCGCAAATCTTCTTGACCGACGCGCGGACCTTCACGGCTGCCTCCCGAAAGCTCTGGTGCTCACAGACGAAAAGCCCCGCCTCGGCCTCCGGCGGGACGGGCGCGGGACCAACGTCTCCGCGCCGGGTTTCGACATGCGCTCGCGCTGCCCTTCCCCCCTGAGCGGGCAGTTTGCGAAGGGCGCCCTATAACACAGCCCTTTTTGGCTTGCAACCTCCGTGCGTCAGCGGCCGGCCGCGGGAGGGAGTGACAGGATCTCCGGCCCGTCCTCGGTGACGGCGATCGTATGCTCGAAGTGGGCCGAGAGGCGGCCGTCCACGGTCACCGCCGTCCACCCGTCCTCCAGGACCCGCACGTCGGGCCGGCCCGCGTTCACCATGGGCTCGATGGCGAGCACCATGCCCGCCCGCAACCGCATCCCGGTGCCGGGGGCCCCGAAGTTCGGGACGCGGGGCGGCTCGTGCAGCCGCCGCCCGATGCCGTGCCCGACGAAGTCCTGCACCACCGAGTAGCCCCGCGACTCGACGTACGCCTGGACGGCATGCCCCACGTCGCCCAGGCGGGCGTCCGGCCGCGCGGCCGCGATGGCCCGGGCCAGCCCCTCCCGCGTCGTGTCGAGGAGGCGGGCCGCGTCCGCAGTGATGCGGCCGACGGGCACGGTGTAGGCGGAGTCGCCGTAGAAGCCCCGGTACACGACGCCGAAGTCGAGCCCGACGACGTCGCCCTCGGCGAGCACCCGGCGCTCGGAGGGGATGCCGTGGACCACCTCGTCGTTCACCGAGATGCAGATGACCGCCGGGTAGCCGTGGTAGCCCTTGAACGCCGGCACGGCGCCGCGGTCGCGGGCGCCGTGGTCGGCGATGCGATCGAGCTCGGCCGTGGACACGCCCGGCGCGACGGCGGCGATGACCTCCTGCAGCACGTCGTGGACGACGAGCGCCGCCGCACGGATGCGGGCGATCTCCTCCCCGCTCTTCAGCTCGATGCGTTCCCGCACGGCCGACGGCGCTAGGCGCGGCCCTCCAGGATGGCGCGGGTGGCCGCCAGGATGCCCTCCGGCGTGCCGACGCCCTCGACCTCGGCCACCAGCCCGCGCTCCTGGTAGAAGCGCTTGAGGGGCCAGGTCTTGTCCGCGTACTCCTGCATCCGCTTCTTCACGTTCTCGGGCTTGTCGTCGTCGCGCTGCACGAGCGCCGACCCGTCCTTGTCACAGACGCCGGTCCGGCGCGGCGGGTTCGCCGAGACGTGGAAGACGGCGCCGCACTTCGCGCAGCTGCGGCGGCCGCTGATGCGCTCCACCACCAGCTCCTCCGCCACCTCGTACGAGACGACGCGGTCGATCCTGCGGCCCATCGAGGCGAGCAGGTTCTCGAGGTACTCGGCCTGCGCCGTCGTGCGCGGGTAGCCGTCGAGGATGAAGCCCGGCTGCACGTCGGGGCGTCCGAGCCGGTCCTTGACCATGGCGTTCGTGATGTCGTCGGTGACGAGCCCGCCCGAGTCCATGATCGCCTGCACCTTCTTGCCGAGCTCCGTGCCCCGCGCCTTGTGGTCGCGGAACATGTCGCCCGTCGAGATGTGCGGGACCCCGTAGTGCTGGGCCAGGAGCTTCGCCTGCGTTCCCTTGCCGGCTCCGGGGGGGCCGAGGAGCACCAGGATCATGGAGAGCGCCTCCGAGGGGGAAGAGGAGCGGACCGGCGGCTAGGCGCTGGCCGGCACGCCACCCGCCACGCGCCGGCCGCGGATGCGCGGGCCGCGGGGGCCGGTGAAGCCCTCGTAGTGGCGCGTGATGAGGTGGCCCTCGATCTGCTGGACGGTGTCGAGCGCCACGCCCACCACGATGAGCAGCGCCGTGCCGCCGAAGTAGAACGTCGCGTGGAACCGGCTCACCAGCACGGTCGGCAGCACGCAAACCGCGGCGATGTAGATGGCGCCGCCGAAGGTGATGCGGGAGAGCACGTGGTCGATGTAGTCGGCCGTCGTCTTGCCGGGGCGGATGCCCGGGACGTACCCGCCGTACTTCTTGAGGTTGTCGGCGACGTCCACCGGGTTGAAGGTCACCGCCGTGTAGAAGTAGGCGAAGAAGACGATGAGCACGACGTACAGCACGTTGTAGATCCACTCGCCCGGCCGGATCGCGTCCGAGACCTTGGAGAGGAACGGGAACCAGCTCGCCAGCGAGGCCGGGAAGAGCAGGATGGAGGAGGCGAAGATGGGCGGGATCACGCCCGAGGTGTTCACCTTGAGCGGCAGGTGCGTGGACTGGCCGCCGTACAGCTTCCGGCCCACCACCCGCTTCGCGTACTGGATCGGGATCCGCCGCTGGCCGCGCTCGAAGAAGCAGATGAGCGCGATGACCGCCACCATCACCACCAGCAGGAGCCCGATCGACAGCTCGTCGATGGAGCGCGCCCTGTAGGCCGCGAAGGTCTGGTAGATGGCATCCGGGATGCGGGCGACGATGCCGGCGAAGATGATGAGCGAGATGCCGTTGCCGACGCCGCGCTCGGTGATCTGCTCGCCCAGCCACATGATGAAGGCGGTCCCGGCGGCGAGGGAGACGACGGTCAGCGCCTTGAAGCCGAAGCCGGGGTTGGCGACGACGAGCAGGCCGCCCGGCTCGCGCAGCGACTCGAGGTAGCTGGCGATCCCCCAGCCCTGGATGGCGGAGAGGACGATGGTGCCGTAGCGCGTGTACTGCGTGATCTTGCGCCGGCCGACCTCGCCCTCCTTCTGCAGCTGCTCCAGCTTCGGCACCACCACGGTGAGGAGCTGCAGGATGATGGAGGCCGAGATGTACGGCATGATCCCGAGCGCGAAGATGGAGAGCTGCTCCAGCGCGCCGCCCGAGAACAGGTTGAAGAGACTGAGCAGCCCGCCCGAGCTCTGCACCACCTTGCGCATCGCGACCCGGTCCACGCCTGGCGTGGTCACGAAGATCCCGAGCCGGTAGACGGCCAGGATCCCGAGCGTGAAGAGGAGCCGCTTCCGCAGCTCCGGGATCCGGAACATGTTCGCGATGCCGCTCGTCACCATGTCGATCGACCTTCCTGGCGGGGCCCGGCGCGCCGGGGAGCTTGGCCGCTCACTCGCGGCCGGCTAGGCCTGAGGCTCGTCCTTCTTCTTCTTCGGCTTCTTCTCGGGCTTCTCGGCCTTCTCGGCCGGAGGCGCCGCGGCCGGCTTCGGCTTGGCGGCGACCTTCGCGGCGCGCTCGGCGCGCTCGGCGGCGGCCGCCTTCTCGCCCATGGTCTCGAGCTTCGGCAGGAGCTCCACGGTGCCGCCCGCCTTCTCGATGGCGGCGCGCGCGCCGGCGGTGACCCGGTCCACCTTGACCGTGTAGGCGCCCGTCAGCTCGCCCTGGCCGAGCACCACCACGCCGTCGGCGCTCTTGCGCACCAGGCCGGCCTCGGCCAGGACCTTCTGGTCGACGACGCCGGCCGGCAGCTTGGTGAGCCGCGCCACCTGCACCTCGTCGAGGTCGCGGCGGAAGACGTTCACGAACCCGAACTTCGGCAGGCGCCGCTGGAGCGGGCTCTGCCCGCCCTCGAAGCCCTCGAAGTGCATGTTGCCGGTGCGCGCCTTCTGGCCCTTGCCGCCGCGGCCGGCGGTCTTGCCGAGGCCGGAGGCCTGGCCGCGGCCGACGCGCTTGCGCTCGCGGTGGGCGCCCTTCGGCGCCTTGAGGTTGCTGAGTGACATCGCTGGGATCTCCCTTGTACCCCGAAATGGGCGGCCGTGTCCTGCCCCGGGCCGCCGTGGCCGCGGGCCCTAGGCGCCGGCGGCCGCCTTCTTCTTCGAGCGCCCGGCGGGCGGGGCGGCGTCGACGCGCTCCCACGAGACGAGGTAGCTCACCTTGGCGATCATGCCGAGCGTCTGCGGCGTGTCGGGGAGGAGCTTCGTCGAGTCGCGCTTCTTGAGGCCGAGGCCGGCGACGATGACCCGGTGCTTCTCCGGGCAGCCGGCGAGGCCGCGGACGAGCTTCACGCGGATGGCGGACATGGTCTCTCCTACCCCTGGATCTCGGCGCTCTGCTTGCCGCGGAGCCGCGCCGTCTCGTCGATGGAGCGGAGCTTCTTCAGCCCGGCCACCGTCGCCTTGAGGACGTTGTGGGGGTTGCGGGACCCCTGGCTCTTGGTGAGCACGTTGCGGATGCCGGCCGACTCCAGCACGGCGCGGACCGCGCCGCCGGCGATGACGCCGGTGCCCTCGCCGGCCGGCTTGAGCAGCACCCAGCCCGCGCCGAAGTGGCCGAGCACCTCGTGCGGGATGGTGGTGCCGACGAGCGGGACCCTGAACAGGTTCTTCTTCGCCTGGTCGCCGCCCTTGCGGATCGCCTCCGGGACCTCGTTCGCCTTGCCCAGGCCCACGCCCACGTGGCCCGCGCCGTCGCCGACCACGACCAGCGCCGAGAAGCTGAACCGCCGGCCGCCCTTCACGACCTTGGCGACGCGGTTGATGTGGACGACGCGATCCTGCAGCTCGAGATCGTTCGCGTTGATCGGAGAAGTCGCCATGCGTCTCACCTAGAACTGGAGGCCGGCCTCGCGGGCCGCCTGCGCGACCGCGGCGATGCGGCCGTGGTAGTCGAAGCCGTTGCGATCGAAGACGACCATCGTGATGCCCTTCGCGATCGCGGCCTTCGCGACCGCCTCGCCGACCTTC
>DASTGH010000477.1:0-13412 GCA_035719345.1 Anaeromyxobacteraceae bacterium
GGAGACACCGACACCGCGCCGTACGGCCTCGGCACCTATGCGAGCCGGTCGACGCCGGTCGCCGGCGCCGCGGCGGCGGTGGCGGCCCGGAAGGTCCGCGACAAGGCGCGGAAGATCGCGGCCCACCTCCTCGAGGTGGCCGAGGAGGACCTCGTCTGGGAGCCCGGGAAGTTCTCGGTGAAGGGCGCCCCGCAGCGCTCGAAGACGATCCAGGACATCGCCCTCGCCGCCTACACCAACCACCCGCAGGGCATGGAGGCAGGGCTCGAGGCGGTCTCGTACTACGACCCGCCGAACCTCACCTTCCCGTTCGGCAGCTACATCTGCGTGGTCGACATCGACCGCGGAACCGGCATGGTGAAGGTCCGCCGCTTCCTGGCGGTGGACGACTGCGGCAACGTCATCAACCCCATGATCGTCGAGGGCCAGATCCACGGCGGCCTGACCCAGGGGCTGGCGCCGGCGCTCTTCGAGGAGATGAACTACGACGAGGACGGGAACAACCTCAACGGCAGCTTCATGGACTACCTCGTGCCGACGGCGATGGAGACGCCGCGCTGGGAGACGGCCCGCACCGTGACGCCGTGTCCGCACCACCCGCTCGGCGCGAAGGGGGTCGGTGAGTCGGCGACGGTGGGGGCGCCGCCCGCGATCGCCAACGCGGTGGTGGACGCGCTCGCGCACCTCGGCGTGCGGAACATCGACATCCCCATCACGCCGGAGAAGGTGTGGAGGATCCTGAAGGAGAAGGGCGTGGCGGAATAGCGCAGGCGGCGGGCGCCGCGGGACGGCGCCGCGTCGACGGTGTCTGGCACGCGGCCCGACGGACTTCGCCGGGAACTCGGGGTCCGCTCGGGACGCGAGCGCCAGCACGGCCGGTCGTCCTCCGGATGCTCAGCGCCTGCGGTGTGCGACGCAGGAAGTGAGCACTCTTGCTGCACGGGGGACCGCGGCCATGCGTGATCCCGGCGAGCCGGTCCGGCTGCAGGCGACGGATCTCGGCGGTTTCTGCGGCATCGCCACGAGCG
This sequence comes from Anaeromyxobacteraceae bacterium, assembly GCA_035719345.1. Lineage (GTDB taxonomy): Bacteria > Myxococcota > Myxococcia > Myxococcales > Anaeromyxobacteraceae > Anaeromyxobacter_A. Next base: position 1,029 of record DASTGH010000477.1, read on the forward strand.
ATGGTTCGGGCCACGTGGCGGCGAGCATCACCGCCTTCGACACGAGCACGGTGCTGCGGCTGTTCGATGGTTCGGGCGCCTCGCTCGGTCGTTTCGCGTATGGCTCGGGTCCGCTCTTCGAGCAACTCGCCGGCTTCGTCGGCACGTCCCGTCCGCCCCCATCGAGCAATTCCGACGTGTTCGCGATCGATGCGCACGGAAACGAGCTCGGCAGGGACGGCCCAGGTTCACTCCTGGCCCAGGCCGAAGATCCGCTGGGCGGCGTGGTCGTCGTATCCTACTCTGCGGGCGTCAATGAGCTCGCCGCCTACGATGGCCGCGCGCACCTGCGCTGGCGAGTCGCGCTCGAGCCCGGGCTGCGCGGCGGTGGAGGACGGATCACCGTCGGCGTGGATCGGCTCGGGAACACCCTCGTGCTGACGGCCGAGGACGCGGTGACCGATTTCCGCGGACAGTGGGTGGATCACGACGGTCATGCCGGTCCCCAGTTCACCGGGACCGCTGACTTCGGGACCGATCCCTTCAACGTGCAGCTGCTCCTCGCTCCGAGGGTCGGAGACGGCCTGTTCCTCGGAGAAGGGCCCCCGCGGAACGGCTGGCTCGCGCAGTTCGACAGCCTCGCCCCGGCGGTGCGATCTCCGCCGTCGTGGCTGAGCTCCCGGCCATTGCAGGTTCACGTGGCACGCGGAGGCCGCGCCTATGCCTTCTTCGAGCTGCCGGGAACCGGGGATCAGCCTCCATGCGCCCAGCGGATCGAGATCGTCGCGCCGTCGGGGAGGAGCTGCGGAACAGCCGCATTTCCCGTCGCAGGCGCGAGCTGCACCACCCGGCCCAACATCGACGCCGGGTACGATGGCACGGTGATCCAGGCGTTCCCGCCCGAGATGCAACGGCACAACGACGATGGCACCGTGACGTGCACGTGGCAGTCGTGGCCAGGATTCCTGCGCTGACGATCGCTATCGCCGGCGATAGTGCAAGGCCACGATGCCCGATCTGAGCCGGGTCGCGGCCACGAACTTCAGGCGCAAGGATGGCCGCAGGCCGGGAAACAGGAACGGACCGTGCCCGGCCACCACCGGGTGGACCACGAAGCGATATTCGTCCACGAGGTCCAGCCGCTGAAGCGCGGCCGAGAGCGTGGGGCTCCCCACCAGCAGTCCGCGCGGCGTGGCCCTCTTCAACGCCTTCACCGCCCGGGTCAGGTCCCCTTCGACGTGATGCGTGTTGCTCCACGGGAAGTCGCGGCGCGTCGTCGAGACCACGTACTTGGGCTTGGCTTCGAGCTTCCTCGCCCAGTCCCGGTTCGACCGTGTCGCCTTCGGATCTCGCGCCACCTGGGGCCAGGCGTCCTCCATCAGCTCGTAGGTCCGGCGCCCGAAGAGCATCGCTCCCGCCGCGTCCATCACGCGCGTCCAGTAGCGGAGCATCTCGTCGTCGGCGACGCCTTCGCGGTGGTCGCAACACCCGTCCAGCGTCACGTTGAGCGCGAAGGTCAGGAGCCCCATGGCGCTGACTCTCTCCCGGGCTGCATACGGCATTGCCACATGCGCCCTTTCAAGTCGTCGTGCGGACGCCGGCGCGCGCTATCTCGCGAGCAGCGCCGCCTGGCTGTCCAGGCCGGATGCACCGTCCGGCGGCCGCAGCCGCTCGTACGTCCCGTCCGGCCGCATGCGGCGCGCCCGCAGGTCGTCGCGCAGGTACGTCTCGAGCACGTCGTCGCGCAGGTGCCGCACCAGCTGCGGGTCGCGCACCGGGAAGACCACCTCGACGCGCCGGTCCAGGTTGCGCGGCATGACGTCGGCGCTGCCCAGGTAGACCTCGGGCTCGCCGCCGTTCCGGAACCAGGAGATGCGGCTGTGCTCGAGGAAGCGGCCGACGATGCTCGTCACCGTCACGCGCTCGGTGAGCCCGGGCAGCCCCGGCCTCAGGCAGCAGATGCCGCGCACGAGCAGGTCGACCTTCACGCCCGCCTGCGAGGCGCGCACCAGCGCCAGGATGAGCGCGCGATCGACGAGCGCGTTCATCTTGAGGATGACGTGGCCGGCACGCCCCGCCTGCTGGTGTGCGATCTCGCGCTCGATGAGCGCCTCGAGCCGCTCGCGCAGGTTGATGGGCGCGACCAGGAGCTTGCGGTACTCGCGGCGGCGCGAGTAGCCGGTCAGGTAGTTGAAGAGGTGCGTCGCGTCCTCGCCGATCTCCGGGTCGGCGGTGAGGAGGCCGAGGTCCGTGTAGAGCGTCGCGGTCACCGTGTTGTAGTTCCCGGTGGCGAGGTGGACGTAGCGCACCAGCCGGTCGCCCTCGCGCCGCACCACCAGCGCGACCTTGGAGTGCGTCTTGTAGCCGAGCAGGCCGTAGATGACGTGCACGCCCTCCGCCTCCAGCGCCTTCGCCCAGCCGATGTTGCTCTCCTCGTCGAAGCGCGCCTTCAGCTCCACCAGCACCGCCACCTGCTTGCCGTTCTGGCTTGCCTCCAGCAGCGCCTGCACCACCGGCGAGTCCCGCCCCACGCGGTAGAGCGTCTGCTTGATGGCGAGCACGCCGGGATCGCGCGCCGCCTCCTGCAGGAACTCCACGACCGGGGTGAACGCGTCGAACGGGTGGTGGAGGAGGACGTCGCGCTCGCGGATGGCGCCGAAGAGGTCGGACCCTTCCTTGCGGCGGAGCCGGCGCGGCACGGCGGGCACGAAGCTCGGGAACTTGAGGTCGGGGCGATCGACCGCGCCCGGCAGCGCGCCCAGACGGGCGAGCCCGAGCGGCGCCTCCAGGTCGTAGACGTCCTGCGGCGCCACCTCGAGGTTCTCCATGAGGAGCTCGCGCAGCCGGGCCGGCATGCTGGGCGCGACCGTGAGCCGGACCACCGAGCCGAAGCGGCGGCGGCGCACGCCGCGCTCGATCGACTCGAGGAGGTCGGCCGCCTCCGCCTCCTGCAGCAGCATCTCCGCGTCGCGCGTCACGCGGAACGGGTGCACCTCGAGGATCCGCATGCCGGGGAAGAGCTGCTGGGCGTTGGCGGCCACCACCTGCTCCAGCCACACGAACGACTGCTGGTGGGGCGGCGCGCCCTCGCCGCGCACGCCCGCCGAGACCCGCCCGAGCGGGACGAGCCGGGGCAGGGTGTCCGGCACCTTGATGCGGGCGAAGCGCTCCGCGCCGTGCCGGCCCTCGAGCAGGAGCGCCAGGTTGAGGCTCAGGTTGGAGATGTGCGGGAAGGGTCGCCCGCGGTCGAAGGCGAGCGGCGTCAGCACCGGGAAGACCATCTCCTCGAAGAAGGCCCCGGCGACGGCGCGCTGGCGGTCGTTGAGCTGCGGCCAGTCGAGGACGTGGATGCCGGCCGCGGTCAGCTCGGGCAGGAGCTCGGCGCGCAGGCACGTCCGCAGCTCCTTCAGGATGCGCGTCGCCTCGCGGCGCACGGCGTCGAGCTGCTCGCCGGGCGTGAGGCCGTCGGGCGGCGCCTCGCTCACACCGGCCGCGATCTGCTGCTTCAGCGCAGCGACGCGGATCATGAAGAACTCGTCCATGTTGGAGGCGACGATGGCGAGGAACTTCACGCGCTCGAGGAGCGGGTTGCGCGGGTCGTGCGCCTCCTCCAGCACGCGCTCCTGGAAGGCGAGGAGCGAGAGCTCGCGGTTCATGAAGAGGCCGGGGCCGGCCTGCGGCGGCTCCGGGCGCGGTCGCGGCGCGCCGGCTGCGCCCTCCACGGGAAGTCGGACGAGGTCCTCCGAGCTGTTCACGGGCTCGGGCCGGGCGCCGGGGACGAGCATGGGCGAGAGCTCCTCTCGCTGGATCCTACGCCCCGTCGGGGCGCGACGCATCGGCGCGATGCGGGGTGCGCCGGGCGCGACGGGGCGGCCCGCGCCATGCTCCACGGTTGGAGCGCCGCCCCATGATCTCGCCCGCCCTCCTCGGTCCCGTCCTCGCCTGGGTGCTGTCGGCCGCGCCGCCGGGTCCGGACGAGCGCCTCCTCGGCGCCGCCGGCTACGCCAAGATCGTGTGCTCCGCGGTGTTCGTCTCGGGGCGCGAGGTCGAGGAGGCGCGGCGGAACAGCACCTACTTCCTCGTCCGCGACGCGGATCGCGCGTCGGTGGCGGCGGTGGACGTGGACCGCGCCCGGGGCGAGGTGCGCGTCACCCTGCGCGACGGCCGCTCGCGCCGCGCCCGCCACGCCGGCGATCAGGGTTGCGTGATCCTGCCCGAGGACGGCCTCCTCCACTTCCGCCCCGTCCCCGTCCGCAGCGGCCTCCCGCCCGCCGCCAGCCAGCCCTGGCCCATGGGCGACGCGCCCGACGCGTCGCCATGGCCACCCGACGTCGACCGGCGCGCCGTCGAGGAGGCGACGACGCGCGCCTTCGCCGACCCCGAGGCGCTCACGGCGGCCTTCCTCGTCGTCCACCGCGGGCGGATCCTGGCGGAGCGCTACGCGCCCGGCATCGACCGGGACACCCAGCTCGAGAGCTGGTCCATGGGCAAGACCGTGCTCGCCACGCTCATGGCGCTCCTGGTGAACGACGGCACCTACCGCCTGGACGAGCCCGCGCCGGTGCCCGCGTGGCACGCGCCGGGCGATCCGCGCGGCGCCATCCGCATCTCGGACCTCCTGCGCATGAGCAGCGGTCTCCGCTGCACGTCCCCCTTCGATCCGGACCGGACGCCCGCCGACGGCTACCCGGACCACCTCCTCGTCTACACGGGCGCCCTCGACGCGCACGCCTTCGCCACCTCGCGGCCGCTCCAGTTCGCGCCCGGGTCCGAGGGCCGCTACCGCAACTGCGATCCGCTGGCGATCGGCTTCCTGGTGGAGCAGGCGGTGCGGCGGCGCGGAGAGGAGATCCTGACGTTCCCGCAGCGGGCGCTCTTCGACCGCATCGGCATCCGCCGCCAGGTGCTGGAGACCGATCCGTACGGACACTTCCTCCTCAACGGGCACGACTACGGCACCGCGCGCAACTGGGCGCGGCTCGGGCTCCTCTGGCTGCGCGGCGGGCGGTGGGGCGGGGAGCGGCTCCTGCCCGAGGGCTGGACCGCGTTCGCCACGGCCCCGGCGCCCGCCTGGCGTCACGCCGTCTACGGCGCCTTCGTCTGGCTCAACCGCGCCGGCCAGCTGCGGCTGCCCATCGACGCCTTCTACATGCTGGGCGCGGGCGGGCAGTACACGATCGCCGTCCCGAGCCGCGACCTGGTGGTGGTGCGCATGGGCCACCAGCGCGGCGAGGCGCGGGCCGAGGACGCGCTGAATGACGCGCTCGAGACCCTGGCCGCGGCGCTGCCCCGGGTCGCGCCCACCGGCCGCTGAGGCGCCGGACACCCGCTCGCGCCGGCCGAAACGACGCCGCAGAATCGCACGAACCGCGCGTCGCCGCGAGGGGCGCTGGCGACCACGCGGCGGACGCGCGCTGCGGCGGGTTTGTCGCCCCGCGCCGCCGGGGATGGTGTACAGGTGGGCTCCCCCGTCCAGGAGATTCCCCTTGATCGACGTCACTGTACCCCTCCCGGTGGGGCGGCCGCGGGAGCCGACCGGCGCGTCCGCGACGCTGGTCTCCACCGCGCGCGGCCCCATCGAGCTCGCCGACGTGGGCGAGGGGCCGGCCGTGCTGGCGCTGCACGGGGCGATGGGCGGCCACGACCAGTCGTCGCTGCTCGCCCGCACGATCGGCGAGCCCCGCTACCGGTACGTCGCGGTGTCGAGGCCCGGCTACCTCGGGACGCCGATCCGTTCCGGGCGGAGCCCCGAGGAGCAGGCGGACCTCTACGCCGCCGCGCTCGACGCGCTCGGCGTTCGCCGCGCCGCGGTGCTGGCGGTGTCCGGCGGCGGCCCTTCCGCGATCCACTTCGCAGCGCGCCACCCCGACCGCTGCTGGGCGCTCGTCCTCGTGTCGACCTGTGGCGCGCAGATCACCGAGCGCATCCCGCTCTCGTTCCACCTGACGAGCCGGCTCATGCGCTGGGACTGGCTGGCGGAGGCGATGCGGCGCCGGGCGCTGCGCGACCCGGGCCGGGCGGCGGTCCGGTCCGTCGCCGACGCGGCGGTGCGGGAGCGCATGCTGCGCGATCCGGAGGCGGGGCCCCTCTTCCGGGAGCTGCTCGGCAGCACGCTCGATCGCCCCGGCCGGCGCCTCGCCGGCACGGAGAACGACATCGCCGTCACGCGGCGCGCGGCCGAGTACCCGCTGGACCACGTGATCGCGCCGACGCTCGTCGTGCACGGCACCGCGGATCGGGTCGTCTCCTGCGAGCACGCCTGGACGCTCGCCACCCGCATCCGCGGCGCGGAGCTGCTCGCGGTCGAGGGCGGGGAGCACGTCGCCATCTTCACGCACCGCGACCAGGTCCGCGCGCGCGTGACGGCGTTCCTGCGGCGGCACGCGCCCGGGCCGGCGTGAGCGGCGAGGCGCCGGCCGCCCGCGTCACTTGCCGAGCATGATCTCGGTCGCCTTGATGATGGCGGTCACCTGGTCGCCGACCTTGATCCCGAGCCGGTCGACGGAGCCCTTCGTGATCTCGGCGACGAGCTCGTTGCCGCCGACCTCGACCACCACCTCCGCCATGATGGCGCCGGTCTTCACCGACTTGACCGTGCCCTTGAGCTGATTGCGCGCGCTGAGCTGCATCGGTGTCGCCTCCTGTCAGCGCGGACGGCTACCGGGGCCGGTGCGGGGGCGCGCGTCCCTGGTGGAGTGTGCGGCGCGGCGCCGCCTCCGGTCGCTCACTCCGCCCGGCGCGCCGTCCTGATCCCGAGCCGCTCCATCCGCGAGCGGAGCGTGTTGGGGTGCAGCCCCAGGATGCGGCCCGCGCCGCGCGGGCCATCGATGACGCCTGCCGTCGCGGCGAGGACCCGCAGCACGTGCTCGCGCTCGACCTCGCGCAGCGGCAGCAGCGCCTCGTGCGCCCGGGCCGCGCCCGCCGGCAGGTCCTCGAGCACGTCGACCACCTCGCCCTGCGCCAGCACGCAGGCGCGCTCCAGGACGTTCTGCAGCTCGCGCACGTTTCCGGGCCAGCCGTGCGCGCGCAGCCGCGCCAGGCTCTCCGGCGCCACCGCGCGCAGGGGCTTGCCGAGCTTGCGCCGGAAGCGCTCGAGGAAGTGCTCCACCAGCGCGGGCAGGTCCTCGAGCCGGTCGCGCAGCGGCGGCAAGCGCAGCGGGAACACGCTCAGGCGGTAGTACAGATCGGCCCGGAAGCGTCCGCTCGCCACGTCGGCGTCGAGGTCGCGATTGGTGGCTGCGACGATGCGCACGTCGACGCGCACGGGCCGGCGACCGCCGACGCGATCGACCTCGCCGTCCTGGACCGCGCGGAGGAGCTTCGCCTGGATGTCCGGCGACAGCTCGGCCACCTCGTCGAGGAACAGCGTGCCTCCGTGCGCCAGCTCGAAGCGACCGGGGCGCTGCTGCACCGCCCCGGTGAAGGCGCCCCGCTCGTGCCCGAACAGCTCGCTCTCCACCAGGCCGGGAGCCATGGCCGCGCAGTTCACGCGGATGAGCGGGCCGGAGCGCCGCGCCGAGCGGGCGTGCAGGGCGCAGGCGAGGAGGTCCTTCCCGGTGCCGGTCTCGCCGAGCAGGAGGACCGTCGTGTCGGTGGGCGCCACCTGCTCCAGCGCGCGCAGCACGCCGCGCATCGCCCGGCTCCGCCCGACGACGTCGCCGAGGCCGCGCTCGCTCGCGATCTCCGCGCGCAGGTAGGCGTTCTCGACGGAGAGCCGGTCGCGCCGGCGCTCCACCTGCTCGATGAGCGCGGCGTTCTTGATGGCGATGGCCGCCTGGGCCGCGAAGACCCGGAGCGCGCGGAACTCCTCGTCGCCCCACGGCGCCCGGCGGAACAGGGCGAGCACGCCGACGAGCTCGCCGTCGAAGGCGAGCGGGTAGCCGGCGTAGCCGCGCAGCCCGTGCTCCGCGATCCACGCCAGCCCGCAGACGCGCCGCTCGACGGCGAGGTCGTTCACCAGCATGGCGGTGCGCGTCTCGGCGACCCGGCCTCCCAGGAACATGCCGGGGGCGAGGTGATGGTGCGGCCCGTCGCGGCCGTCGAAGATGCCCGCGCTGGCGCACAGGTGCAGCGCGGGCCCGCGCTCGGCGGCGCCGTCCGGCGAGGCCGTGCACACCGGGCACTCGGAGCGCGAGGTGTAGAGCCAGACGCGGGCCAGGGCGGCGTCCGCCTGGCGCACCAGCCCCTGCGTGATGGCGCCGAGCACGTCCTCGAGCGTGTGATGGACCGCCATCTGCTCCGTGACGCGCTGGAGCAGCTCGAGGTGAGCGCTGGCCGGCTCGCGGGCGCCTTCCGTCCGAGCGGCGTCGGGCATCGACCGTCCCCCCGCTCCCGAGACTACGGCATTTCGTGGAGGCACGACCGGCCGTGGCGCGGCCCCGGGCGCGGCACGCGGTCGCACCCGGGCGAATCCCGAGCCTCCACGCGGAGGAGGCGAGCCCGCGGCGGCCGCCGCGCCGTGGCGCGCCGCTTGCGCAGGCGAGTGCAGCGGCTCGACCCCGGAGGGCGGTCATGGGTTACACGATGCGGGTGGTGGAGATCGACAGCGGCCGCGAGCACGAGCTGCCGGCGGACGCGGTGACGCGCGACAGCGCGGGGGCGATCGCCCCGCTCCTGCCGCTCGGGTTCCGTCCGCGCGGTGCGGTGTTCTTCGTGACCTCGCAGCGCTGGCCGGAGCTCCGCGGCCTCGCCCTGTGCGCGGCAGGCGCCGCCGCCGGCCACTGACGGGCGCAGCGCCGCGGCTCAGGCTCGCTGCCGCCGCGGCGCCGCCGCCGCGGCCCGCAGCAGCTCCCGGATCGCCTCCTCGCGGCCGCGCCGGCGCCAGGCTGGCCGCAGGAGCGCCCAGGAGAGCGCCGCCACCGCGATCCAGGTGAACCACGAGACGCCGATACCGAGGACGAAGCCGAGCACGCCCTGATAGTTTGAACTCATACCATCTACGGCAACCCCCCACGCGCGGCGGCCGCTCCTCCCGCCGCTTCTGGATCCTCCCCGGCCGAGCGGCGCCCGGGCCACGCGCCTGGCCCGTTCGTTGGAGCCCCAAGGGCTTCACGCCGGCCGCCGCCCGACGCAGGTTTCCCTCGAACTGGACGAGGGACCTGGACGATGGGGGACGCGCTGGGGCGGAGGCGCTGGGCCATCCCGGAAGGCTGGCTGCCGGCGTACCACGAGGGGCGGGGCGGCCGCGCGCTGGAGAGCCACGAGGCGGCCTGCCTGCTCAACGCCGGCGACGCCGACGCGCACGTGGCGATCACCATCTACTTCGCCGACCGGGAGCCCGCCGGCCCCTACCGCGTGACGGTGCCCGCCCGGCGCACCCTGCACCTCCGGTTCAACGACCTGCGCGACCCCGAGCCCGTCCCGGTGGCGACCGACTATGCGAGCGTGATCGAGTCCGACGTGCCCATCGTGGTGCAGCACACGCGCCTCGACGCGCGGCAGGCCGAGACGGCGCTGCTCAGCACCATCGCGTTCGCGGCGGACTGAAGGCGGGGGAGAGACCATGGCGGCGGAGACGGTGGGCGACTTCATCCTGAAGCGCCTCGTGCAGTGGGGCGTGCGCCGGGTGTTCGGCTATCCAGGCGACGGCATCAACGGGATCTTCTCCGGGTTCCACCGGGTGAAGGAGCTGGATCTGGTGCAGGTGCGGCACGAGGAGATGGCCGCCTTCATGGCCTGCGCCCACGCGAAGTTCACGCGCCAGGTGGGCGTGTGCATGGCGACCTCCGGCCCGGGCGCCATCCACCTCCTCAACGGCCTCTACGACGCCCGGCTCGACCACCAGCCGGTCGTCGCCATCGTCGGCCAGTCGGCGCGCACCGCCATGGGCGGCTCCTTCCAGCAGGAGGTCGACCTCCTCTCGCTCTTCAAGGACGTCGCCGGCGAGTACGTGCAGACGATGATGGTCCCGCAGCAGGCGCGGCACCTCGTCGACCGGGCGGTCCGCATCGCGCTCGCCGAGCGCACGGTGACCTGCCTCGTCGTCCCCAACGACCTGCAGGAGCTGCCCGTCGAGCAGCCCTCGCACGCGCACGCGACCATCCACACCTCGGTCGGCCGCGGCTGGCTCCCGCCGCGGGTCGTGCCTTCCGACGAGGACCTGCGGCGCGCCGCCGACCTGCTCAACGCCGGGTCGCGGGTGGCGATGCTGGTGGGAGCGGGCGCCCGCGGTGCGGCCGACGAGATCGCGCAGGTGGCGGACCGGCTCGGCACGTGCTGCGCCAAGGCGCTCCTCGGGAAGGACGTCCTCGCCGACGACCTGCCGTGGGTGACCGGCGCCATCGGCCTCCTCGGCACGAAGCCGAGCTGGGACCTCATGAGCGAGTGCGACACCCTGCTCATGGTCGGAACCAGCTTCCCCTACTCGGAGTTCCTGCCGAAGGAGGGCCAGGCGCGCGGCGTCCAGATCGACCTCGACGGCCGGATGCTGGCCCTGCGCTACCCGGTGGAGCTGCCGCTGGTCGGCGACGCGCGGGAGACCCTGCGCGCGCTGCTTCCGATGCTCCGGCGCAAGGAGGACCGCTCCTGGCGCGAGCGCATCGAGCGCCAGATCGCGACCTGGTGGAAGGTGCTGGAGCGGCGCGCCATGAGCCCGGCGAAGCCGGTGAACCCGCAGCGCGTCTACTGGGAGCTGTCGCCGCGGCTGCCGGACGGCGCCATCCTCTGCGCCGACTCGGGGTCGTCGGCCAACTGGTACGCGCGGGACATCCGCATCCGGCCGGGCATGATGGCGTCGCTCTCCGGCAACCTCGCCACCATGGGCCCGGGCGTGCCCTACGCCATCGCGGCCAAGTTCGCGTATCCGGAGCGGACCGTGCTCGCCCTGGTGGGCGACGGCGCCATGCAGATGAACGGGCTCAACGAGCTCATCACCATCGGGAAGTACTGGCGGCGCTGGAAGGACCCGCGGCTCGTCGTGCTCGTCCTCAACAACCGCGATCTGAACCAGGTCACCTGGGAGCAACGGGTGATGGTGGGCGACCCGAAGCTCGAAGCGTCGCAGGACGTCCCTGACTTCCCGTACGCCCGCTACGCCGAGTCGCTCGGGCTCCGCGGCGTGCGCGTCGACCGGCCCGAGCAGATCGGCCCGGCGTGGGACGCGGCGCTCTCGGCCGACCGGCCCTGCCTGGTCGAGGTGGTCGCCGATCCCGAGGTGCCGCCGCTCCCGCCGCACATCACCTTCCAGCAGGGCAAGTCGATGCTCGAGGCGATCCTGAAGGGCGATCCCGCGCGCGGGGAGATGATCAAGCAGTCCTGGCGGCAGGTCGTGGACACCTGGTTCAAGGGGTAGGTGGTGACCGGCGCGCGACCGGCAGCGCCCGTCGAGGCGATCGAGGTCCGGGCGGCGACGGTGGCCACCGACGCGCCCGAATCGGACGGGACGTTCGAGTGGGACCGGACGACGATGGTGCTCGCGGTGGCGCGCGCGGGTGGCGCGGCGGGCGTGGGGTGGAGCTACGCCGACGTGGCCACCGCCCGCCTGGCGCGGGAGGCGCTGGCTCCGCGCCTCGCCGGGCTCGACGCGCTCGACGTCGAGGCCGCGCACGCGCGCATGGTGGGGGCGGTGCGGAACCTGGGCCGCCCCGGGGTCGCGGCCATGGCCCTCTCCGCCGTCGACGCGGCGCTGTGGGACCTGAAGGCTCGCCTCCTCGGCGCGCCGCTCTTCCGGCTGCTCGGGGGCGCCCGCGAGGCGATCGAGGCCTACGGCAGCGGAGGCTTCACCTCGTACCCGGTCGCGCAGCTCCAGCGCCAGCTGGGCGGGTGGGCGGAGGCCGGGTTCCGCATGGTGAAGATGAAGATCGGTCGCGACCCGGCCGCGGACCTGCCGCGGGTCGCCGCCGCGCGCCAGGCCATCGGGCCCGGCGTCCAGCTCTTCGTGGACGCGAACGGAGCGTACGCGAGGAAGCAGGCGCTGGCGCAGGCCGAGCGCTTCGCGGCCGAGGGCGTCGCCTGGTTCGAGGAGCCCGTCTCGTCGGACGACCTCGACGGCCTGCGCCTGGTACGCGATCGGGCGCCGGGCGGCATGGACGTGGCCGCCGGCGAGTACGGGTACGAGCCGTCCTACTTCCGGCGGATGCTCGAGGCCGGCGCGGTCGACGTGCTGCAGGCCGACGCCACGCGCTGCGGCGGGCCGACCGGGTTCCTGCGCGCGGCCGCGCTCTGCGACGCCTTCGGCCTGCCGCTCTCGGCGCACTGCGCCCCGCAGCTCCACGCCCACCTCTGCTGCGCCGCCGTCCGCGCGCGCCACCTCGAGCTGTTCCACGACCACGAGCGCATCGAGCGGATGCTCCTCGACGGCGCGCTCCGGCCCGAGCGCGGCCGGCTCCGGCCCGACGCTTCGCGGGCGGGCCTCGGCGTCGAGGTCCGCTGGAGCGAGTGGGAGCGCCACGAGGTCAGGGTCTGAGG
>DASTGH010000478.1:0-6468 GCA_035719345.1 Anaeromyxobacteraceae bacterium
GGCGTCGTCCGCGGCGCGCGGGCCGCCTGGCGCCGCGCAGGCGAGGAGGTCCCGGTGGAGGTGTCCGGCGCGCGCCTCGCCGCCGGCGGCGCCGCGCTCGTGGCGCGCGATCTCTCCGCCCAGCTGGCGCTGGAGCGGCGCATGGTCCGGTCCGAGAAGCTCGCCACCGTCGGATCGCTGGCCGCGGGCCTCGCCCACGAGATCGGGACGCCCCTCCACGTCATCAGCGCCACGGCCGAGTGGCTGCTCCTGGGCGGGCCGGAGGTGGAGCGGGAGCGGCGGCTGCGCGAGATCGTGGGCGAGACCGACCGCATCAGCCGGCTCGTGCGCGAGCTGCTCGGCTTCGCCCGCGGTGGCGCAGGCGGTGCTGCCCCCGGCCCGGTGGAGGTCGCGCCGGCGGTGGAGCGCGCGCTCTCGCTCCTCGCGCTCGCGGCCGACAAGCGGCGGGTGCGGATCGAGGCGGCGGTGGATCCGGGGCTGCCGCCGGTGCTGGCCGACCCCGACGGCCTGCACCAGCTCCTCGTCAACCTGGTCGTCAACGCCGTGCAGGCGGTGGCCGAGGGCGGGCGGGTGGCGGTCTCGGCCCGCGCCGCGGAGGGCGGGGCGCAGGTCGTGCTCGAGGTGCACGACGACGGGCCGGGGGTGCCGCCGCCGCTGCGCGAGCGCGTCTTCGACCCCTTCTTCACCACGCGCGCAGACGGCACCGGCCTCGGGCTGGCGGTGTGCGCGCGCATCGTCGCGGCGCTCGGCGGCGACCTGCGCGTCGGCGACGGCCCGCTCGGCGGTGCCCGCTTCACCGCGCAGCTCCCGGCCGCGGTCGCGGGAGGCGACCGGTGACGCTCACCTCGGCGCTCTCGGTGCTGGTGGTCGAGGACGATCCGCGGCTGCTCGACATCCTCGTCTCGCACCTGGGCAGGATGGGCTACGCGGTGCGGGCCGCCTCCGGCGCCGCCCGCGCGCTCGACCTGCTCGCCGAGGCGCCGTCGGACGTGCTCCTCTCCGACGTGCGCATGCCGGGCATGGACGGCCGGGCGCTCCTGGCAGCGGTGCGGGAGCGCTTCCCCTCGGTGAAGGTCGTCCTCATGACCGCGTTCGGCTCGGTGGACGACGCGGTCGAGGCGATGCGCGCCGGCGCCTACACCTACGTCACGAAGCCGTTCAAGGTGGACGAGATCGCGGCCGTGCTCCGCAACGCCGCGCGCGAGGTGGCGCTCGGGCGGGAGGTGGAGGGCCTGCGCCGGGCGGTGCGCGGCCGCTGGTCGGCCGATGCCCTCCTGGGCGCGTCGCCGCGCATGGCGGCGGTGCGCCGGGCGCTGCGCGAGGCCGCGGGCGTCACCGCCACCGTCCTCGTCACCGGCCGGAGCGGCACGGGCAAGGAGCTGGCGGCGCGCGCCATCCACTACGACGGCCCGCGCGCCGCCGGCCCCTTCGTGCCGGTGAACTGCGCCGCCATCCCCGAGACGCTCCTCGAGTCGACGCTCTTCGGCCACCGCCGCGGCGCGTTCACCGGCGCGGAGAGCCAGGTGGGCCTGGTCGAGGCGTCGAGCGGCGGGACGCTCTTCCTCGACGAGGTGGGCGAGATCCCGCTGTCGCAGCAGCCGAAGCTCCTGCGCGTGCTGCAGGAGGGGCAGCTCACGCCGCTCGGCGCGACGCGCCCGGTGGAGGTGGACCTGCGGGTGGTGGCGGCGACGAACCGCGATCTCGCGGCCATGGTGGGGAAGGGCCTCTTCCGCGAGGACCTCTACTGGCGCCTGGACGTGCTCCGCATCGAGCTGCCCGCGCTCCGCGATCGCCTCGAGGACGTGCCGGCGCTCGCCGAGCACCTCCTCGCCGAGGTCGCGCGCGAGCAGGGCGCGCCCGCGCTCGGCTTCACGGAGGCGGCGCTGCAGGCGCTCGCCCGCCACGCCTGGCCGGGGAACGTGCGCGAGCTGCGCAACGCGCTCGAGCGCGCGCTCCTCGCCGCGCGCGGCCGCAAGGTGGACCTGGGCGATCTGCCGGCCGCGCTCCGCGGCGCGCCGCCCGTGGCCGAGGGCGGCACGCCCGTGCCCGAGGTGCTCACGCTGGCCGAGGTGGAGAAGGCGCACGTGGAGCGGGTGCTGGCGCTGTGCGGCTGGAACCGCTCGGCCGCCGCGAAGGCGCTCGGAATCGACCGCCGCACGCTCTTCTCCAAGATCCAGCGGTACGGGCTGGTCGGTCCGCTCCGCGGCGTCGCCGGCGCGCAGGAGGAGCCCGACGCCGACGAAGACGGCCTGTCCTGAGCCGGTCGAAGGATGTGGCAGGCTGACGCACAGCCGTCGAAACGTACAAGGCGATCCCACCGGGCGGCGCGCAAGAACGCCCCACCGCGCGCCTCGCCGCGACGATCCTCCGTGAAAACCCGGCATGTCCGCGCTGGCACCGCTGTTGCGAGGGTGGCCACCATGGACTGCCGCCACGGAGCGAGGGTGGGTGGAGGTGCGCGCGCGGCGACGCCTGTACGCCTCATCGCTCCGACGCGGCGCGTCCAGTATCCTGCGCGCGAAAAGGTGTCGCCGGGCCTCCCCGCGCGACGTGAGGGTCCTCATGGTGAATGACTACCGGTACGACGACCGGACCGTCCTCGGCTTCATCCTCAGCTCGATCTTCTGGGGCGTCGTCGGGATCGTCATCGGCATGCTGCTGGCGGTGCAGATGTTCGCGCCCGCGGCCAACCTCGCGCCCTGGCTCACCTTCGGTCGCCTGCGGCCCGTGCACACGAACGGCCTCGCCTTCGGGCTCGGCGTCGGCGCCATCTTCGGCCTCAGCTACTTCATCGTGATGCGGCTCTGCCGCCGGCCGCTCCTCTTCCCGAGGCTGGCGCGCGTGCAGCTCTGGCTCTTCAACGTCGGCATCGTCGCGGCCGCGGTGACGCTGATGATGGGCTACTCGCAGTCGCTCGAGTACGCCGAGCTGGAGTGGCCGCTCGACATCGCCATCGTGGTGCTCTGGGTGATGTTCGCGGTCAACGTCTTCGGGACGATCCTGAAGCGGCGCGACGAGGAGATGTACGTCTCGCTCTGGTTCGTCATCGCCACGGTGCTGGCGGTGGCGGTGCTCTACATCGTGAACAACCTCTCGGTGCCGGCGGGGCTCTGGAAGAGCTACCACCTCTTCGCCGGCGTGAACTCGGCCAACGTGGAGTGGTGGTACGGGCACAACGCCGTCGGCTTCGTCTTCACGACGCCGATCCTGGCGATGTTCTACTACTTCCTCCCGAAGTCGACCGGGCTGCCCATCTTCAGCCACCGCCTCTCCATCGTCGCCTTCTGGTCGCTCGTCTTCGGCTACCTGTGGACGGGCGCGCACCACCTCGTCTACACGCCCCTGCCGACCTGGCTGCAGACGCTCGGCATCGTCTTCACGATGTTCCTCATCGCGCCGTCGTGGGGCTCGGTCGTGAACGGCTACTACACGGTCGGCCAGAACTGGGAGGTCATGCGGACGAACTACCTCACCAAGTTCTTCGTCCTCGGCATCACCTTCTACGGCCTGCAGACGGTGCAGGGCCCGACGCAGTCGCTGCGCGCCGTCTCCCAGCTCATCCACTACACCGACTGGGTTCCCGGCCACGTGCACATGGGCACGATGGGCTGGGTGACGATGACGGTGGCGGCCTCGGTCTACTACGTCGTCCCGAAGATCTACGGGACGACCATCTTCAGCGAGAAGGTGGCGAACGTGCACTTCTGGCTGGTGCTGGTGGGCCAGCTCATCTTCTCGGTGACGATGTGGATCACCGGCATCCAGCAGGGCGCGATGTGGAAGGCGATGGAGAACGGCAAGGTCAAGTACACGTTCGTGGAGGGGCTCGCCCGTAACTATCCGTACTACCACATGCGGGCGCTGGGCGGCCTCATCTTCACGGTGGGTATGCTGTTCTTCGTCTACAACGTGCTGAAGACCATCGAGAAGGGGCGCGCGCTCCAGGCCTCGGCCGGTGGCGCCCCCGCCGTCGCCGTCGCCGGCGCCTAGCCAAGGGAGACCACACCATGTCCGGCGCCCTCTACAGGAAGCCCATCATGTTCTCGGTGGTCGCGCTCGTCGTCGTCCTGGCGGGCACGGTCGCCACGATGTTCTACCCGATGCTCCGCAGCGACATGCACCCGAAGCTCGAGGCGCTGCGGGCGTACACGCCGCTCGAGCTGGCGGGCCGCGACGTCTACCAGCGCGAGGGCTGCATGGGCTGCCACACGCAGACGGTGCGGCCGCTCGCCTCCGAGGTGGCGCGCTACGGCGACTACTCCAAGGCCGGCGAGTTCGCCTACGACCGCCCGCACCTGTGGGGCTCGAAGCGCACCGGCCCGGACCTCGCGCGCGAGGGCGGCCTGCGTCCGAACGACTGGCACGTCCGGCACTTCAGGAGCCCGCAGGCGGTGGTGCCGCGCTCCAACATGCCCGCCTACGCCTTCCTGGCCGACGCGAAGCTCGAGCCGGAGACGGTGAAGGCGCACTACGTCGCGCTCGCCAGCCTCTACCAGCCCGGGGAGTTCGGCGCGAAGCCGGAGGACTTCGCCGCGCTCCAGGGCAAGACGGAGATGGATGCGCTCGTCGCCTACATGCAGTGGCTCGGACACGCCGTGCCGCGCGAGTGCCAGGTGGGCGACCT
Source organism: Anaeromyxobacteraceae bacterium (assembly GCA_035719345.1). Classification (GTDB taxonomy): domain Bacteria; phylum Myxococcota; class Myxococcia; order Myxococcales; family Anaeromyxobacteraceae; genus Anaeromyxobacter_A. The sequence goes on from DASTGH010000478.1 coordinate 4,625, forward strand.
CGTCGCCGCGAACCCGCTGGCCGGCAAGAAGGAGGCGGTGACGCGCGGCATGTCCATCTACGCCAACAACTGCGCGCAGTGCCACGGCGACCACGGCGAGGGCATCCCCGGCGCCGTCCCCAGCCTCGTCGACGACGAGTTCCTGGGGCAGAAGGGCGACGCGCCCGACGGCACGTACTTCGGGCTCATCGCCTGCGGTAGCGACGCGAAGAAGAAGATCGGCCGCGCCGGCGATCCCGGCGGCGGGATGACCGCCTTCGGCGGCCAGCTGGCCGACGACGACATCTGGTCGGTCATCGCCTTCATCCGCTCGGCGCAGGAGCACGAGCGCACCGAGCAGCACCACTAGGAGCGCGCCATGGCGAACGTCGAGCTCGAGGACACCGCGCAGGCGCTGCAGGCGAAGCAGACGGAGCACGCCGTGCCGGTCGGGTGGTGGCTCCTCTTCTTCGGACTCATCGGCTGGGGCGTCTGGTACTTCGTCGCCTACATCGGCTGGGACCAGGCGGTGGAGCTGTCGGGCGCGAGGACCGCGCTCGCCACGAACATCGGCCACACCATCGCCTACACCGCCATCCCGCTCACGGTCGTGATCGCGCTGGCGGTGGCGATGGCCAGGCGGCGCAAGGCCGGAAGATGAACGTCGGCGCGATCGGGTACCTCGCCTTCGGGGCGGCGCTGGTGGTGCTCTTCGCGGTGATCGTGCGGCACTACTACGCCCGCTCCCGCAAGGCGAAGGTCGAGGACGCCAAGTACAAGATGCTGGATGACGAGTAGCGGGTGGAGAAGGCTCGGGCCCTGGCGCCGCCTCGCCGAGGTGGCCCAGGGCCTGGTCGTGCTCGGCCTGCCCTTCGTCCGCATCGGAGGCGAGAGCGCGCTCCGGCTCGACGTGCCCACGCTCACGCTGCACGCGTTCGGCGCGCGCGTGGGGCTCGACGAGCTCTTCGTCGTCCTCGCGGCGGCGCTCTTCGCGACGTTCGCCTTCCTGCTGGTGACGGTCCTCCTCGGGCGCATCTGGTGCGGCTGGGCCTGCCCGCAGACCGCGCTCCTCGACCTCACCGCCTTCCTGCGCCGCGCCGAGAAGCGGGGCGGCTGGCGCCGCGTCGTCCCGGCGTACGCCCTCGTGGCGCTCGCCTCCGCGCTCGTGGCGGCGAACCTCGTCTGGTACTTCGTCCCACCCTGGGAATTCTTCCGGCGGCTGGCGGGGTTCTCCCTCGGGCCCGCCCTGGGCCCGGCCTGGCTCGCCACCGGGCTCGTCGTCTTCGTGGACCTCGCGGTCTGGCGGCACGGCTTCTGCGCCACGACCTGCCCCTACTCGAAGCTGCAAGGTGCCCTGCTCGACCGCCACTCCCTCGCCATCGCTTACGACGCCCGGCGCGACGGCGATTGCATCGCCTGCCGCGCCTGCGTGCGGGTGTGCCCGGTCGGCATCGACATCCGCGACGGCCTGCAGGCGGCCTGCACCGGCTGCGGCGCGTGCGTGGACGCCTGCGCGCCCATCATGGAGAAGCTCGAGCGGCCGCCGAAGCTCGTGGGCTACTTCTTCGGCGCTCCGGGCACGCCCCGGCGCCTGCTCCGCCCCGGCGTCGCCGCGCTGGCCGTCCTCACCGCCGCCTCGCTCGGCCTCACCGTCGCCGTCGCCGCCGACCGGAGCCCGCTCGAGGTGACGGTGACCGCGTCCAGCGACTTCGCCGCCCGCCGCGCCCCCACCGGCGAGGTGTGGAACGGCTACACGCTGGCGCTGGAGAACCGCGGGCGGACGCCGCTCGCCCTCTCGCTCTCCATGGAGGCGGACGGGCTCGAGGTCTCGCTCCGCCCCGCCGCCGTGGCGCTCGCGCCCGGCG
>DASTGH010000479.1:0-3685 GCA_035719345.1 Anaeromyxobacteraceae bacterium
CATCTCGTCGATCCGCTCGACGCCGCTGGAGATGCGCTCGTTCGAGACCTGGTGGGTGAGCCCGAGGGAGGTGATGGGGAGGATGGAGATGCCGCTCTCGTCGATGAGGAACGGGTACTCGTTCGTCCCGTGCGTCGTCCCGCGGTACTTCACGACGCGCAGCCTCCGCGTGGAATTCTGGTCCATCACGCGGTGATCGAGGAAGATGACGCAGTCCGAGACGTACTCCTCGAGGCCCTGGCGCGTCAGGGTGCCGTCGCCCTTCTCGCCGGTGATGACCACCGTCAGCCCGCGGTCCTTGAGCCAGCGGAAGAGGCGCCGCAGCTCGCTCCGCAGCACCGCCTGGTTCGGCAACCCGCTGAAGAGCGACTCCAGGGTGTCGAGCACGACGCGCTTCGCGCCGACCGTGTCGATGGCGAGCTGCAGCCGGACGAAGAGGCCCTCGAGGTCGTACTCCCCCGTCTCCTCGATCTCGGAGCGCTCGACGTGGACGTGGTCGATGGCGAGCTTCTTCTGCGCCTCGAGCTGCGCCAGGTCGAAGCCGAGCGAGGCGACGTTGGCCGTCAGCTCCGCGCCGCTCTCCTCGAACGACATGAAGACGCCCGGCTCGCCGTACTCCATCGCGCCCCGGACGAGGAACTCCATCGCGAACAGCGTCTTGCCGCATCCGGCGCCGCCGCAGATGAGCGTGGGCCGGCCGAGGGGGAGCCCTCCGCCGGTGATGTCGTCGAGCCCGCGGATGCCCGAGGGAGCCTTGGCCAGCTGCGCGCGTGCGGTCACGTTCACGTTCACCTTCTCCCACCCCCAACGACGAATCCGTCGCTCCCGCACCGCGGATCTCACCCGACCCGATCGCCGGGCGCCCGCTTGCAGCAAGCGTTTCGCGACGGTATCAGGCGACCTCCCTGGAAAGGGAGTCCGCACGGACAGTACGTCCGTGGCGCCCCCCGGGACGATTTCGGGCATCCAGCACACGAAAGCGGAGTGCGTCGAGAGATCGCTCTACATCCCAATCAGCCGATCGCCCTGTCTCCCGGCTGCGGCGACCGACGACGCATTCCGGCGCCGTCCGCGCCGTGCGATAACGGACCGTCCGCGCCATGAGGACCACCGTCGACGACCCCAGCGCAGGAGAGACGCGGGCGAGCCGCTCGGAGCTGGAGCTTCGCGCGAAGGACGAGCAGTTCCACGCGCTCATCGAGAACCTCAGCTCGGCGGTCGCGCTGATCGACGCCGCCGGCCGCTTCTCGCTGTGCAACCCACGCTTCCTCCAGTTGTTCGGGCTCCCGGCCGGCTGTGACATCCAGAACGTCAACGACCAGCGCTGGACCGACTGGAAGGTCTTCGACGTGGACGGGCGGCTCCTGCCATTCGACGAGCACCCGGTTCGCAAGGCCGTGCTGACGATGAGGCCGGTCAGGGAGGTCGTGGTCGGCGTCCGGCTGCCGTCGGGAGGTGACCTCGTCTGGATGTCCGTGAACGCCGAGCCCGTTCTCGAGGACAACGGCAGCATCAGGCACGTCATCTGCACGTACCACGACGTGACGCAGCTGCGGCGCGCCGAGGAGGCGCTGCGGACGCGCGAGCGGGAAGCGCGGGAGCGAGCCGCGGAGCTGGAAGCGGTCCTCGGCTGCGTTCCGGACGCGCTCATCGTCTACGACCGCGACGGCCGCATCGTGCGGTCGAACGCGGCGGCGGACGCCATCTTCGTGCAGGACGAGCACGCTCGACGCGCGACCGTCGCCGAGCGCTTCGCGCGCGCGCCATACCGGGCATTCGACGGGGACGGGCGGCCGCTGGCTTCGGAGGACCTGCCGGTGGTCCGCGCGCTCCGCGACGGCGAGACCGTCAGTGGATACACGCTCAGGCTCCGGAGGGACGAGCAGGAGCGCGTCCTCCGAGTCAACGCAGCGCCGCTGGTCATCAGGGGCGAGCACGTCGGCGCCGTCGCCTTCTTCGATGACGTGACCGAGCGGGAGCGCAGCGCGGAAGCGCTCCGCCAGTCGGAGGCGGCGCTCGACGCCTTCTTCGCGGCCTCGCCCGGCATCCTCAACATCGAGGACGAGGAGTTCCGGTACGTCAAGACGGACGCCATCACGCCCACGTACTTCGGACTCACCCGCGAGACGATCGTGGGGAAATCGGTGGCGGATCTGGCGCCCCCGTTCATCGAGATGTTCGGCGCGATGATGAGGCGCGTCATCGACACCGGCCGGCCCGAGCTCAACATCGAGGTCCACAGCCCTGTCCCGAGCCGGCCGGGCGAGATCGCGTACTGGCGCGCCTCGTACTTCCCCGTCCCCCTGCCCGGCGGAAGGCGCGGCATCGGCATCATGGGCGTGGAGATCACGGATCTGAAGAAGGCCGAGGCGGCGATTCGCGCCTCCGAGTCGCAGCTGCGCGAGCTTGCCGCGCGCGTGGAGTCCGTGCGGGAAGAGGAGAAGGCGCGCATCGCGCGCGACCTGCACGACGAGCTGGGTCAGCTCCTCACGGCGCTGCGGATCGACCTCGAGGCCATCGAGGACGGGCTCTCCTCGATCGCCGTCGATGGCCCGCTTGCCGCGCTGCTCGACCGGACGGTGGCGGCGTCCGAGCTCCTTCAGAGGTCCATCGACGCCATGTACCGCGTGGCGCGGTTCCTCCGTCCCGCCTCGCTCGACAACCTCGGGCTGGCGGAGGCGCTCCGGCAGGAGTGCCGCTGGTTCGAGAAACGGTCCCCCGTCGGCTTCGAGTTCGGCCCCGAGACCGCCCACCCCTGCCTCGGGGCCGAGGTGGACACGGCGCTCTTCCGCATCGCGCAGGAGGCCTTCACGAACGTCGTCCGCCACGCCCGGGCCTCGCGCGTCCGCGTGGCGCTCGAGGTCGCCGAGGGCGTGGCGATCTTGCGAATCAATGACGACGGGATCGGCTTCGATCCGGCCCAGGTGCCGTTCACCTCCCTGGGACTCGTCGGTATGGGCGAGCGCGCGCACCGGCTCGGGGGAGAGGTCTCGGTGGGGCGCGGATCGGCTGGCGGTACCAGCGTCGTGGCACGTATCCCGCTGCACGCGACGGGAGGTGCCCAGTCATGAGCGCGACCAGGATCCTGCTCGTCGACGACCACGAGGTGGTGCGCCGCGGCATCGCGCAGGCGCTCCGGGACGCCATCCCGGGCGTCGAGTTCGGCGAGGCGGGCGACTCGCTCGAGGCGGTGGCGCTCGTCTCGTCTCGGCCCTGGGATGTCGTGCTGCTCGACCTGAAGCTTCCGGGCCGAGGAGGGCTCGACGTCCTTGCGGAGGTGAAGCGCCTCGCCCCGCGGACCCCCGTGCTCGTCGTGAGCGGGTACTCCGAGGAGGAGTTTGCCGTCCGGTGCATCCGCGCGGGCGCCGACGGGTACGTCCCGAAGACCACGGGCGCGAGGGAGATCATCGCGGCGGTACGCAAGGTCCTCGACGGCGGCAAGTACGTCACCGCCGAGGTCGCGGAACGCTTGGCGAGCGCGGCCCAGGCCGGGTTCACGGCGCCCTCGCACGACGTGCTGTCCGCCCGCGAGTTGCAGGTCTTGAAGCTCGTGGCGCTCGGCCGCAGCCTCAAGGAGATCGCCACCGAGATGAACCTCGCCGAGCGGACGATCGCGACGTACCGGGTGCGCCTGGGCAGGAAGCTCGGTCTCTCGAGCAACGTCGACATCGCCCGCTACGCCATG
>DASTGH010000480.1:0-11571 GCA_035719345.1 Anaeromyxobacteraceae bacterium
CGACCCCGCAGCCCTCCGCGCCCGCTGGCGACCCGCGGCGGGCGTGCTGCTCGTCCGCTCGCCGGTCGCGCCGCGGCTCCGCGCGCGCGGAGCGGTGCAGGTCGACATGCCGCTCGCCGGCGTCCGGGTCGCGCTCCACGGCGTGGCGGTCGCGGTGCACCGCGCCGAGGACCAGTTCGAGGTCGAGTTCCAGCCGGACGGCGCGGGCGTCCGCGCGCTGCACCGGGTCCTCGCCGAGGGCGCTCAGCAGCACGCGCCCTTCCGCCCGCGCGCGCCTCGCTTCCGCCTGACGACGCCGGCCGTGGCGCTCGCCGGCGAGCGCGAGGTGTACGCGACCACGCTCTCCGTCTCGCGCGGCGGCTGCTCCCTGCGCTGGGCCGGTCCGGCGCCCGTGGTCGGCGAGCTGCTGCGGCTCCGCCTGGGCGCCGCGCTGCGCGAGGTCACGGCCGCCTTCGTCGTGCGCTGGGTCGACTCCGACCCGCACCGCACCAGCGTCGGCCTGGAGGTGGTCCGCGCCACCGCCGACCGGTGGCAGGCCTGGGCGGAGCTGGCGACGGCGGGCCTCCCCGGCGCCTAGCGCTGCGGCGCGCTCCGTCCCCCGGCTACGGGCTCGAGTACCCGTACCCCCCGGTCTCGACCCGGAGCACCTTCCCGTCTTCCACCGTCACCCGACGCACCAGGACCTGAGGCCCGAAGTCGAAGTACCAGACCTCGATCGGCGCCGTGCGGCTGAACACGCTCGCCGCGCCGCGCGCGCCGCCCACCACCGACGAGATCGTCGCCAGCCCCACCTCCCGCATCGCCGGCTCGCCGCAGCGCGAGAGCAGCTCGAACGAGGTGAGGCCCTCGCGCGGCACGAGGTGGTCGCAGCGGGCGCGCGGGATCTTCGGCGCCTTGTCGCGCCGGGTGGCGTTGGAGTCGTAGCCGTAGGTGCCGCGCTCCACCCGGACCACGCGCCCCAGCTCGAGCGAGACGATCTGCACGAAGCGGCTCGGGCCGAAGTCGTAGGTCCACTTCTCCAGGGTCGTCACCGAGCGCTGCTCGGAGGGCGCGGCGCCGGGCAGCACCGAGATCTGCGAGAACTCGACCGGCCGCTCCTCCACCAGCGCCGGCGACCCGCACTTGCCGAGCAGGTCGAGCTTGGAGTCGCCCAGCGAGACGATCCCACCGTCGCACTGGATGGAGCCGTCGGCGCGGGCGGCGCCGCCGAGCACCAGGACGGCCGTGGCGAGGAGCGCGCGGGAGCGCGGCGTGCGAATCATGAGGCCTCCTCGCCGGGCGCGGCGTCCGGCTGCCTCCCATTCTAGCGGCCGGCCGGGCGCATCGCCCGGCGAGGGGCCGCGAGCCCCGGTGCCGCCGGCGAGTTGTCCCTGCACCCGGCGCCGGCGTACCGTCTCCCCGCCCGATGGCGCGATCCTCGCTCCCCCTCGCCCTGCTCGCGGCCGCGGCCGCGGCGGTCGCGCCGGCGCGCGCCTCGGCCGAGGGCGAGCCCGATCTCGCCGTTCCGTCGCAACCGGTGGTGGTGGGCGGCGCCGACCCCGACTACCCGCCCTCCGAGTTCGTGGACCGGGAGGGGCAGCCGGCCGGCTACAACGTCGACCTCACCCGCGCCATCGCCGAGACCATGGGCCTGCAGGTCGTCTTCCACTTCGGCAAGTGGTCGGAGATCCGCGGCGAGCTGGCGGCCGGCAAGGTGGACATCCTGCAGGGCATCTCCTGGTCCGAGGCGCGCGCCCGGGAGCTCGAGTTCGCGCCGCCGCACGCCATCGTCCAGCACGCCATCTTCGCGCGGAACGACACGCCGCCGGTCTCCTCCATCGACGAGCTCAAGGGGAAGTCGGTCATCGTCTTCCAGGGCGGCATCATGGACGAGACGCTGAGCCGCCGCGGGCTCGGCGACCACCTCGTCCGCACCGGCACGCCCGCCGACGCCCTGCGCCTGCTCGCCTCCGGCCAGCACGACTACGTGGCGCTGGCGCTCCTCCCCGGCATGCACATCATCCGCGAGCTGCAGCTCACGAACGTGCAGCCGGTGGCGCGCCGCATCGCCTCCGAGCGCTACGGCTACGCCGTGAAGAAGGGCAACAGCGAGCTCCTCGCCCGCTTCGACGAGGGGCTCGCCATCCTCAAGAAGACCGGGCGCTACGAGGCCATCCGGGCGAAGTGGCTCGGCGTGCTCGATCCGCCGCGCGTCCGGCTCCTCACCGTCGCCAAGTACGCGGCGGTGGTGGTCGTCCCGCTCCTCTTCGTGCTGGCGCTCGTGCTCGTCTGGTCGCGCTCCCTGAAGGAGCTCGTCGCGCAGCGCACGGCCTCGCTGGCGCGCGAGGTGGCCGAGCGGGAACGCGCGGTCGAGGAGCTGCGCGTCCACCAGCAGCAGCTGGTGCAGGCGGGGAAGATGGCCGCCGTCGGCGTCCTCGCCTCCGGCGTGGCGCACGAGGTGAACAACCCGAACGGCCTCATCCTGCTCGACGTCCCGCTCGTCAAGGCGGCGCTCGAGGACGCGCAGCCGGTGCTCGACGCCCACGCCCGGCGCGACCCGGAGTTCAGGCTGGCCGGGCTCCCCTACGCCCGCATGCGCGAGGAGCTGCCGCAGCTCCTCGACGAGGTGCTGGCCGCGAGCCGGCGCATCAAGCACATCGTCGCCGAGCTCAAGGACTTCGCTCGGCGCGAGGACGCGCCCCGCCTCGAGCCGACCGACCTCAACGAGGCGGCGCGCGCGGCGGTGCGCCTGGTGGACGCCTCCATCCGGCGCGCCACCCGGCGCTTCGAGGCGGCCCTGTCCGAGGGCCTGCCGCAGGTCCGCGGGAACCCGCAGCGGCTGGAGCAGGTGATCGTGAACCTCCTCCTCAACGCCTGCCAGGCGCTGCCCGACGCCGACCGCAAGGTCTCGCTCGCCACGCGCCTCGACGAGGCGCGCGGCGCGGTGGTGCTGGAGGTGCGCGACGAGGGGCGCGGCATCGCGCCCGAGCACCTGCCGCGCCTCACCGAGCCGTTCTTCACCACGAAGCGCGAGACGGGCGGCACCGGCCTCGGGCTCTCCGTCTCCGCCGGCATCGTGAAGGAGCACGGCGGCTCGCTCGAGTTCGACTCGCGCCCCGGCGCCGGCACCTGCGTCACCCTGGCGCTCCCGGCGCTGCGGAGGGATGCGGCGTGAGCGCGGCCGACCCGGCGTACCCGTCGTTCGCGGTGCTGCTCGTGGACGACGAGCCCGCCTGGCTGCGCTCGGTCGGGCTGACGCTGGAGCGCGCCGGCCTCTCGCGGCTCGTGCCCTGCACCGACCCGCGCCGCGTCATGGAGATCCTCGCCGCCGAGGACGTGGGGGTGGTGCTGCTCGACCTCACCATGCCGCACCTCGCCGGCGAGGAGGTGCTGGCGCGCATCGGGGCGGAGCACCCGGGCGTGGCGGTCATCGTCGTGTCGGGCCTGAACCAGGTGGAGACGGCGGTGCGGTGCATGCGCGCCGGCGCCTTCGACTACCACGTGAAGACCGACGAGGAGGGGCGGCTCGTGGCGGCCGTGATGCGCGCCGTCCGCATGCAGGAACTGCAGCGCGAGAACCTCGAGATGACGCGGCGGTTCCTCTCCGGCGCGGTGCAGCACCCCGAGGCCTTCGCCGAGATCGTGACCCAGAACCGCACCATGCAGAGCCTCTTCTCGTACGTCGAGGCGGTGGCGAGGAGCCCGCAGCCGCTCCTCGTCACCGGCGAGAGCGGCGTCGGCAAGGAGCTCGTGGCCAAGGCCGCCCACCGGCTCTCCGGCCGCAAGGGGCAGCTCGTGGCGGTGAACGTGGCGGGCCTCGACGACACCGTCTTCGCCGACACGCTCTTCGGGCACGTGCGCGGCGCGTTCACCGGCGCGGACGCGCCGCGCCGCGGCCTGGTGGAGGAGGCGGCCGACGGGACGCTCTTCCTGGACGAGATCGGCGACCTCTCCATCCAGTCGCAGGTGAAGCTGCTCCGCTTCCTGCAGGAGGGCGAGTACTTCCCGCTCGGCGCCGACCGCCCGAAGAAGGTGAAGGCGCGGGTGGTGGTGGCGACGCACCAGGACCTCGCCGCCAAGGAGCGGGCCGGGGCCTTCCGGCGCGACCTCTACTACCGCCTGCGCACGCACCGCGTGCGGGTGCCGCCGCTGCGCGAGCGGCTCGACGATCTCCCCGTGCTGCTCGACCACTTCCTGGCGGAGGCGGCCCAGCAGCTCGGGAAGAAGAGGCCCACCTACCCCCGCCAGCTCGTCCAGCTCCTCGCCACCCACCCCTTCCCCGGCAACGTCCGCGAGCTGAAGGCGATGGTCTTCGACGCGGTGAGCCTGCACCGCGAGCGCGTGCTCTCGATGGAGACCTTCCTCGACGCGGTCGGGCGCTCGAGCGCCGCGGCCCCACCGGCCGAGGAGGACGCAGCGTCGAACCCGTTCGCCGGCATGGAGCGGCTGCCGACCTTCGACGAGGCGGTGGCGCTGCTCGTGGACGAGGCGATGGCGCGCGCCGACGGCAACCAGACGATCGCCGCGCGGCTCGTGGGCGTGACGCAGCCCGCCCTCTCCAAGCGCCTCAAGGCGCAGCGGCAGGGGCAGAAGGCGGGGGAGCTGCCCGGCGAAGACGCATGACGCCGGGCATGGCCCAGGGCCCGTCATTCCGTTCGTCATACCGGTTCGCGAGCGCACGCCGCGGCGCGCCACGACGGGCGCCTCAGGCCGGCTGCGCACTTGCGCGCAGAGCGGCGAGGGTGCGCGCCTCGGCACAGGCCGTGCTGAGGAGAATCCTGCCCAGCTTCAAGGACTTACGCACCGCGTCACGCGTCCCGCGCGCCGGGGAGCCCGGCCGGAGGAACCACGATGAAGCGTTTCAGCCGGAGCCTGTACCTGCAGGTCATCACCGCCGTCGTCATCGGCGCGCTGGTCGGCCACTTCTACCCGAAGTTCGGCGTCGAGCTGAAGCCGCTCGGCGAGGGCTTCATCAAGCTCGTCAAGATGCTGATCGCGCCCATCGTCTTCTCGACGGTGGTGACCGGCATCGCGAAGATGGGCGATCTCAAGAAGGTGGGCCGCGTCGGCCTCAAGGCCATCATCTACTTCGAGGTCCTCACCACGCTCGCGCTCGCCATCGGCCTCGCCGTGGGCAAGTGGATCGCCCCCGGCGCCGGCATGAACGTGAACGCGGCCACGCTCGACACGAAGGCCATCGCCTCGTACACGGCGCCCTCGGCGCACCTGTCGACGATGGACTTCATCATGAACATCATCCCGAAGGACGTGGCGGACGCGTTCGCCCGGGGTGAGATCCTCCAGGTCCTCTTCTTCTCCATCCTCTTCGGCGTGGCGCTCGCCGGCATGAGGGGCGAGGCGGCGGACGCGGTGCTCGGCTTCGTCGACGGCCTCTCGCACATCCTCTTCAAGATCGTCGGCATCGTGATGCGCGTCGCCCCCATCGGCGCCTTCGGCGCCATGGCCTTCACCATCGGCAAGTACGGCATCGGGACGCTGCTCTCGCTCGCCAAGCTCATCGGCACCTTCTACGCCACGAGCGTCGTCTTCGTGATCGTGATGCTCGGCCTCGTGATGCTGTGCTCCGGCCTCGGCTTCTTCGGGATCTTCAAGTTCCTCCGCTACATCAAGGAGGAGATCCTGGTCGTGCTCGGGACGTCCTCCTCCGAGTCGGCGCTGCCGCTCATGATGCGGAAGATGGAGAAGCTCGGCTGCGCCAAGCCGGTGGTCGGCCTCACCATCCCCATGGGCTACTCCTTCAACCTGGACGGCACCTCCATCTACCTGACCCTCGCCACGCTCTTCATCGCGCAGGCCACCAACACGCATGTGACGCTCGGTCAGGAGCTGGAGATCCTCGCCGTCCTCCTCCTCACGTCGAAGGGCGCGGCCGCGGTGACGGGCGGCGGCTTCATCACGCTCGCCGCGACGCTCTCCGCCGTCGGCAACATCCCGGTCGCCGGCCTCACACTCCTGCTCGGCGTCGACCGCTTCATGTCCGAGGCGCGCGCCATCACGAACCTCATCGGCAACGGCGTCGCCTCGGTGGCGGTGTCGCGCTGGGAGGGCGAGCTGGACATGGCGCGGGCCCGCGCCGTCCTCGACGGGCGCGGCGCGGCCGACGAGCTCGACGCGGACGTGCTCGCCCCGGCGCCGGCGCTGGCCGAGGCCGCGGAGGCCTGAGCCATGCGGAAGGTCCTCGCGGCGCTCTGGCGCTGGCTCGTCGCCGCCGACGCGCGCACCGCGCTGCGCGACGGCGCCAGGCCGACGCTCAAGTAGCGGCCCGGCGGTCGATCTCGAAGGCAGCGGCGGCGGCTCCCTGCGCGGGGGGCCGCCGTCGCGTTTCCGGGCGCGCGGCCGGCCCCCGTCACCTCCCCGCGCGGGCCCTTCCGGATGCTCATCGTTCCGGCATGGCTCCCCGCACCTCCCTGCTCGCGCTCGACGGCCGGGTCGACACCGCCGACCTCGCCCGCGGCTCGGTCCTCTTCGTCGGCACCGCCACCACCGTCATCCGGTACGGCGGCTTCACGCTCCTCACCGACCCGAACTTCCTCCACGCCGGCGACCACGCGCACCTCGGCTACGGGCTCACCTCGCGCCGGCTCACCGACCCGGCGATCGAGCCCGAGGACCTGCCGCCGCTCGACGCGTGCATCCTCTCCCACCTGCACGGCGACCACTGGGACCGGGTGGCGGAGGCCAGCCTCTCGCGCGACCTGCCCATCCTCACCACGCCCCACGCCGCCCGCCGGCTGCGGGGCCGCGGCTTCGGCGAGGCGCGCGGGCTCTCCCGGTGGGACGCGGTGGTGCTGGAGCGGGGCCGGGCCTGGCTCAAGGTCACCGCCATGCCGGGCCGGCACGCCTTCGGCCTCGCCGGCGCCCTCCTCCCGCCGGTCATGGGCAGCATGCTCGAGTTCGGCGTGGGCGAGACGACGGCGCTCCGCACGTACATCTCCGGCGACACGCTCTTCCACGAGGACCTGGCCGAGATCCCGCGGCGCTACCCGGAGGTCGACCTCGGCCTCTTCCACCTCGGCGGCACCCGCGTCCTCGGCCTGCTCGTCACCATGGACGCGCGCCAGGGCATCGCCGCCATCCGCCTCGTCCGGCCCCGCGTCGCGATCCCCGTCCACTACGACGACTACCCCGTGTTCAGGTCGCCGCTCTCCGAGTTCCGCAGCGCGGTGGCGGGCGCCGATCTCGACACCGAGGTGCGCTACCTGGCGCGCGGAGAGCGCTACGAGTTCCAGGTGTTCCCGCACGCCGAGGCCGTAGAGGACGCGGGCGCCTCCCCCGGCGCGCCGGCCTAGCCACGCCCCCGAGGGCAGAACCCCCACGGGCGGTCACCGGCCACGGCGCCCGCTCCGCCTTAGCTCTCCGGCGTGGACGACCTCCTCGCCGCGCGCGCTCTCTTCGGGACCTCGCTCGCGTTCCACATCGTCTTCGCCGCCGTGGGCGTGGCGATGCCGCTCCTCATGGTGCTCGCCGAGTGGCGCTGGCGCCGGACCGGCGACCCGGTGCACCTGGAGCTGGCGCGCCGCTGGGCCAAGGGCGCCGCCATCCTCTTCGCGGTGGGCGCGGTCTCGGGCACGGTCATCTCGTTCGAGCTGGGCCTCCTCTGGCCGCGCTTCATGGCCTTCGCCGGGCCGATCATCGGGATGCCCTTCTCGCTCGAGGGGTTCGCCTTCTTCGCCGAGGCCATCTTCCTCGGCATCTACCTCTACGGCTGGGATCGCGTCCCGCCCCGGCTGCACCTCGCCAGCGGCGCGGTGGTCGCCGCGAGCGGCGCGCTCTCCGCCTTCTTCGTCACGCTCGCCAACGCCTGGATGAACCACCCCGCCGGCTTCGACCTCGCCCTGGGGCGGGCCACCGACGTCCGCCCGCTCGAGGCCATGTTCCCCGCGGGATGGGCGCACGAGGTGGTGCACGTCTTGCTCTCGTCGTACGCCGCGACCGGGTTCGCGGTCGCCGGCATCCACGCCTTCCTCCTCCTGCGGCAGCCGCGGAGCGCATTCCACCGGAGCGCGCTCGGGCTGGCGCTGGCGGTGGGCGGCGCCGCCGCGCTCCTGCAGCCCATCTCCGGCGACTTCTCGGCGCGGCAGGTCGCGGAGACGCAGCCGGTGAAGCTGGCGGCGCTGGAGGGGCGCTTCCGGACCATGCGCGGCGCCCCGCTCAGCGTCGGCGGGCTCCCCGACGCCGAGGCGGCCGAGATGCGCTTCGCCCTCGAGATCCCGAAGGGCCTGTCGCTGCTCGCCTTCCACGATCCCGACGCGGAGGTGAAGGGGCTCCTCGACTTCCCCCGCGACGTCTGGCCCGACCCGCTGAAGGTCCACCTCGCGTTCCAGGCGATGGTGGGCCTCGGCTCGCTGATCGCGCTGGTCGCGGTCGCCGGCGCGCTCCTCGCCTGGCGCGCGCGCGGCGTCCCCACCTCGCGGCGCTTCCTGTGGGCGGTGGTGCTGGCCGGGCCGTGCGGCTTCCTGGCGCTGGAGGCGGGCTGGATGGTGACGGAGCTCGGGCGCCAGCCGTTCACGATCTGGGGCGTCATGCGCACGGCCGATGCGGTCACGCCGGTGCAGGGCCTGGCGTGGCCCTTCGGGCTCTTCACCGCGCTCTACGTCGTGCTGGCCGCGTTCGTGGTGGTGCTGCTCGGGCGGCAGATCGCCGGCTCGCACGCGGCTCCGGGCGCCGGCGGCGCGGCGGGGGTGGTCCCGTGACGCCCGCCGACGCGCTCGGGGCGGTCCTCCTCGCCGCGCTCGTCGCCTACGCGCTCCTCGCCGGCGCCGACTACGGCGGCGGCATCTGGGACCTCCTCGCCGGCGGTCCGCGCAAGGCCGAGCAGCGCGCACTCATCGAGCACGCCATCGGGCCGATCTGGGAGGCGAACCACGTCTGGCTCATCCTGGTGGTGGTGGTGCTCTTCACGGGGTTCCCGCCCGCCTTCGCGGCGCTCTCCACCGCGCTCTTCTGGCCGCTCGTCCTGCTCCTCGTCGGCATCGTGCTGCGCGGGTCCGCGTTCACGTTCCGCACCTACCAGGCGGGCGACGCGGCCCAGGCGCGCTGGGGGGTCGTCTTCTCCGGCGCGTCCGTGGTCACGCCGCTCCTGCTCGGGCTCGCCGTGGGCGCGCTGGCCTCCGGGCGGCTGCGCATCGCGGAGGGCGGGATGGCGCGCTCGGCCGCGCTCGACGCGCTCACCCCGTTCACGCTGGCGACCGGGCTCCTCGCCTGCGCGCTCTTCGGCTTCCTGGCGGCGGTCTACCTGGCGGTGGAGGCCGACGGGGCGCTGCGCGAGGACTTCCGCAGGCGCGCGCTCCTGGCGGCCGCGGCGGTCTTCGCGACGGCGCTGGCGGCGGCGCTGCTGGCGCGCGCCGAGGCGCCGCAGGTCTGGAGCGGGCTCACCCGGCGCGGCTTCTCCATCGGGCTCCACCTCGCCACCGGAGCGGCGGCGGTGGCCGCCATCGGCGCGCTCCTCGCCCGGCGGCTGCGGCTGGCCCGCCTGGCGGCGGCGGCGCAGGTGATGCTCATCGTGGTGGGCTGGGGCGCATCCCAGTACCCCTACCTCGTCGTGCCGGACGTGACGCTCCAGGCGGCGAGCGCGCCCCGCGCCACGCAGGTGGCGCTGCTCGTCGCGCTGGCGGCGGGGGCGCTGACGCTCTTCCCCAGCCTCTGGCTCCTCTTCCGGGTGTTCAAGGGCGAGCGGCCGTTCGCGGTGCTGCAGCGGCCGCCCCGCTGAGCGCCTCGGGCGCGGCCGCGGCCGGCAGGACGACGCGGAAGCGCGCCCCCTCGCCCGGCGTGCTCTCGACCTCGATGGTCCCGCCGGAGCGGCGGGCGATGCCGTGGCAGATGGAGAGGCCGAGGCCCGTGCCCTGCCCCACCGGCTTCGTCGTGAAGAAGGGATCGAACACGCGCGGCAGGACCTCGGGCGCGATGCCGACGCCGTTGTCCTCGACCTCCACCACGACGCCCGCCGCGCCCTCCGCCCGCGCCGAGATGCACACCCGGTTTTCGGCGTGCGCGCGGTCCGGCGGCAGCGCCTGGACCGCGTTCACGAGCAGGTTCACGAAGAGCTGCTCGAGCTCGTGCTCGCGCGCCGCGACCAGGGGCAGCGTCGACGGGATGCGCGTCTCGAAGCGCGCGCGCAGCTCGACGTCGTGGCGGCACATGGCGACGGCGGCGCCCAGCTCCGGCACGAGATCGACCGGGCGCTGATCGCCCTGCGGCGCGCGCGCGAACGAGCGCAGGCCCTGGACGATGCCGCGCACCCGGGCGGCGCCCTCGCCCGCGTCGCGCGCCGCCCGCAGGAGGTCGTCGCGCTGGCGGTCGAGCGGGTCCGGCCCCGCGAGCTCGCCGGCGAGGTAGCCGACGTTGGCGAGGACGTAGGAGAGCGGGTTGTTGATCTCGTGCGCCACCCCGGCGGCCATCGTCCCGATGCTGGCGAGCCGGTCGGCGAGCGCCAGCCGCTGCTGCGCCACCTCCAGCTCCCGGGTCCGCTCCTCGACCGCCTGCGCGAGGTGCTCGCGCGAGAGCAGGAAGCGGCGGCCGACGGCCCACTGGGCGGCGAAGAGCGCCGCCAGGATGCCGAGCAGCGCCGCGGAGAGCTTGAGCGAGAACGCGTTCGCGGCGGCGTAGGCGTCGGCGAGCGGCATCCGCACCGACCGGGCGTGGAAGACGTCGCCCGCCCTGCGGCCGAAGCTGCGCTCCGGGCCGTACCGCTCCACGAGCGCGGCCGGCGCGCCGTCCGGCGTGTCGTGGCAGCGCAGGCACGACGCGTCCATGGCCTGCCCCGCCACGAGCACCTGCAGCCACGGCTCGCCGTCGATCTCCCGCTCGACGCTGCGCGCGGTGACGGACGGGTCGCGCGCCGCCTCCTCCAGGAAGGCTCGCTCCAGCGGGTCCGCCTCGTTCGACGGCACGCGGGCGCCGCGCGCCACCTTCCTCGAGACGTAGCGCTCGCCTCCCGCGACCACGTACTCGTCGAGCCGGCGCACCATGTAGAAGGACGACATCCAGACCGGGTCGAAGGTGTCGGGGCGGATGGCGTCGCCGGCGACCCGCCTCACCGCGGGCACGAGCTCGTCGCTCACGTAGCGGGCCGCCGCCTCGTTGCGCTGGAGCAGCAGGCGCGCCTTCTCGTCGGCGGCCCGCACCGCCATGGCGCGGTCGTGCGCGTTGACGAGGGCCACGACGCCCAGCGCCGCGGCGGCGTAGACGCCGCCCAGCACGGGCAGGTACCACCGCCCGAGGCGGCGCATCCGCTGGCGCTCCGGCATGCCGAGAACGACCCTCCCCCAATGGGTATACACGGAAGGAGCCGGCAGCGCCGATACAGGGCGGCATCGTGTCGCAGACGGAGAGTGCGCGTCGGGGCCGCACCGCCCTCAGCGCGCCGCGGCCGACCAGCGGAGCGCGGCGCCTCGCACGAGCCACCACCCGACGCCGACCGCGGCAATGGCGCCGGCGAGCTCCGCGGCGGAGAGCCCCAGGGCGCCCGGCTCGCCGCGGCCGACCCACGCGGCGAGCGCGAGCAGGGCGGCGGGAGGGACGGCGACGGCAGCGACGCCGGCGGTGCCGCCCGGGATGCGAAACGGGCGCGGC
>DASTGH010000481.1:0-3773 GCA_035719345.1 Anaeromyxobacteraceae bacterium
GAATCAGAGAGGGGTGGCAAGGTCAAATGAGCTCAATGACCGCCTTTACCGCCTTTTCGACCCCGTCGGCCGCCTCTGAGATGCGCTCCGCCAGCATGTAGGCCGGCGTGGTGACGATCTTGTTCCGTTTGTCGACCACGAACTCCTGAACCGGGCACTCCACGTGGGTGCTGCCGGTAGCGGCTATGGCGGCGGCAGCACTGGGATCGGTACCGATGGTCACCTGCGGGGAATATCCTTTGCCAAGCGTGGCGGCAATAAGGGCCGGTGCAATGCAGATGGCGCCAATGGGCTTGCCAGAGACAGCCATCTCCCTGAGCAGCCTGGCCACTTCCGGATGGATGGCCGCTTCTGCCCCCTTGACGGCGAAGTTGCAAAGGTTCTTGGCTGCCCCGAAACCTCCGGGAAAGATGATCGCATCCAGGTCGGCAGCTTTGAAATCGGCGATGTTGCTGGGGATGCGCGACCCGCTCGTCCAGCGCGGCACGTTCTTCCGGCCGAACCTCCGGCTGCACGCGTACAAGAAGGGCGAGGGCGGCGCGCGGGGGGCCTCGGGCGCGGTCACCGGGCTGCGCACGCGCGACGCGCTCCTCCGCCTGGTGCGCTCGCGCCCGGGCGAGAGCGGGATCGTCTACTGCCTGTCGCGCAAGTCGGTCGAGGCGACCGCCGAGCTGCTGCGGCGCCACGGCGTGCGCGCCCTCGCCTACCACGCCGGGATGGAGCCCGACGACCGCACGCGGGCGCAGGACGCGTTCCAGGCGGGCGACGCGCACGTCGTGTGCGCGACGGTGGCGTTCGGGATGGGGATCGACAAGCCCGACATCCGCTACGTCATCCACCGCGACATGCCGCGCTCGGTGGAGGGCTACTACCAGGAGATCGGCCGCGCCGGCCGCGACGGCGCGCCGTCGGACTGCGTGCTGTTCTATTCCTGGGCCGACGTCGCCGGCTGGGACCGGCTGGCGGAGGGGGCCGAGGCCTCCGTCGCGGAGCTGCAGCGCCGGCAGGCGCGCGAGATGTTCCGCCTGGCGGAGGACGCCGCCTGCCGCCACCAGGCGCTGGTGCGCCACTTCGGCGAGCGGCTCGAGCCGTGCGCCGCGAGCTGCGACCTGTGCGCGGGGACCGACCTCGTCTCGGCAGCGAGGCCGGCGGCCCTCAGGCCGCCCGGCGCGGGACGCGAGCGATCGCCGCGCCTGCGCTCCGCGGACCTCGCCGACGCCCGCGCGAGCGCCAGCGCTCCGGCTGACGATCTCGACCTCGAGCTGTACGAGCGGCTCCGCGCGGTGCGCAAGGAGCTCGCCGCGGAGGCGAAGCTGCCGGCCTACTGCGTCTTCTCCGACGCCGTGTTGCGCGACCTCGTCGCCCGGCGGCCGCGCGACGAGGTGGAGCTGGCGGCGGTGAAGGGCGTCGGGCGCAAGAAGGCGGAGCGCTGGGGCCAGGCGTTCCTGCCGCTCCTCGGGCGATAGCGCGGCCGGCGAGCCGCGTCGCTCAGCGCTTCGGGCAGAGCGGCAGGAGCACCTCGAAGGTCGACCCCTCGCCCGGCGCGCTGCGCACCCGGATCTCCCCGCCGTGCGCCTTCACCAGCTGGCGCGCCGCCCACAGCCCGAACCCGAAGCCCCCGTACTGCGTGGCGGGAGCGGCGCGCTCGAACCTCTGGAAGATGCGCTCCTGGTCCTCGGGCGCGATGCCGATCCCCTGGTCGCGGACGGCCACCCGCGCGCGCCGGCCGTCGGCGCGGACCGAGAGCTGGACCGGGCCGCCGCCGCCGTACTTGAGGCCGTTGTCGAGGAGCGCGAAGAGGACCTGCTCCACCCGGTGCGGGTCGAAGCGGCCGGGCACGGGCTCGGGAGCGTCGAGGTCGACGCAGCAGCGGCCGCCGCGCTCCTCCACGCAGCGGGAGGCGACGCGCGCCGCCACCTGGGCCACGTCGCCGTCCTGGATCCGGAGCTCGAGCTGGCCCGACGCCACGCGGCCGACGTCGAGCAGCGTCTCGACGAGGCCGGACATGCGGTCGACGTGCCGCTGCAGCCGCTCGGTCCGCGCGGCGAGCGTCGCCACCACCTCGGCCGGCTTGCGGTGCGAGGCGCGCACCATGGCCTGCAGGTTCAGCCCCAGCGCCGTGAGCGGGGTCTTCAGCTCGTGGGCCGCGAGCGCCAGGAACTCGTCGCGCGCCCGCACGGCGCTGCGCGCGTCCGAGAGGCGGCGCAGCGCCTGCTCGGCCTCCCGGCGGTCGGTGACGTCGCGCGCCACCTCGGCGAAGCCGCGGACCTCGCCTCGCTCGCCGCGCAGCGGCGTCAGCACGGCGTGCGCCCAGAAGGTCGAGCCGTCGCGGCGCACCCGGAGCGCCTCCTCCTCGTGGCGCCCGTGGCGCAGGGCGAGCTCGAGGAGCGCACCCGGGCGGCCCGCAGCGCCGTCGTGCGGGAGGAAGAGCCGGTCCCAGCGCTCGCCCACCATCGCGTCGCCGGGAAAGCCGTAGACGCGCTCCGCGCCACGGCCCCAGGCCTGCACCCGACCCCATGGATCGAGCGCGACGAGCGCGTAGTCGGTGATCCCGTCGAGCAGGAGCGCAGTGAGCTCCACGCGATCCGCGGCGGACGTCTCCGGGAGATCGCTCGCTCGAGCGCCGGGCGCGTTCGAGGTCATTGCTACCCCGAACACGCCGCAACGCGCCGTCATGCCCCCGTCACGCGCTTTTCCCCGCCTGGGCGGCGCGGTGGGGCGCGGCAGGATGCCTCGCTCCCTCGCCTAGATCGCTTCCAGGTAGTCGACCGTCACGTCCACCTCGCTGCAGAAGGTGGCAGCGGCGGTCCACGGCGTGCGCGGGAGCTGACCGGGGTCGCCCTGGCCCGAGACCACGGCCGTGAGCTGGCCTGCCTGCAGGTAGTCGACGAGGTTCGTGCCGTCGCCCGGGATGACGAGCTCCGTGGGCGCGGCTCCGGCGGGGCGGACGTAGGCGAGGACCTGCTTCGAGGGGAGCGTGCTCCCGGGGGGCGGCTCGAGCGCCACCGTGAGCGTCTGGATGAACTGCGTCGGCGAGCCGTTCGCGCCCTGGGAGGAGTCCGAGGCCTTCAAGCGCAGCTCGCGGAAGAGGACCTTCGCGTCCTTCACGCCCTTCGCGTGGAGGTCGGGGATCCCGGACCCCATGTCGAACGTCACGCGCTGCGCGGGGAGGGTGTCCGGCAGGCCGGTGGACGACTGCACGCCGGGGAACGCCTGCTGCGGCGCCGTCGCGCACACCCGGTCCGCGTGGAAGTCGGCGGTCGGGCTGCAGGCGGCGGCGAGGAGCGCGGCGGCGGCGAGGGCGGTTGGGCGCATGGCGTCTCTCACCGGAAGTGCAGCGCGAACCCGAGCACCGCCGCCGGCGCCCAGGCCGCGACGCTCGAGCCGCTGATGGAGAGCGTGCTCGAGCCGGCCGGCGCCCCCTCGACCGGGGCGAGCGAGTACCAGAGGCGCGTCACCCCCGCGCGGAGGAAGAAGACGAAGCCGTCGGGGTCCCCCGTCTCGAAGCCACCGACCAGCGCGAAGTAGCTCATGCCGGCCGAGCGGGCCGCGTCCTTGTAGGCGTCGGGGATGTGCACGCGATCGAGCGCCGAGCTCCAGTCGGCGGCGAAGTAGGTGCCGCCCTCGACCGTGAACGTCGGCGTGAAGCGCGCGTGCAGCGGGAGCACCGTGGCGCCGCCGTTCAGGCCCAGCCCGAAGTAGTTCCAGGAGAGGCCTGCGTGCAGGCGCAGGTACGGGGTGAGCGGGCGGAGCGTCGCGGAGAGGGCGAGCCC
>DASTGH010000482.1:0-5277 GCA_035719345.1 Anaeromyxobacteraceae bacterium
AGGTGTGGCGGATGAGGCGGCGCCCCTCCTCGGCGCTGATGGGCTCGATACCGGGGGGAAGCGGGCGCTTTTCGACGCACATGGACGCGCACCGTACGAGGCCCGCCCCGGCGTCGTCAACCCCGCGCCACGCGCGGGTTGACGAGGGCGTCGGCGTCAGGGGCGCATGCCACCCTGGCGCGGTGTCGAAGCTCGCCTCGAGACCGCGGACCGTCTACGCCTGCGCCGGCTGCGGGCACGCCGCGCCGAAGTGGCTCGGCCAGTGCCCCTCCTGCAAGGGCTGGAACACGATGCACGAGGAGGTGGCCGCGCCCGAGCCGCGCGGCGCAGCGCCGCGCGGCGGGTTCGGAGCCGCCCAGCGCGGCGGCCGGCCGCTCCCCCTGCGCGAGGTCGAGGCGAGCGAGGCGTCGCGGCAGCGCACCGGGATCGCGGAGCTCGACCGCGTGCTCGGCGGCGGGGTGGTGCCGGGCTCGCTCGTGCTCCTCGGCGGCGATCCCGGGATCGGCAAGTCGACGCTCCTCCTCGCGCTGCTGGAGCGGCTGGCGCGGGCGGCGCCGGAGCGCCCGGTGCTCTACGTCACCGGCGAGGAGTCGGCGCGCCAGGTGAAGCTCCGCGCCGATCGCCTCGGCGTCTCGGCCGAGAACCTGCACCTCTTCCCCGAGACGGACGCGGTCAAGGTGCTGCACGCCGCCGACGCGCTCCGCCCGGCGGCGCTGGCCATCGACTCCATCCAGACGCAGTACCTGCCGGAGCTGGCGAGCGCGCCCGGGACGGTCACGCAGATCCGGGAGGTGACGGCCCGCCTCATGGGCTTCGCCAAGGCGGCGGAGACGCCGACCTTCCTCGTCGGGCACGTGACCAAGGACGGCGCCATCGCCGGGCCGCGCGTCCTCGAGCACATGGTCGACACCGTGCTCTACTTCGAGGGCGGCGGGGCGCACCCCTACCGCGTGCTGCGCGCGCACAAGAACCGCTTCGGGTCGGCGAGCGAGATCGGCGTGTTCGAGATGAAGGCGCGCGGGCTCGCCGAGGTGCAGAACCCGTCGGCGCTGTTCCTCTCGGAGCGCCCGGAGGGCGCGCCCGGGAGCGCCGTGGCGGCGGCGCTCTCCGGGACGCGGACGCTGCTCGTCGAGGTGCAGGCGCTGGCGTCGCCCACGAGCTTCGGTACGCCCCGGCGGACGGCGCTCGGCATGGACGGCAATCGCGTGGCGCTGCTGGCGGCGGTGCTCGAGAAGAAGGTCGGGCTCGAGATCCTCGGCTGCGATCTCTTCGTGAACGTGGCCGGCGGCCTCACCCTCGACGATCCCGCCGCCGACCTCGCCTGCATCGCCGCGCTCGCGTCCAGCTTCCGCGACCGGCCGCTCGACCCGCGGACGGTGGTGCTCGGCGAGGTGGGGCTCGCCGGCGAGGTCCGGGCGGTGGCGCAGGCGGAGGCGCGCCTCGGCGAGGCGGCGCGGCTCGGGTTCACGCGCGCCCTGGTGCCGGCCGGCAATGCCCGGCAGGCCGAGGTGCCGGACGGGATCGCGGTGGAGGGCGTCGACTCGGTCGCCGCCGCGCTGGAGCGCCTCTTCGGCTGAGCGCCGGCCGCAGGCGCCCGATCAGCAGGCCACGGCCGCGAGGCGCTGCTCGACGAAGCGCCCGAGCGCCGCCTCGGCCGCGGCGTCGAGCCGGACGAACATGACGCCCATCCCGACGTGTCCGCTCGCGCCCGGGCCGACGCGCACCACGCGCCCCTCGAGCTGGAGGCGCTCGCCCCAGGGCAGCCCGACCGCGAGGTCGAGCGCGGTGCCGACGGTGTAGGGCTCCTCGCAGCAGAGGAAGAGCCCGCTCGTCGACAGGTCCTCGGCGCGCAGCGGCTCGCCGCGCGCCCCCCGGCGCGCCACGACCAGCGTCACCGGGACGCGCGGCGCCCGGGTCGTCCTCACCGCGGCTGCAGCGCTCGCCCCCACGGAACCATTGGAGCGCCGCCGGCCGCGGCGCGCAAGACCCGGGGCCCGGTGGTTCCCGGCGGACCCTGGGTCAGGCAGCCTGCACCGCCCGCCGCCACTTCCCGAGCTGCCGCTCGCGGTCCTCCGGCTTCATCTTCGGCTCGAAGCGCTTGCCCACCTTGAAGCTCTTGCCGATCTCGTCGCGGGACGACCACACGCCCGCCGCCAGGCCGGCCAGGAACGCGGCGCCGAGCGCGGTGGTCTCGATCATCCGGGGCCGCTCCACCGGGATGCCGAGCAGGTCCGCCTGGAACTGCATGAGCAGGTCGTTGGCCGAGGCGCCGCCGTCGACCCGGAACACCGGCACGGTCCGGCCCGAGTCGTTCGCCATCGCCTCGGCCAGGTCGTAGATCTGGAAGGCGATCCCCTCGAGCAGCGCGCGGGCGAGGTGGCCGGAGTTCGTGCCGCGGGTGATGCCGGAGATGAGGCCGCGCGCCTCCGGACGCCAGTGCGGCGCGCCCATGCCGGCGAGCGCCGGCACGAAGACGACGTCGCCGGAGTCCTTCACGGTGCGCGCCAGCGCCTCCACGTCCGAGGCCTTTTCGATCATCTTCAGCTCGTCGCGGAGCCACTGCACCGCCGCGCCGGCGATGAAGGCGCTGCCCTCGAGCGCGTACTGCGTCTCGGCGCCGATCTTCCACGCCACGGTGGTGAGCAGGCCGTGGCGCGAGACGACCGGGTCGCTGCCGACGTTCTGCAGGAGGAAGGCGCCGGTCCCGTAGGTGCACTTCGCCTGCCCGGGCGCGAAGCACGCCTGCCCGAAGAGCGCCGCCTGCTGATCCCCGGCGATCCCGCACACCGGGATGCCGTCGGGGAGGCCGCGCACGTTCTTCGTCGTCCCGTAGACCTCGGAGCTGGACCGGATCTCGGGCAGCACAGGCCGCGGCACGCCGAACAGCTCGAGGAGCCCCGGATCCCACGCGCAGGAGCGCAGGTCCATGAGCAGCGTGCGCGCCGCGTTGGACACGTCGGTGACGTGCGCCGCGCCCGCGGTGAGCCGCCAGACGAGGTAGCTGTCGATCGTGCCGAAGGCGAGCTGCCCCTTCTCCGCCTTCTCGCGCGCGCCGCGCACGTTGTCGAGGAGCCACTGCAGCTTGGTCGCGGAGAAGTACGGGTCGAGGACGAGGCCGGTCTTCTCGCGCACCGCCTCCTCGCGCCCCTCCGCCTTGAGCCTCGCGCACAGGTCCGCGGTGCGGCGGTCCTGCCAGACGATGGCGTTGTGCACGGGCTTGCCCGAGCGGCGGTCCCAGAGCGCCGTCGTCTCGCGCTGGTTGGTGATGCCGACCGCGCCGATCTCGGCGCCGCGCAGGCCCGCCTCGCGCAGCGCGCGCTGCACGGCCGTGTGCACCGATCCCCAGATGTCGTCCAGGTCGTGCTCCACCAGGCCCGGCCGGGGGAAGATCTGCCGGAACTCGACGTTCACCTTGGCCCGCACCGCCAGCCGCTTGTCGACGATGAGCGCGGTGGTGCCGGTCGTCCCCTGGTCGATCGCCATCACGTACGACGAGGCCATGCCTCCCCTTCCTCCTCCCCGCCGTGGAAGGCCGGGATGGTCTCGAGAAACTCCGCCACGGCGTCGGCGACGCGGTCGCGCTCGACGTCGATGCCGACGAGGTGGTAGCTCCGCTCCAGCACGAGCAGCCGCGCCGGCCCGCTGCCGACCCGCCGCGCCAGGCGCCGCGCTCCGGCGAGCCGGACGGTGTGGTCGTGGCGCGAGGCGACGACGAGCGCCGGGGCCACCACGCCCGGCAGGATGGCGTCGACGTGGTGCGCCAGGGCGACGAGCTCTCCCACCGCGCCGAGCGGCACGGCGCGCATGGTGGGGTTGCGGCGCCGCATCTCGCGGTCGCGGACGTCCGAGCCGCCGAGCTTGGGGACGGGCGGCAGGAGCGCGCCGAGCGGCGTGCGGCGCGCCAGCAGCCCGGCGAGCCGGGCCGTCCCGGCGAGACGGAGCGCCGGGGCGAGCAGCGCCAGGCCGTCCACGCGATCGGGGTGGCGGTGGGCGAGCGCACAGGCGACGAGGGCGCCCATGGAGCAGCCGACGACGAACGTCCGGCGCGCGCCGCCGAGCGCCCGCAGCTCCGCCGCCGCGCCGTCCACCCAGTCGCGCCAGGACAGGCGCTCCAGCGCGCGCGGCTCGCCGCCATGCCCGGGCATGATCGGGCCGACGCATCGCATCCCGTAGGCGTGCAGCCGCGCTGCCACGTGGCGCATCTCGAACGGCGAGCCGGTGAGCCCGTGCAGGAGGAGCGCCGCGTCGGGCCCGCCCGGCAGATCGAACCGCGCGCCGTCCTCGGCGCCGGCGAGGCCGCCGGGCCTGCGCGGCGTCCGCGCGCTCCTGGCGGTGGGCACGGTCACAGGCCCCAGGTAGTACTCGGGCACGCCGACGTGAGGCCACTTCCCTTCCGGGACGCTAAGCTGACGCGATGCCCGACAAGCCCACGGGGACGCCGCAGGCCGGCACCCTGCAGCTCCAGATCGAGATCGACGCCGCCACCTCCAACGGCGTGTTCATCAACATGGCGATGGTGAACCACACGGAGACGGAGTTCACGCTCGACCTCATGTACCTGCAGCCCCAGGTGAACAAGGCGGTGGTCCGGGCGCGTGCCATCACCACCCCGAAGCACCTCAAGCGCCTCCTGCACGCGATCCAGGACAACATCGCGCGCTACGAGGCGCGCTTCGGGACGATCGAGCTCGGGGACGCGCCACACTTCCCGGGGCCGGCGGTGAACTGATGGCGCTGCCCGATTGAGATGAGCCTCGCGATGGGGGGTCTCGGGGGGAGAGTTTCTCCCCCCGGATCGAGGCACCGTCAGGCGCCGGATCTCGATCATGGCGGGCGGAAGTGACGCTGGGGCTCACGTGTACCGAGCCGCCGCCATGAGAACGCAGGGCGCCGCCCGGGAGGGGCGGTCCGCGCCGCGGCACCATCGGCCGGCGCGCGGCCGCGGGCCGGCGCGCGATCCCGCGCCATCCGCGTCCGGCGCGCAGGCACGTCCGTTGCTCTCCGCAGACGTGGCCGCGCCTCGCGGCCCCACACCCGGAGAGAACCATGAACGAAGTGATCCCCGGCGCGTCCGCCGGGAAGAAGGCGCTGGCCGTGTTCGCCGTCGTCGAGAAGGAGAACCGCAGCGCCATCTGGATCCGCGTCGGCTCGGCGTTCACGAACCGCGACGGCAGCGTGAACCTCATCCTCGACGCGTTCCCCATCGGCTCGAACCGCCTGCAGATCCGCGAGCAGCGCTTCGAGGACAGCGGCCGCTGGGGCCAGGCGGTCGGCCGC
>DASTGH010000483.1:0-2107 GCA_035719345.1 Anaeromyxobacteraceae bacterium
GGGCACCGAGGACGCTGCCAGGTCGCCGTCGGGGAGCGGCGGGAGCCCGGGGCGGGGAGGGCGCGCGGCGGCCGCGCTGCCGGTGGGCGGCAGCGGCTGCGCGAGTCCCTCGAGCGGCCGCCGCGGGAGCGGGATGCCGGGCAGGGTCTCGTCGAGCGCGGGGCGGGCGGGGGAGAAGACGATGCTGTCGAAGTCCGGGTGCTCGGGGTCGAAGTCGAGGGTGGGCGAGGGGTCGGGGGAAGGGGACGGGTACGGGGACGGGTCGGGGGATGGGGACGGGGTCGGGGTCGAGTGCGAGGACGAGGACGCGTACGCGTACGCGTACGGGGAGGCGGTTGCGATCTCGGAGGTCGGCGGGGGATCCCCCTCCGGGCTGCGGGCGCGTGCGCCCCCAGCCCTGTTCTCCCCCGGTTCAACCGGCGTTTGCCGGCTGAACTCGCCAGCGGGGGAGGGCCGGGGAGAGGGCTGGGCCTCTCGCTCCCACACCCCGCTCGCCTCCGCGGCTTCCTCGCGCGTCACCACTGGGAACTGCGGCAGCGGCGTCAGCGCCGGCAGCTCCGGCTCCGGCTCCGGCGCCGCCACGGCCGCCTCCAGCATCCGGAAGGCGGCGTCGAGGTCGAAAGGCTTCTCCAGGAACCCGATGGCGCCGAAGTGGCGCGCCATGTCCGCGTAGCGGGCCCCCTTCAGCACGCCCGAGATGGCGACGCAGGGCACGCCGCGATCCTTGAGCGCGAGCAGGAAGGCGTCGCCCCGCACGTCCTTCAGGGGGAGGTCGACGAAGGCGCCGTCGGCGCCCCGTGCGTCCACCTCCGCGAGCGCGGCACGGCCGCCGCTGCAGACGACCGCCTCTGCGCCGCGGGCTCCGGCGGCCGCGGCGAGGAGCTGCGCCAGCTCCTCGCTGTCGTCCACGACGAGCAATCGCTTCCCGGCGAGCGCCACTCCGGAAATCTACCAGGCTCCGGCCCCGCGTCACCGGCCACCCCCGCGGCCGAGCGCCGCGTGGGTCGTGGAGCGGCGGCCGGCGGCGCGTTAGCCTCGGCGGGTGCCGGCCGCCATCCACCACGTCGCCGTCCAGTGCGCCGACCTCGCCCGGTGCGAGCGGTTCTATCGCGAGGTGCTCGGGCTCTCCGTCCTCCGCCGCTGGCCGCGCGAGGAGGGAGGCGACCGCAGCATCTGGCTCTCGGTCGGGGACGGCAGCTTCGTGGCGCTGGAGCGGTCGGCCGAGCCTCCGGGCGAGGCGCCCTGGCGGGACGGGAAGGCGGGCCTCCACCTCCTCGCGCTGCGCATCCCGGCGGCCGACCGCGCCCGCTGGGAGGCGCGCCTCGCCGAGCACGGCGTGCCCGTCGTCCACCGCACCCGCTGGACGCTCTACCTGCGAGACCCCGAGGGCAACCGCATCGGCCTCTCCCACCATCCGGACGACGCGCCGTGATCTTCGATCGCCGCCGCTACGGGAAGGACAACTACACCTACCTCCTGGCGGAGGGGGCGGACGCCGCGCTCGTCGACCCCGGCGATCCCGAGGTCGCGCTGGCGCTCGCCGACCACCACCGGGTGCGCCCGCGCTGGGTGCTGCACACGCACGGCCACCTCGACCACACCGGCGGCACCGCCGAGGTCGCGCGCCGGCTCGGGGCGCGGGTCCTCGGCCCCGCGGCCGACCGCGCCTGGCACGCGCCCGACGAGGACGTCGCCGGGCGCAGGGAGCTGGCCCTCGGAGCGCTGGGCATCGCCGTCCACGAGGCGCCCGGGCACACGCCGGGGTCGGTCCTCTACGCCTGGCGCGGGCGCCTGCTCACCGGCGACACGCTCTTCTGGGGCGGCGCCGGCAACTGCCGGCACGGCGGCGACCCGTCGCGCCTGGCGGCGAGCTTCCTCGGCGTCATCGCGCCGCTCGACGGCGCGCTGGAGGTCCACCCGGGCCACGACTACGCGGAGGCGAACCTGCCCTTCGCGCTCGACCTCGAGCCGGGCCATGCCGCGGCGCGCGCGCGGCTCGAAGCGGCGCGCGCCGCCCACGCCCGCGGCGAGGAGCCCCCCGCGCCCTCGCTCGCGGTCGAGCGCGAGGTGAACCCGTTCCTGCGCGCCGGTGCGCTGCGGCCGGTGC
>DASTGH010000484.1:0-6180 GCA_035719345.1 Anaeromyxobacteraceae bacterium
ACGGAGAGCGAGGGGACGAACGGCGTCCGGAAGCTCAAGTACGTCGGCACGAACGGCATCATCACCGTGAACCCGCACCCCTGCGTCAAGAGCGGGGAAGCCTTCGCGATCCCGCTGAAGCGGTGCAAGAAGGTCGGCTCCTCGGACATCACCCCGCAGGTCCCCGGCCGCGGTGACGAGCTGTTCGTGCTCGTCGCGGGCGTCAACGCCGTCGAGTTCCGCACGTACTCGGACTTCTGCTTCTTCACGGACAGCCCGGCCAAGTGCATCAAGTGGACGGGGATCGTCAACCCCTAGTGCGCTGACGGTGACGGCCCTCCCTGCCTGACGGTGGGGAGGGCCTCGCCACAGGAGCAGACATGGCAAGCATCAGCGTCACGATCAGCGGCCTCTCCAAGCAGCTCGGGGACGTGGGCGGCACGCGCGACTCGATCCGCGAAGTCGCGAAGAACCTCGAAGGGCTCCTGTGGCAGCTCGCCACCGGGACGATGTCCAACTGCAACCCGGCGCTCAACGTCGGTAGTTCCACGAGCGACGCCGTCGCGGCCTGGGGCACGCTGACCCTCTCCAGCGGCTCCGGCTCAGTCGGCGGCACGATCGCCGGCACGGCCAAGACGGTGACTTGGGCGACCTCGGACACGGCCAGCGCCGCCGCTCTCGCCGCAGCGATCAACGCCGACACGACGCTCCAGAAGATCGTGGTGGCGACCTCTGCCGGCGCGGTGACGACCATCACGGCTCTCCAGCCCGGCCTCCTCGGGAACCAGATCACCCTCACGGCCTCGGGTACCGGCATGACCGCGGGCCACCTCGCGTCGGGCAAGTTCACAGGCGGCACGGGCTGCGACACCCAGGGCCCGATCGGCACGCTCTAGGAGGCGACCATGGCTGCCCCCTCCGTGTTCAACCTCGCCAGCCCCGGTCCGGACGACCTGCCGGCGGACAGTGAGACAGGCTCGGATCCGCTCATGGACGCGCTCGAGCAGATGCGTTCGCTCTGCGACCAGATCGAGGCCGAGCAGATGAAGGGCCGCAAGGACGCGGCGTCGAAGCCTGCCTCCCCGGCGAGCCCCGAGGACACCGACGATGCCGCTCACTGACGCGCAGGCGTTCACTCCGGCGGCGGTGAACCAGAGCACGCTGGTGACCTTCGCCAGCGTGGCGAACAACGACACGATCGTCATCAACGGGACGACGCTCACCGCGAAGACGTCCCCATCGCTCGCTACCGAGTTCGCGGTGGGCGCGAGCGACTACGAGGCCATCGCTAACTTCGTCGCGCTGGTGAACACCTACGGCGGCCCGGTGGCGTCGTTCGCCACTGCCGCGGTCCCGATCGGGAAGACCACGGTCCTGACCTTCACCAAGGCCGGGCAGGGCATCGCGACCATCACCGGCGGCGCGCACATCACGATCGCGCAGGGCGTCGTGGGCTCGAACCTGGGCGATGCGATGGCGCTCCGGACTGCGGCGAAGGGCCTCGTGGTCTGGGACTCCGGCTCGGTCGCAGCCGGCGCGGTCATCGATTCGCCGCTCCTCGACATCACCGGGATCCAGTCGCTCTACGTGGTGGTGAACAACGCCAGCGCCGCCACGCGCAACCTGACGCTGGACGCCTTCCTGGACGACGGGACGACGTCGATCGACGCCGGCCTGGTGATCCGCACGGTGGCAACGGGGCCGGTGGTGGAGCGCGGCGCGCTCGGGGCCGGTGCGGTCGCGGTCGGCACGCCAGCGCTCAACTTCAACTATCCGGTGGCGCTGCCCAGCAAGGTGAAGCTGCACCTCGTCTCCGGCGGCGCCGCCTCGGGCCGCGTCACCGTCTTCGGGAGGTAGCCGGTGGACTCGACTGCGCTCATCGCTTCGGTGAAAAGGCGCGCGAGTATACCCACGACGCAGGCGACGCTGTCCACGACCGACCTCCTCGGCATCGCAGACGAGGAGACGCTGGGCTATGTGATGCCCATCCTCCGGGACGCCCGGGAGGACTACGGCATCGCGGCCTACGAGGTGCCGATCCAGGATGGCGTGCTCGTCTACCGTCTTCCGCCGCGAGCGCTGGCGGGCGTGCTGCGCGAGCTCATGGCGATCCGCCTGGACGGGACCGCCTTCAACCTGCCGCGCATCGCCTACGGCCAGATCAGCTACTCGAGCGGCCCGGGGTTCACGACCGACGGCAACACGATCGTGCTGGTGACGGACCAGCCGGGCAACGTGACCACGCTCGGGACAACGCTCCGGATGACGTACTACCAGCGGCCGAGCTCGCTGGTGGTGACGAGCGCGGTCGGCACCGTCTCGAGCTTCAACACAGGCACGAACGCTGTGACGCTCTCCGCAGCGCCCCCGGGCACGTTCACGACGGCGGTCAAGTACGACCTCGTCCGTGCGGGCTCGCCATTCGAGACGCTGGCGACGGACCTCGTCGCCACGACGGTGGTGGGCTCCACGCTCACCTTCACGTCGGCGCTGCCGTCGGACCTCGGCGTAGGCGACTACGTGACGCTCGCCGGGCAGACGGCGGTCCCGCAGGTGCCGGTGGAGCTGCACCCGCTCCTGTGCCAGTCGGTGGCCGTCAAGATCCTGCACGGCATGTGCGACTACGACGCAGTGGACAAGCAGACGGCGGAACTCATGCGGATGGAGGGGAGCATCCGGAAGCTTCTGACCGGGCGCGTGGAGGAGGAGCCGATGCGGGTGGTGTCGCGGTCCAACCCCTTCCGCAACCCCTGGTGGTGAGTGTGTCTGTGGCGACTTCTCGTCCGGCTCTGGCGGTGGCTCATGCCTAGCCAGAAGATCACAGCGGCACCTGCTGGCCTGTATCTCCAGCCAAACAACTTGAGTTCCGTTCCGGACGGCGCGCTGGAGCAGGCGGACAACGTCGTCATCTCGCGCGACGGCATCGTGGAGCCGCGGCGCGGGATGGACACCATCTACGACTTCGGTGCGCTGGGCGGCGACACGATGGCGATCGTCCCCGGCGGCCTCGGCACCTGGGGAGCGTGGAGCGCGCCGGGATCGTGGCTGTTGCAGTACGTAAACAGCAGCACAGCGGGGCTCTACTACTACCCGGACAACGCCGCCAACACGCCCGCTACACCGACGGCGCTGACCGGAGCCACGGCGCTAACGGCGCCTACCCAGAGCAGCATCCAACTGAAAGCGCCGGTGGCCCCCTACTACTCGGGCCTGTGCCTCTCCGGCGACATCCTGTATGGCACGGGCATCCGCGGCATCTGGCGCGCTGACACGTCCACGATCGCGCACGCCGGTACGCCGACGGCGATGGACCTTTCGTCCACACTCTCGGCTGCTGGCTCGCCGCGCGCGCTCGCGGACAAGACGCAGGTTGCCTACCGGCTAATCTGGGTCAAGCTCGCCAACGGGCGCACGCTGCCGGGCTCGCCGTCTACGTCGCTGCTGGCATCCAACACGGCCGGCGGCACGCGCGACGTCGTCATCACCGCATCGGTGCCGCAGTTCTGGAGCACCTACGGATGGGGCATCCAGTCCGGAGACGTCTACCAGTTGTACCGCACCAAGGCGTCTCCCACGGGGACGGACCCGGGCGACGAGATGTTCCTGTGCTACGAGGGGACTTATAGCTCGGGGGCCACGATCA
Source organism: Anaeromyxobacteraceae bacterium (assembly GCA_035719345.1). GTDB lineage: Bacteria > Myxococcota > Myxococcia > Myxococcales > Anaeromyxobacteraceae > Anaeromyxobacter_A. Next base: position 3,623 of record DASTGH010000484.1, read on the forward strand.
GCGTCACCGACGTGGTCACGGACGACCTGCTGGGCGCCGCTCTATACACGAACGCCAGCCAGCAGACGGCGCTGCAAGCGAACGACCTGCCGCCTTTCTGCTACGACATTGCGTCCTATCGCGGCGTGATGTTCTACGCGAACACGGTAGAGTCGTATGCGGACTGCAAGGTCATCGCGACGGGCACCGGGGCGCTCGACGTCGGCAGCACCATCACCATCAGCGGCATCACGATCACTGGCGCTGCGGTAGAAAACATCGGGGCTGCGCAGTTCCTAGTGGACACTGCGTCGCCATCGTTCCTCGACCGCTTCAACAACACGGCGGCGAGCATCGTCCGCACCTTCAACCGGAACGCCGCGCAGCCGACGGCCAGCAACTATGCGGTGCTCACCACCGCCGCGGGTGCCGGGACCTTCCGGATCGCGTCCAAGAACGTGATCGTCGGCGTGTCAATCTCGTCCACGGCGCCGGCCGCGGCCTTCAGGATCACTCAGCCCGACTCCGGCAACACCAACCGCGTGTTCCACCCCGCGCGCATCTACTGGAGCAAGCAGGGTCAGCCGGATGCCGTGCCGGTGCTCAACTACGCCGATGTCGGTGACCCGACCGCGCCCATCAACCGCATCGTCGCGACCCGCGATTCCCTGTTCATCTTCAAGGAGGATGGCCTCTTCCGCCTGACGGGTGACGGACCGCCGTGGGACATCCGGCCCTTTGACCCGACGTGCCGCATCGTCGGCATTCGGACGGCGGTCCTGCTGGATAACTCCGTCTTCGTCCTCACGACGCAGGGCGTGGTGCGCGTCACAGACACGGGCGTGACGGTGATCTCGAGGCCGATCGACGCCGAGGCTCGACCGCTGTCCTCGTCGTTCGTCTCCAACGTCGCCTTCGCAGTCGCAAACGAGCCGGACCGTAAATACCTGCTCTGGATGCCGCCGGGCGATGATGTGGACTGGTACGCCAAGGCTACGCAGGCGTACGTGTACGACCTCTTCACCCAGGCGTGGACGCGGCGCACGGACACGGCTTCGGCCGGCGCGGTGTGCAAGAACACCGGGCAACTCCTGCTCGGCGGACGCTACCTGCGTAGCGAGCGGACGACGCAGACGGACGCCGACTACAGCGACGCGGGCGCGGCCATCTCCTGCGCGGTGAAGTGGGCGCCCAAGTTCGCCACGCCGGGGCTCAAGCAGCATTTCCAAGAGGTCGGGTTCCTCTTCCGCAAGCTGGGCGGCACCGCGGTCACGCTGGCTTTCACGACTGATCTCGTCCCCTCCCCACCGGGCTCGGTCAACGTCACGCTGAGCGACTACGGAACGCCGCCCTTTTCCCCCTTCAGCCTGCGCACGCTCGTCCCGCTCGAGCAGGCGCGCGGCTCGCAGCTCGGCGTGTCGTTCAGCCAGAACGTGAACGGCTCGACCTTCCAGATCCAAGGGCTCAGCCTCACCCACCGCGTGACGGACGAGGAGGCCGGGTCCTAGTGGCTACCTCGCCGCCCATCACGAACCTAAAGCAAGAGGACTTCCCCGGTCTCGACCAAGCGTCCGGCGGCGAGCTCGATCGCCTGTTCCGCGCGCTCAACACGGCGCTCAGCACGACCGCCGGCCAGTCGTCGTCGGCGCTCATCATGAACAACCAGGCGTGGCAGGTGAAAGACATCTACGTCACGCCCAAGGACGACTGGCAGACGAAGACGCTCAAGAACAATTGGACGGACTTCGTCGGCAGCGAGCCGTGCCAGCACCTCCGGACGGAGCACGGGCTAATCCTGATGCGCGGGAGGCTGGCGCCGGGCGTCGGCAGCAAGGGCGCCGTGGCGTTCACGGTGGACCCGGACGACGCTCCCAGCCGGACCCTGTACATGATCACGGACGCGCAGGGGAACGCGAACGCTGAGTGCATCATCGGGACGAACGGGGACGTCACGATCAACTTCAACGGCGCGCCCACGTGGGTGGCTGTCGATAATGCGCGCTGGGCAGCGGCGAACCGTCACCCGGACGTGAATCCGGTATGGCCGATGCGGGTCAAGCTCGAGCTCGGGGGCCGGAAGGTGCAGGGGCTCTGGGTCATCTTGGGCCACGACGTGACGGACAAGACGGAGCAGCACATCGGCAACCCGGTGCTGGTGGACGGGCATCAGGACGGCGGCGACTTCGTCATCGAGCACATCAGCGGCCTATCGCCGGGCCGCGCCTATCACATTCGCATCCTGTTTCTGGGGGCCTGACCATGGCTTATCTCCCGGCCTCACAGTGGAAGCGCCAGCAGCAGGCACAGGCCCCCGTGGCAGCGCCCGAGAGTTCCGGTCCCGGCGGCGGCGCGCCGACGTCTGCCGCTCCGTCCTCGGCTCCGACCACGCCATCCGTGGACACAGGCTCCGGGTGGACGAACCTGCAAGACTACCTGAGCGCGAATCAGGCGCCCCTCGCGGCCGAAGCGCAGCACGTCTCGCAAGAGGTGACGCCGAAGGCGCAGCAGGCCATCGCTCCCCAGGACATCAAGTCCACCGGGCCCATGGTTCCGTGGCTGAGCGACTCGAGCGGGCGTGT
>DASTGH010000485.1:0-3724 GCA_035719345.1 Anaeromyxobacteraceae bacterium
GTCGAGTACGCCATCAAGGGCAAGCCGAGCGTGCTCGGGTTCTGCTCCGGCGCGGTCGCCGGCCTCGTCGTCATCACCCCTGCCGCCGGCTTCGTCGACGCCAGCGCCGCGATGGTGATCGGCATCCTCGCCGGGGTCGTCCCGTTCCTCGCCTGCTGGAAGCTGAAGGGATGGCTCGGCTACGACGACGCGCTCGACACGTTCGGCGTCCACGCCGTCGGTGGCACGCTGGGAGCCTTCGTGACCGGCATCTTCGCGAAGATCGACGTCAACGCGAACCTGGCGACCAACCTCAAGTCCATCGTCGGCAGGTCGCTCTGGCTCCACCAGCTCGGCGCCATGGCACTCACCATCGTGCTCGCGGTCGGCATGACGCTGGTCATCGCCTACGTCGTGAAGGCCGTCGTCGGCCTGCGCCCGACGGAAGACGTCGAGTACGCAGGGCTCGACGTCGCGGAGCACGGCGAGGAGGGTTACCACTCGACGGCGGCACCCGCGCTCTGACGCCTCCACGAAGCGGTGCGTGCGACGAGAAGGAAATCTGGAACCGTCAGATAGGAATTCACGAATCGGGAGGCGCTGGCGGCGACGGCACCGGGGCGAGCACCCCGGGCGCGTGCTAACTCCCTGGCCATGCACGGCGCGCACGACTTCCTCCTCGCGCTCACGATCGTACTCTGCGTCGCGGCCGTCACGACGGTCCTCTTCCAGCGGCTCCGCCAGCCGGTCGTCCTCGGCTACATCCTGGCGGGCCTCATCGTCGGCCCGCACGTCCCGATCCCCCTCGTCGCCGACCGCGACACGGTCCAGACGCTCTCCGAGCTGGGCGTCATCCTCCTCATGTTCGGGCTGGGGCTCGAGTTCAGCCTCCGCAAGCTCGTGCAGGTGGGCCCCACCGCCGGGATCACCGCCATCGTCCAGTCGAGCATCATGGTCTGGCTGGGCTTCATCGCCGGACGCGCCTTCGGATGGACGGTGCTGGAGAGCATCTTCGGCGGCGCGATCGTGGCGATGTCCTCCACGACCATCATCGCCAAGGCCTTCGACGATCTCCGGGTCCGTGGGGCCCTGCGCGACCTGGTGGTGGGCGTCCTCCTCGTGGAGGATCTGTTCGCCATCCTCTTCATGGCAGTCCTGACGGCGATCGCCACCGGGGCGGGCGTCTCGCCCGGCGAGCTGGGCGCCACCCTCGGCCGGCTCGCCGCGTTCCTCGCCCTGCTGCTCGCGGCCGGCATGCTCGTCGTCCCGCGCACCATCCGCTACGTCCGCCGGCGCGGCGCCCCCGAGATGCTGCTCGTGACGAGCCTGGGCCTCTGCTTCGGGGTCTCCTACCTGGCCCTGGCATCGGGGTACTCGGTGGCGCTGGGCGCGTTCATCGCGGGATCGCTGATCGGCGAATCCGGAGAGGCGGGCGCGATCGAGGAGATGGTGCGGCCCGTCCGGGATCTCTTCGCGGCGGTCTTCTTCGTCTCGGTCGGCATGCTCATCGACCCGGCGCTCGTCGCCCGGAACTGGGTTGCGGTCGTCGCCTTCATCCTCCTCGTCGTCCTGGGCAAGTCCGCCGCCGTCGGCCTCGGCGCCTTCCTCACCGGAAACGGCGTGCGGACCTCGGTCCAGACCGGGATGAGCCTCGCCCAGATCGGCGAGTTCTCCTTCATCCTGGCGTCGCTCGGAGCCTCGCTCGGCGCCACGCGCGAGTTCCTCTATCCGGTGGCGGTCGCGGTCTCCGCCGTGACCACGCTCACGACGCCGTGGTCCATCAAGGCCTCGGGACCGGCGGCGGCCTGGATCGACCGCAAGCTGCCGCCGCGCCTCCAGACGGTGCTCTCGCTCTACGGCAGCTGGGTCGAGCAGATCCGCGCCTCGCCCGCGAACGTCACGGTCGGCGCGCGCGTCCGGCGGATCGTCCGGGCGCTGCTCGTCGACGTCGCCGCGCTCAGCGCGATCGTCATCGGCGCCTCGGTCGCGACCGAGCCGGCGGCGCGGTGGATCGCCGGCGTCCTCGCCCTCCCGTCGCGCCCCGCCCGGCTCCTCGTCTGGCTCGCGGCCGGCCTCCTCGCCATCCCGTTCTGCGCCGGCCTGCTGCGCAATGCGCGCAACCTCGGCGTGGCCGTCGCCGTCGCCGCGCTGCCGGAAGGCGGTCCCGGTCGCCCGGACCTCGCCGCCGCGCCGCGCCGCGCGTTCGTCGCGACCCTGCAGCTCGGCGCCACCGTGCTCGTGCTCCTGCCCATCTCGGCCCTGACGCAGCCGTTCCTCCCGGGCGCCCCCGCGGCCGGCGTCATCGCCCTGGCCGTCGTCGTGCTCGGCTTCGCGTTCTGGCGGAGCGCAGCGAACCTGCACGGCCACGTCCGGGCCGGCGCCCAGGTCATCGTCGAGGCGCTCGCCAAGCAGGGCGCGCCGGGGCGTCCCCATGCACACGGCGACGCGCTCGGCGCCTTCCGGGCGATGTTCCCGGGCCTCGGCGAGCCGGTGGCGGCACGGATGCGGGTGGGCAGTCCGGCGGCGGGCAGGTCGCTCTCCGAGCTGGGCGTGCGCGGGCAGACGGGCGCGTCCGTGCTCGCCATCTCGCGCGACGACGGGTCCGTCATCGTCCCGACCGCCGGCGAGCGGCTCCGGGAGGGCGACGTCCTCGCGCTGTCGGGCACGCACGAGGCGATCGCGGCCGCCCTGGATCTCCTGGGCGCTGAAGCGCTCGCGGAGGAAGGGGCCGCCGCGGCGGCGCGCGCGTAGCCCCTCCGGCGGCTCAGCGTCCGGCCTTCCGGACCTCGGCGCGGTTCCGGATGCGCTCGAACTCGCGCTCGAGCTCCTCCAGCTCCTCGTCGGACGCGTGCTCCAGTCCGGTGAAGAGGTTGCGTGCGCGCCGCTGCACCCGGATGAGCTCGTCGAGCTTGAGGTGCAGCGCGCGCGTCTCCCGGTTCTGCGTCGCCTGGATGAGGAACACCATGAGGAAGGTGACGACGGTGGTGCCGGTGTTGATGACGAGCTGCCAGGAGTCGCTGAAGTGGAAGAGCGGGCCCGAGAGCGCCCACGCCAGGACCACCGCGAGCGCCAGGAGGAACGCCGCATAGGTCCCGAGGACCTCGGCGGCGTAGCATGCCAGCCGGGTGAAAGCTTCCTTCATGCCACGAAGGTAAGCACCCGGCGAGCGGACGCCCGCCGCGTCGACGCCGCGACCGTGCGCTAGGGCGAGACCTCGCTGGCCGTGCCCGCGCACCGCGCGCGAAGCGCCCCGGCCGTCTCCTCGGAGAGCGCCTGCAGGGCGAGCGCGCGCGCGGCGGCGGCGTCGAGCGCCCGGACCCCGTCGCGGACGCGCGCGATCGCGGGAGGGCTCATGCTGAGCTCGTCGACGCCGAGGCCGACCAGGAGCGGCACGGCGGCGGGGTCTCCGGCCAGCTCCCCGCAGACCCCGACCCGCCTCCCTCGGGCGTGGGCCGCCTCGACCACGCGGTGGACCAGCTCGACCACCGCCGGGTCGAACGGGCTCGCCAGCTCGGCGACCCTGGGGTTCCCGCGCTCCGCGGCCAGCGTGTACTGCGTCAGGTCGTTCGTGCCGATCGAGAAGAAGTCCGCCTCGCCGGCGAACCGGGCGGCCATGATCGCCGCCGCGGGCACCTCCACCATGATGCCGGCCGGCACCGGCGGCACGCCGAGGGCGGCGGCCTCGTCGGCCAGCATCGCTTTCACGTCCCGCAATTCGCCGAGGCCAGCGATCATCGGGAACATC
>DASTGH010000486.1:0-2535 GCA_035719345.1 Anaeromyxobacteraceae bacterium
GACCACCTCGCCGCGCTCGCCGGCGTGGCGGTGGCGCACCCGCACCCGCGCCCCGACCGCCTCCGCCGGCGGCCGGCCGGCGACCCAGCGCACCTCCTCCACCCGGAAGCGATCGCGCGAGGCCTCGGCGGCGGAGCCGACCGTGACGCGCCCGGCGCGCGCGTCGAGCGCCGTCACGTAGCGGGCCGGGCCGCCGCCCAGGCCGAGCCCGCGCCGCTGACCGACCGTGAAGCGATGGACGCCGTCGTGGCGCGCCAGGACCTCGCCCGAGGTGGAGACGACCTCGCCGCCGCGCAGCCGGCCGGGCGCGCGCAGGGCCACGAAGTCGCCGGCGTCGCCGCGCGTGACGAAGCAGATCTCCTGCGACTCGGGCTTCTCGGCGACCGGGAGCCCGGCCTGGCGCGCCAGGCGCCGAACCTCGGGCTTGTCGAGGTCACCCACCGGGAAGAGCACGTCGCGGAGCGCGTCCTGGGAGAGCCCGTACAGGAAGTAGCTCTGGTCCTTGGCGGTCGGCGACGCGAGCAGCGCCAGGCGCCCCGCGCGCTCCTCGATCCGCGCGTAGTGGCCGGTGGCGAGCCGGGCGCCGAGCGCGCGCGCCCGCGCCAGGAGCCACCGGAACTTCACCTCGTGGTTGCACGCGACGCAGGGGTTCGGCGTGCGCCCCTCGACGTAGTCGTCGACGAAGCGGTCGACGACGGCGCGCCCGAAGTGCTCCTCCAGGTCCGCCACGTAGAACGGGATGCCGAGCGCGCGCGCCGCGGCGCGGGCGTCGTCGAGGTCGTCGGGGCCGCAGCAGGAGCGGCCGCGCGCCGGATCGGCGTAGTTCCAGACGCGCATCGCCACGCCCAGCACCTCGTGCCCGGAACGCCGGAGGAGGGCCGCGGCCACGGAGGAGTCGACCCCGCCCGACATGGCGACGAGCACGCGCATGACCGGCGGCCGCTATCCCTGACCGGAGGCCCGGGCGGGCGCCGGTGAGGGCGAGGGCGGCGACTGCGCGGGCCGCGCCGGGATCTCGACGATGAACCGCGAGCCGGTGAAGTGGTGCGCCCCGACCGCCGGCTGGCTGTGCGGCGGGCTCTCCACCACGATGCGCCCGCCGTGCGCCTCCGCGATGCGCCGCGCCACCGGAAGCCCCAGCCCCGAGCCCGGCGGCCGCGCCTCGCCCACCGTCACGCGGTGGTGGAACGGCTCGAAGATGCCCTCCAGCTCGCTCGCGGCCACGCCCGGGCCCTGGTCGTAGACGGACACCCGGAGCAGCCCCGCCTCCCGGGTCACCTCGACCAGCACCTCCCCGCCGTGCGGCGAGAACTTGATGGCGTTGGAGACGACGTTCATGAGCGCCTGCCGCAGCTTGCGCGGGTCGGCGAGCAGCGCGGGCCCGGCGCCGGCCCGGACCTCGAGGTGCAGCCGCGCGTCGCGCGCGGGCGCCTTCAGATCCTCCACCACCTGCGTCACGAGCGCCTCGGGGTCGACCGCCGCCGGGTTGATGGCCGACTCGCCGGCGCGGAGCAGCGCGAAGTCGGAGAGGTTGTCGACGATGCGCGTCAGCTTCACGACCGCGCTCGCCATGGACTCGACGACCTTGCGCTGCTGCGCCGAGAGCGGTCCGATGCGCTCCGAGTGGAGGATCTTGAGGTAGCCGGCGAGCGGCGTGAGAGGGGTGGAGAGCTCGTGCGCGAGGTCGTGCATGAACGCGGTGCGGCGCCGCTCCAGCTCGTCGAGCCAGGCGCGCCCCCCCTCGGCGCCGGCCCGGTCGCGGCGGCCGGCGAGATACGCCTTCACCTCCTCCGCGAACGTCGCCGGGTCGATCGGCCTCGCCAGGAACCCATCGCACCCCGCCGCCAGCGCCACCTCACGCTCGCCGGCGTCCCGGCCGAGCGCCACCAGCGGGACGTCGCGCAGCGCGCGGTCCGCCTTCACCCGGGCGAGGAGGTCGAGCCCCTCGATGTCCGGCAATCCCGTGCCGACGAGCACGAGGTCAGGGGTGAGCGAGCGCGCGCGGGACAGGCCCTCGAGCCCGGTCCCGCTCTCCTCGACGGAGAGACCGCCGGCGTGCAGCAGCGCCCTGACCTGCTGGCGCCTCGGCGCGTCGCCGTCGATGCACAGGACCCGCTGCCCCATGGTCGCCTCGTCCCACCCCGGCCCCATGTTAACGGCCGGGGACATCCGGGCCAGCTTCCGCCGCCCGCTCGGGGGTCAGGTGGGCCGGGCCGCCCACCAGGCCCGCACCTCCGACGCGAGCGCCTCGCGCGTATTCACGGCCGGATCGGCGAGCGCGCGCTCGAGCAGGTGGCGGAGCGCCTCGCCCACGGTCGGACCGGCCGGGATCCCGAGCAAGGCCATGATCCCGCGCCCGTCGAGCGCGAGGTCGGACGTCGCCAGCGGTGGGTGAGCCCGCAGCACGCGGTGGGCGCGGGCGGCGAACCGGCGCACGGCCCCCCGCTCGCGCTCCGCCCGGGCGGGAGGGCGGACGCTCGCGGCATCGGCGGTCCATAGCGCGAGCAGCGCGGCCGAGCGCCCGGGCCCCACCCG
>DASTGH010000487.1:0-4133 GCA_035719345.1 Anaeromyxobacteraceae bacterium
GCCGGGATCCTCACCGGCGCGCAGCGCGCCTGGGAGGGCGCGCCGCGCTTCCGCATCGGCCCGCACGGCGGCCCGAACTTCCCCTGGGTGCTGCTCGACCGCGCGCTGCTCCACTTCGACGCGGTGGCGCGGCGCACGCACGCCCGCCGCGGCCCCCTGGCCGTGGACGGCGAGGGGGCGCGCGCGGGCATCGTCTCGGGCTTCGCGCGCGAGGAGCGGCGCGCGCTGGAGGCGATCTTCCGCGAGCTGCGCGCCCACCCGGGCGACCCGCCGCGCCCCGCGGTCGACGCCCTGGAGCGGGCGCTGCGGCGGATCATCGCGCGCATCGACCCGCTGGAGGGCGAGGCCGGAGGCGCGTGAGGCGGGCGCTCCGTCCGCCGGCGCCGCCCTCGTCGCGGTCCCCGGGCCCATGGTACGACCGAGGCATGTCGGACGACCTGACCGTGCCGCACCTCGAGACGCTGTTCCGCAAGCTGCCGCGCGAGGGGAACCTGCCCGAGCTCGTCACGCAGCGCGTGCGGCTCGACACGCAGGACGGCCGGGTCTTCCTGGCGTTCGCCCGCGCCGGCCAGGGAAGCCTCGGCTTCGCGGGGTGGGAGGCGGTCCCTGGAATGACGGGCGAGCCGGAGGTCACCTTCTACATCCTCGCGGCGGAGCACCCCGGCGACCCGCTGCAGATCATCTCGCGCGAGGGGCCGCAGGGCGTCCTCGCCGGCGCGGTGCTCGAGGACCGCCCCCCGACCGACGTGGGCTAGCCGGCCGGGGCCCGGGTGGTCGCGGCCGTGGCGACGTCCTCCGGCGCCAGCGCGCGCCGCGCCGCCGCGCGGCCCTGCTCCACGAGGTCGTCGCGGACGGCGCGCGAGAAGAACCCCAGGAACGCGTTCGGCGGCGCGCGCTGCGGCCGGATCTCGATGATGCGCAGGCGGCGGGCCCCGGCCAGGCCCACCGCGACCTTGACGCGCTCGAGCAGCCCCGGCTCGCGGAACTGGGGCGCCAGCGCCTCGAGCGCCTCCAGGCGGTCGTTCACCTGTGCCGCCTCCCGCAGGTCGCGGTAGAGCCGCTCCTGGACCAGGGCGCCGGCGACCCGGCCGAGCAGCGCCCCGGCGCCGGCCGGCACCCCCGGGTCCGCGACGCGCGGCTCCGGGACGACGACCACGACGCGGACGACGTCCTCGCCGAGGACGTGCTTCAGCGGAGTGTTGTTGACGAGGCCGCCGTCCGAGCACGGACCGAGATCCGGCACGTCCGGCGGCACGAACGCGCCCGGGAAGGCCGCCGACGCCGCGGCGGCCCGGAACACGCGGTCCAGGCGCTGGCGGGTCGCGAAGTCCTCCGCGCCGAAGCGGCACACCGCCTCGTGCGTGGTGGCCCGGGTCCCCCCGATGTCGCCCGGCTGCCCGCGCAACGCGGTGACCACCACCCGCAGCTCGACGTCGGCGGCAGGCGCCGCCACGGGGTCGACGTTCGCGCGGAGGAGGCGCAGCACGCCCTCCTGCCCCGAGATCCCGGAGAGCGTGGCGATGCCGCGGAGGCTCGGCCGGAAGACGCGCCACCAGGTCGCCTGGGTCGTCCAGAGGCGCACGAGGCGGGCCGCGCCCGCCTGCGGCTCGCCCGCGGCCAGGTGGCGCGCGAACAGGGTCGCGTTGAGCGCGCCGGAGGACGTGCCGAGCACGCGCGTGATGCGGAACCCATGCGCCGCGAGCACCTCGAGCGCGCCCGCCTCGAACGCGCCGTTCGCGACGGCGCCCGCCAGCACGACCGCGGTAGGGCCGGCGGCCGCGGGCGTTCCGCCCCCGGGCGCCACGACCTGGACCCGACGAGCCGCGCCGGGACCGTGCGATTGACCTGGGGCCATCGGCAACCCTCCCGGAGGACTGAGGTAGCTCGCAGCGGCGTGTGACGCAGCGGTGCATCGGGGACCATCCGCCCGGCGTCGGCTCATGGACGCTGAGGAGGGGCCGCTGTCACACCTTCAGTCCATCCCCGGCCCCCGCCACGGCTCGCCGCCGAGGAGCCAGGTCAGCTCGCCCGGCGCGCGGCCGGAGACGCGCAGGTAGCCGTCGTGGATGCAGCGGAGGTGGTGCCACGCACAGAGCGAGGTGACGTTGGGCGGCTCATCGCCGCCGCCCTGCGAACGGAAGATGATGTGGTGCCCGTGGGTCGCGCGGTGGCTGCAGCCCGGCACCTGGCACCATCCCCCGTCGCGCTCGCGCACCTTCCGCGCGCGGGTGCGCTTCGGCTTCGCCGCCGCGCCCCACGTCTCGACGAAGCGCGCCGCCATGAAGGCGAGGCAGCTCCCGGCGGAGAGGGCCGCGCCGGCGAGCGCCCGGACCGCGTCGAACGCCGCCGCGAGCACGGCGGCGATGCGCTTCGGCATCGCGACCCCCATCCGGTGCGACGCACGCATCTTCCGCTCGGTCTCGGCCTCCACCTTTCGGCGTAGGGCGATGACCGTGAGCGCCTTCGCCCGCGGGACCCAGCTCGCGATCTCGGCCTCGGGGAGCTGCGCCAGGAGCCGGAGCCGCTCGTAGGAGACGCCCTGCCGGCGGGCCTCCTGCAGCGCCGGCGACCTCCAGATCCGTTCCTCCAGCTTCGCGCGCTGCTCGACGGTCTTGCCGTCGAGCCCGAGCCGCTCCTCGGCGAAGTGGCGGAAGCTGGCGAACCCGAGCTGCACGTGCATGCGGCTGCGCTTCACGATGGCGGCGCAGGACCCGACGATCTCGTCCCAGCCCTTCCGCACGCGGGCGAGCGAGCGAAGGCGCCGATCGACCTCCGCAGCGCCGGCGGACTCGTCGAGCGGCACGTCCGGCGCGGCCCAGCCCGGTGTCCGCTCGAGGATGGCCCACCCCTCCGTCTCGCGCTCGAGCACCGCCCGCCGCGCGCTCTCACCACCGCCGATCGGCCGGAACGCGGCGCCGAGCGGCTGGCTGGCGTCGGGATCGGCCGGACGCGAAGGCGTTCCCGGAGGAGGACCGCTCCCCAGCACCTCCTGGGCCATGGCCTCGAGCCGCTCCATCCGGCCCGAGCCCGGCATGACCTCGCCGGCGAGGTCGAGCGCCGCGTCCACCACGAGCCGCTCGTCGTCCGAGAGCCGTGCGCCGAGGCGCACCCAGTCCTCGTCGGGTTCCGGCTCCACGCTCCGCGCGCGCCGGACCGCGCCCTCGACCTCGCGCACCGTGCCGGAGGCCGCCCACTCCACCCATGCGGCCTCCGCCTCGCCAAACGCGACCGGCAGCACCGCCTGGGCGGCGCGGAGCCGGACGCGACCCGACCGCAGCGCCTCGCGCAGCAGAGGGCGGCTTCGGAGTCCTGCTCCGAGTGCAGCGAGGCTCTCCGCCGCGCGCTTTCCCAGGTCGAGCACCTCCCTGGCGTAATCGTCGAGGTGGCAGCCGAGGCGGGCGAGGCGATCGCCCTGTCGGAGGGCGTGGAGGCCCTCCGCCAGCCCCACCTCGAGCGCCCCCATCGCGCGGGCCGACGAGGCGAGGATGCGCTCGTGGAGATCGGCCTCGACCTCCCCGCCGTGGAAGAGCTGGTGGAGGTCGGCCCCCGACGGCGGGTCGAGGTCGATCGGCGGCGCGGCGAACGACCGGGCCCACGCCTCGAAGGCGTCCGGTGCCGTCGCGTCGGTGGCGTGCGCCGCGTCCATCGTACGCAGCGTGACATGGGGGTCTGACACTGACGGTGTCGGAGCGCCGAGTTCGATCGTCCCTTACGGGTATGCGTGCCATCGCGGCTCGAGGGTGACCGTCGAAGTGCTTGCGCCACCCGACGGCGCACGGTTCACCCCTTGCCGCCGCCCTCGGGGACCAGCGCGAACACCGGCGGGTCGATGCGCGTCGATCGGCAGCGCGGGCACGCCGACGGCCGGGCCAGCCGCTCGCGCTTCCGGAACGTGAACCCGCAGGCGATGCAGCTCGCCGGCGTCACCCGGAGCTCCCCGCCCTGCGCGGCGAGCGAGCGCGCCAGGTGCTCGAGGTGCTCGGCGACGTCGCGCTCGCGGATCCCGGCCCGCGACGAGAGCTCGTGGGCGGTGGCCGGCCCCTCGCGCAGCGCCGCGGCGAGCGCCTCGCGGACGGTGGAGGTGCGCGGCGGGGGGCCGGCGGGCGGGACGCGAGGCACGTCGGGGTTCTACC
>DASTGH010000488.1:0-8215 GCA_035719345.1 Anaeromyxobacteraceae bacterium
GCCCTACCTGCCCGACACGCGCTGGGTGCTCGTCGACCAGCTCCGCCGCGCCCTCAAGCGCGCCGGCGTCGTCGATGGCTACCGCTTCATCTGCCGGCGGACGGGCTGCGGCTACAAGGAGAAGGCCGCGAGCCGATCGGAAACCCGATGCAGATCGCGGCCTTCAGATGGTCGGGGCGACTGGATTTGAACCAGCGACCACTTGCACCCCAAGCAAGTGCGCTACCAGGCTGCGCTACGCCCCGGGAACGGCGGGGAGGGGATAGGTAACACCCGCCGCCTGGGGGGTCAACAGCGCCGCGGTCGCCCCTCCGGACAGGTCAGAGCGACCGCAGGAACGTGAGCAGGTCCTGCTTGTCGCGGTCCGGGAGGAGCAGGTAGCGCAGCACCACCGCGTTCGCCTCGCTGCCGGGGCTGTTGTGGGCGGTGATGGCGCTGGCGAGGTCGCGGGTCCGGCCGTCGTGCAGGAAGAAGAGCCGCTGGCCGAGTCCCCACAGCGGCGCCGTCCGGAACTCGCGCGGTCCGGCGGCGCCCTGCACGATGTCGTCGGCGAGGCCGGTGCCCATGTCGTGCACGAGCAGGTCCGAGTACAGGTTCGCCGGCTTGCGGTCGAGCGCGGCGATGCGGTGCCGGCCCGTCGTCAGCGTCGGCGTGTGGCAGAGCGCGCACCCGACCGCCGAGAACTGCGCGCGGCCGGCGACGATGGCCGGCGTGTCGGGCGCCGGCGTGGGCGCCGCGAGGAAGCGCATGAACGCGGCGAACTTCACGACGCCGGACTGCGTCACCTCCGGGTCCGCGACGAAGCTGGAGAAGTCCTCGGTGAGCTTGTTGAAGCGGCAGGCCGGGTCTTCCTCCCGCTCCTGCTGGAACAGCTCGTTCGTCACGCCCTGCTCCACGTTGTACGCCTCGCCGGAGAAGATGAGCAGCGACTTGTTCTGGGCCTTCCATCCGAAGCGGGTGATCGTCCCGTCGTTGCCGGTGCGGTTCTCCTTCCCCGAGATGCCGAGCTGCGCCTTGGCGAAACCGTTGGCGCGCTTGTTGGCGAGGATGGTGGCGTCGTTGATGGCCTCGATGAGGCCCGCGCCGAACGTCGGGGTGGGGATGCGGAAGATGAGGTTCGGGTTCCCCGGGAACCCGAAATCGGGCTGGAGGAGGTTACAGCCCGGGGCGTCGCGGCGCCCCGTGATCGTGAAGATGGCCGCCACCCCGCCGTCGCGGCTGCCATCCGGGTTGAACTTGAAGCGCGCCTCGCGGATGGGCCCGTTCGCCCGCACGAACCACGGGACGTCGTTGGTGGCGCCCTGCAGCGTCGCGAGCGCGACCTGCGGGTTCAGCGCCGGGCTCGAGCCGCCGATGGCCGGGTGCTTGTGACAGCCGGCGCAGCTGTCGAGGTTGAACCGCGGCCCGAGGCCCGCCTCGGTCCCCGCGACGACCGCGTCGCCCTGCACCGACGAGACGGCCTCGAAGTCCTCCTTCCCCGCCGTGAAGAAGGCCTGGTCCGCCGCCGCGAGCCCCGGCAGCGCGTCTCCTGCGCCGGGCGGCCCACCGCGGGGCCCGGGATCGACCGCAGCCGGTGCGGCCGACGACACGAGCGACGACGACACGACACACACGAGACGTACGACGTTCCTGACGTCCACGGTGCACCCTCTTTCCGCCCGGAGGGCGCAGACGGACAGACGTACGAGAGAGCCGAGCCTGCTCCGCCAAGCCGCCGGGCGGCAGGTGAGCTACCCGCACTGCGAGCGCAAGGCATCCGCCCGCGCGGGGAGCAACCCGCACAGGAAGCAAAAGTGCGCTGGCTGGCGACGATGTAGGGGCGCCGCGCGGGTGCCGGCGGATCTCAGCGCACCAGCGGCGACACGCGCTTGAACTCCGGCGTGCCGGCCGTGTGCAACAGGTCGAAGATGGCCGTCTCCGCGCTGGTGACGATCGCGCCGAGATCGCGCATCTGCTGGAGCGCGGTGCGGCGGTGCTCCTCGAAGCGGCTCGTCACCGCGTCGGCGCAGACGAACACCTCGTACCCGCGCTCGACGAGGTCGCGCACCGTCTGGAAGACGCAGACGTGCGTCTCGATGCCGACCACGATCACCTGCTTGCGGCCGGTCGCCTCCAGCGCCCGCGCGCTCTCCGGATCGGCGCCGCAGGAGAAGTGCAGCTTCACGATCGGTGCATGGCCCAGGAGCTCGCGGATGGCGGGGACGGTCGGGCCCAGGCCCTTGGGGTACTGCTCGGTGGCGAGCAGCGGGAGCTGCAGCTCCTTCGCCGTCTGGATCATCGCCTTCACGTACTTCTCGACGGGCGGCCAGTTCCACATGACGGGGACGAGCTTCTCCTGCACGTCCACCACCAGCACGCAGGCGCGCGTCCGGTCGAGCCGCGGGATCTTGGTCATGGCGTTCTCCTGGCCACCGAGCCAGTGGTCCGACGCGAGAATGCCCCGCGCGCCGCGAAGGCGCACGGGGCATTTCGGGGTCGAGGAAAGCCGGGCTAGGCCGTCTTGCGGAAGCGCGACAGGCTCGCGGGCAGCTCGGCCAGCGCCGGGAAGCTCTTGTCCGGGTGGATCGTGCCGAGCCGCCCGTAGAGCTGCTCCTCCGTCTCGAGGTTCGCGGGGTCGGGGATGCAGCAGTCCACCGGGCACACCGCGGCGCAGGCCTCGGCATCGTGGAAGCCCACGCACTCGGTGCAGAGCTTCGCGTCGATGATGTAGATGTCCTCGCCCTGGGTGATGGCGCCGTTCGGGCACTCGGGCTCGCACGCGCCGCAGTTGATGCACTCCTCGGTGATCGTCGTCGCCATGACAGTCTCCTCGGCTTCCGACCTGGAACGGCGGGGGTCGTCTCGTTTCTTCCCACGCGCCCCCTCGACCGTCAAGGCGGCGGGGCGGGTGCCCGGGGCCCGCCCGCCGGGCGGCGCTCCAGGACGCGGCGATCCTCCTCCACCTCGGCCGCGACGCGCTGCGCGACGCGCACGCCGGCATAGACGAGGGCGCTGCCGGCGGCGACCAGGGCGCCGAGCAATTCGTCCCGGCGGGCGGCGGCCAGCTCGACGGCCGCGGCGCGGCGCCGGTCGAGCAGCTCCCGCTGCCGCTCGGCGTGCGCGCCCTGCAGCGTCTCGACGAAGGAGGCCCCCTCGCGGCGGGACTCGGCGTCGAGCGCCACCACCTCGGTGCGCAGGCGCGCCACCCGTCCGCGGGCATCGGCAAAGAACCAGGTCCCCCCGAGGGCGATGGGCAGGGCGACGAGGAGCGCCTTCGCGGAGAACATGCGCTTGACGGGGGAGACCGGGCGAGGATAGTGCCGAGCCCGCCCGAGGCACAACCGCGCACATGGCGAAGCCGTACGACCCCAAGGACTTCTACTACCGCAAGGCCAAGCGTGAGGGCCTGCGTGCGCGGTCCGCCTACAAGATCGAGGAGATCGCGCGCCGGCAGCGCCTGCTCGCTCCGGGCATGGCCATCCTCGACCTGGGCGCCGCGCCGGGCGGGTTCCTGCAGGTCCTGGCCGAGGCGGTGGGGCCGCGCGGCGCCGCGGTGGGCGTCGACCTCGAGCCCATCCGCAACCTGGGGAAGCCCTGGGTCCGGACGGCGGTCGTCGACCTGCTCGCGCCCGACGCGCTCGACCGCATCCGCGCGCTGCACCCCGCGCGCTTCGACCTCGTGACGAGCGACATGGCGCCGAAGACCATCGGGGTGAAGGTGACGGACGAGGCGCGCTCGCTCGAGCTGTGCCGCATGGCGCTGGGGGTCGCCCGCCAGGTCCTCAAGCTCGGCGGCGCGTTCGTGACCAAGGTCTTCATGGGCGGCGACTTCCCCCTCTTCAAGAAGGAGGTCGCGGCGCTCTTCGACGCCGTGGCGGTGGCGCGTCCCGAGGCGACCCGCGAGCAGAGCTTCGAGGTGTACGTGGTCGGCAAGGGCTTCCGCGGGTAAGCTGCCCTCGCCATGGCGACGCTCATCGAGGAGCTGAAGGCGCGCGATTTCCTGCAGGACGCCACCCCCGGCCTGGCCGAGCGCCTCGCCGCCGGCGCCGTCGTCGGCTACGTCGGCTTCGACCCCACCGCCGACTCGCTCCACGTGGGGAACCTCGTGCCGGTGATGGCGCTCGCCTGGCTGCAGCGCACCGGCGGCACGCCCATCGTGGTGGTGGGCGGCGGCACCGGCATGGTGGGCGATCCCTCCGGCAAGCGCGCGGAGCGGCCGGTCCTCTCCCTCGAGCAGATCGACCACAACGTCGCCTGCCAGCGGCGGCAGCTGGAGCGCTTCCTGCGCTTCGACGGGCCGAACGCCGCGCGCCTCCGCAACAACGCCGACTGGCTCCGGCCGCTCGGTCTCATGGAGTTCCTGCGCGACGCCGGCCGCCACTTCACCATCAACTACATGCTGGCCAAGGACTCGGTGAAGAACCGGATGGAGACGGGGATCTCCTTCACCGAGTTCACCTACATGCTGGTGCAGGCGTACGACTTCTGGCACCTGTGGAAGACGGAGCGCTGCGAGCTGCAGATGGGCGGCTCGGACCAGTGGGGCAACATCACCGCCGGCACCGAGCTCATCGCCCGCAAGGAGGGCGCGAGCGCGCACGGCCTCGTCCTGCCGCTCCTCACCACCGCCAGCGGCGCGAAGTTCGGCAAGAGCGAGGAGGGCGCGGTCTACCTCGACCCGGTCAAGACCTCGCCCTACAAGTTCTACCAGTTCTGGCTCAACAGCGACGACCGCGACGTGGAGCGCTGGCTCCGCTACTTCACGTTCTTCTCGATGGAGGAGATCCGCGCGCTCATGGCCGAGCACGCGGCCGATCCCGGCAGGCGCGCCGCGCAGCGCCGGCTGGCCGACGAGATGACCATCCGGATCCACGGCGCGGCGGCGACGCGGGCGGTGGTGGAGGCGAGCCGGCTCCTCTTCGGCGGCACGGACCTGCGCGCGGCGCACCCCGAGGTCTTCGAGGTGCTGTCGCGCGAGATCCCGACGGCGCGGGCGCCGCGCTCGGAGCTGGTCGGCCTGCAGGCGGCCGACGCGCTCGTGCGCTCCGGCCTGGCCAGCTCGAAGGGCGACGCGCGGCGCGGGATCCAGGGGAAGGGCTTCTCGCTCAACGGGGAGCCCATCGCCGCGGCGGACCGCCCGCTCGCCGACGCGGATCTGCTCGCCGGGCGCTTCGTGCTCCTGCAGAAGGGAAAGCGGAACTACGCGCTGCTCGTGGCGGAGGGGTAGCGCCCCGCCTCAATCCGGCAGCCGCTCCTGCACGCGCTCGATGGAGAGCGCCTTCCCGGTCGCCTCGTCGACCTCCACGATGGCGCCCTGCAGGTAGGTCTCCCGCTTGCCGGGCTCGAACGCCACGGGCCGCTGGGTGAGGAAGCGCTGGATGACGAGCTCCTTCTTCACGCCGATGACCGAGTCCCACGGCCCGCACATCCCCACGTCGGTGATGAACGCCGTCCCGCCGGGCAGGAGGCGCGCGTCGGCCGTCTGCACGTGGGTGTGCGTGCCGAGCACCGCCGAGACGCGGCCGTCGAGGAAGTGGCCCATGGCGTTCTTCTCGCTCGTCGCCTCGCAGTGGACGTCCACCAGGATGCAGGCGATGCCCTGGCCCCGCAGCGCCTCGACCGCCGCCTCGGCGGCGGCGAACGGATCGTCGAGCGAGCGCATGAAGACGCGCCCCTCGACGTTCACCACGCCGAGCCGCTTCCCGCCCGGCGTCTCCACGACCGCGCTCCCGCGCCCCGGCGAGCCGCGGGGGTAGTTCGCCGGGCGGAGCAGCTTCGCGCCGGGCGCGTCGAGGTACGGCACGATCTCGCGCTTCGACCAGATGTGGTTGCCGCTGGTGAGCAGGTCCACCTCGCAGGCGAGCAGCTCGTCCGCGCTCTCCGGCGTGACGCCGGCGCCGGCGGCGCTGTTCTCCGCGTTCGCCACCACGAGGTCGAGCCCGCGCTGCGCGATGAGCTTGGGCACGAAGTGCCGCACGGCGAGGCGGCCGGGCTTTCCGAAGACGTCGCCGAGGAAGAGGAATTTCAAGGCCGGGAGGGGATGCCGCCTCCCGGGCGCCGTGTCAACGGGAACACGATCCTCGCCTCGGTCACGACCGCGTCCACCCGGGCGTCGTGCGGCTCCTCCGGCAGCGCCGGGACGAGCTGCGCCTCGAAGGCGAGCCCGACGCACGCCGCGCCGGGCCTGAGCGAGCGCAGCGTCGCATCGTAGTGGCCGCGGCCGCGCCCGAGGCGGCGGCCCTCGGCGTCGAAGGCGACGCCCGGCACGACCACGAGGTCGACCTCCGCGATGGGGCAGGCCGGGGCCGCCGCGGGCGGCTCGAGCGCGCGCGCGGGTCCCGGCCGGAGGGCGTCCGGAGGGCAGAGCGCGAAGGCCATGGCGCGATCCGACGGAGCGAGGCGCGGCCAGGCGACCCGCTTGCCGGCGGCCTCGGCGGCGCGCGCGATGGCGGCGGTGTCGACCTCGGCGCCGAGCGGCGCGTAGAGCCCGACCGCGCGGGCGGAGCGGAACGCCTCGAGCGCCACGAGCCGGGCGGCGATCGCGTCCGAGGCCCGCGCGCGATCCGCCTCGGAGAGCGCCCGCCGTGCGGCGATCAGCCGCGCCCGCAGGGCGTCCTTCGTCTCCATCGGCAAAGAAAAAGCCCCCCGCCATGGCCGTGTGGCTCGGTTGTTTGGACCTGTATTTCTACAGGTGGGGCATCCAGACCCGGCACCCGTAGGCTTCTCCCTCGAAGCATGGGAGCTTGCTCATGGGCGGGGGCGGACGCTCCGCTTTTTTACAAAGTCGGCCCAAACGACGCGGAGCCTGAATCACGAACCCGGCAGGGGGCAGATCAAGAGCGGATGAAAGAGCTCAAGTCCTCGGAAGGACTCGCGTTTATGGCTCAATGCTAGCCCGCTGATCCGGTCATGTCAAGGCGAACCGGAGGGGCCTTCGCGGCGAGTGCAGTAACATCGTGGCAGGGTGCGCATCGGGGGGTACGACATCCAGGCCCGCATCGGCCGGGGCGGCATGGCCGAGGTCCTCCTGGCGCGCGAGGTGGGTGGGCCACGGGCCGGAGCGCCGGTGGTCGTGAAGCGCCTCCTGCCGGCTCTCGCGCGCGACGCCGAGTGCCGGGCGCTCTTCGGCCGCGAGGCGGAGCTGGCGCGGTCGCTCGACCACCCCGGCCTCGTGCGGGCGCTCGGCGCGGGCGCCGAGGAGGGCATCCCCTACCTCGTGCTCGAGTACGTCGACGGCCGGGACGTCTCGCGCCTCCTCGCCGCCTGCGCTGGGCGCCGCATCCGCCTCCCGGTCGACTTCGCCGCCTACGTGGCGCACGAGGTGGCACGCGCGCTCGACCACGCCCACCGGCTCGCCGGTCGCGACGGGCGGGCGCTCGGGCTCGTCCACTGCGACGTGTCGCCCTCGAACGTCTTCGTGTCGCGCGCGGGCGCGGTGAAGCTCGGCGACTTCGGCGTGGCGCGGCTCGCCGGCGAGGCCGGTCGCCGGCCCGCCTTCGGCAAGGTGCGCTACCTCGCACCGGAGCAGCTCGCCGGCGGGCCGGTCGCGCCGCGCACCGACGTCTTCGGCCTCGGCGCCACGCTCCACGAGCTCCTCACCGGCGCCCCCGCCTTCCCCGGCGACGATCCGGACGCGGTCGCCCGGCACATCCTGCGCGGCGAGCGGCGGCCGCCGTCCCGCGATCGCCCCGAGGTGCCGCCGGCGCTCGACGAGGTCGTGCTGCGCGCCCTGGCCGTCGAGGACCGGACGCCGGACGCGGCCGCGCTCGCGACGGCGCTGGCCGGCTGCTACGACGCGCGCGTCGGGACCCCGCTCGCCATCGCCGCCCTGGTGCGCGGCGTCCTGGGCGAGCGCGCCTCCTGACGGCTACGACGCCGCGGCGGGAATGGCCTGGCGGACGCGCGCCGCGAGCCGCGGGACGAGCTCGAGCGCCCGGGCCACGTCCTCCTCCGTGCTCGTCCAGCCGAGCGACAGCCGGAGCGTGGCGCGCGCCTCGTCGGCGGTGAGGCCCATGGCCGCGAGCACCGGCGACGGCCTCGACGATCCCGAGTGGCAGGCGCTCCCCGCGCTGGCGCACACGCCCTCCAGGTCGAGCGCGATGAGGAGCGCCTCCGCGTCCACGCCGGCGAGCGTGATGGAGAGCGTGTTGGGCAGGCGCGGCGCGCCGGCGCCGTTCACGAAGGCGCCCGGGAACGCCGCGAGGAGCCCCGCCTCGAGGCGATCGCGCAGCGCGCG
>DASTGH010000489.1:0-3012 GCA_035719345.1 Anaeromyxobacteraceae bacterium
CCACGAGCGCCGCCGTCGCCGGGGAGAGCGGGGCGGCCCGCCGCCGGCGCACGAGCGCGCTGTCCCGCTGCAGCGGCGGCATGTCCGCGACCTCCACCGCGGTGAGCCCGCCCCGCGCCAGGTCCTCGGAGACGTACGTCCGCGTGAAGAAGCCGAGGGCATCGCCCGCCAGGACGAGCGTGCGCGCGGTCTCCATGGGGAGCTCCAGCGGCGGCCGGGTGCGCGCGGCGAGCCGGTCGATGGCGGGGTGGTGCTCCTGCCACCAGCGGAGGCGCACCAGCGGCGCGCCGGATGCGGCGAGCTCGTCCTGGGTGACGCGGCGGCGCCGGGCGACCGGGTGCCCGGGCGCGGCCACCAGCACGACCGGCTCGCGCAGGTGCAGCAGCGGCTGCAGCGCCGCCGCCGCGGACTCGGCGCAGGGCCAGGTGACCACGCCGACGTCCACGAGCCCGTCGAGCAGGAGCGAGACGATCCGCTCGTGATCGCCCGCCCGGACGGCGCACTCGACGGCGGGGTGGCGGCGCAGGAACGCCGCCAGCGCCGGGCCGACGAGCCCGCCGGCGAGGGAGGCGAGCGTCCCGAGGCGGATGCGGCCGCGCTGGCCGACCTGCGCCTGCCGCGACGCCTCGACGCCCTCGTCCAGGATCTCGAGCGCGCGCCGGGCGAACGGCAGGAAGCTCTCGCCGAGTGCGGTGAGCGCCACGCGCCGCCCGCGGGTGAAGAGCGCGCCGCCGAGCTGCTCCTCCAGCGCGCGGATCCGTGCGCTCACCGCGGGCTGGCCCACCCGCAGCGCCACGGCGGCCCGGGTGAAGCTGCCGTCGCGCACGATGCGGTCGAATGCGGAGAGCTGGTCGCGGTCCACCCGGCACCTCCATCGACGTCCTCGATGGCAACTATACCGTCCATCGCGTGGAACGATGCCTCGTCGGCGGCTACGCTTGCGAAGGTGGCGCGCCGCTCGCGCCGCGAGAGGAGGCCCGCGTGGACCGCATCCGCCTGGCCGTGCCCTCCGACGGGGCCGAGCTCGCCGCCATCTACCGGCCGGTGGTCGCGTCCACCGCCATCTCCTTCGAGACCGAGCCGCCCGACGGGCGCGAGATGGTGCGCCGCGTGGAGGCGGCGCTGGCCTTCGCGCCGTGGCTCGTCGCCTGCTCCGGCCCGGAGGTCCTGGGCTACGCCTACGCAGCGCGCCACCGCGACCGCGCCGCCTACCGCTGGTGCGTGGACGTGAGCGTCTACGTGGGCGAAGGCCAGCGGCGCGGCGGCGTGGGGCGCGCGCTCTACACCTCGCTCCTCGCGCTCCTCCGCCTGCAAGGGTTCTTCGCGGCCCACGCCGGCATCACCCTGCCCAACGCGCCCAGCGTCGGCCTGCACGAGGCGCTCGGCTTCCGGCCCATCGGCGTCTATCCGGCGGTGGGCTGGAAGCTCGGCGCCTGGCGCGACGTCGGCTGGTGGCAGCTCGAGCTCCGCGAGCGGCGCGGCCCGCCCGCGCCCACGCTTTCGGTGGAGGATCTGCGGCGGTCACCTGCTTTCGAGGGTGCGCTCCTGGCCGGG
This sequence comes from Anaeromyxobacteraceae bacterium, assembly GCA_035719345.1. Classification (GTDB taxonomy): domain Bacteria; phylum Myxococcota; class Myxococcia; order Myxococcales; family Anaeromyxobacteraceae; genus Anaeromyxobacter_A. The sequence goes on from DASTGH010000489.1 coordinate 1,555, forward strand.
CTCGCGGCGCGGGGGGCGAGCCCCGCCGGGCAGGTCGCGGCGCCGCGCGGGGCGCGCTAAGCCCCGCGGATGACCGCCCTCCGCGACAAGGCCGAAGCGCTGCGCCAGCTCCACGCCGGCCCTGGCATCCTCGTCCTGCCGAACGCCTGGGACGTCGCCAGCGCGCGGCTCTTCGCGCAGGCCGGCGCCGCGGCGATCGCCACCTCCAGCGCCGGCGTCGCCCACGCGCTCGGATACGCCGACGGCCAGCGCATCTCGCGCGCGGAGATGCTGGACATGGTCCGCCGCATCGCCGCGGCGGTGGAGCTGCCCGTCTCCGCCGACGTCGAGTCCGGCTACGGCGCGACGCCCCACGACGCGTCATCGACGGCGCGCGGGGTGCTCGCCGCGGGCGCGGTGGGCCTGAACCTCGAGGACACGGCCGCCGACGGCACGCTCCTCCCGCTCGACCTGCAGGTGGCCCGGGTGAAGGCGGTGCGCGCCGCGGCCGAGCAGGAGCGCGTGCCGCTCGTCCTGAACGGCCGGACCGACGCCTTCGCCGCGCCCGGCGTGCCCGAGGCGGAGCGCTACGCGGAGGCGGCGCGCCGCGCCAACGCCTACCTCGCCGCCGGCGCCGACTGCGCCTTCGTGCCCTTCACGGCCGACCGGGAGGTCATCGCCCGGCTGGCCCGCGAGGTGAAGGGCCCGCTCAACGTGCTCGGGACCCCGGCGGCGCCGCCGGTCGCCGAGCTGGAGCGGCTGGGGGTCCGGCGCGTCAGCGTCGGCTCCGGGCTGGCGCGGGCGGCGTGGGGCCACGCCCGCCGCGCCGCCGAGGAGCTGCTCCGCTCCGGGACGTACGGCGCCATGGGGGCGACGGCCATCCCCTACGCGGAGATGCAGCGTCTCTTCGGCGCCGACTGATCGCGCCGGGCGGTGCGCGCCCCAAACCGGTGCACATCGTTTCAACCAGTAGAACTTCACGATTCGTGCCAGTCGCGTGCGGTGAATGGGGACGGCGGTTTGGCTGCGTCTTTCACCACGGCCGTTCCTGCGCTCGACCCAAGCCGGTGCACACTGTTTCACCAGTAGAACTTCACGATGCGTGCCAATAGCTGGGAGTCGCGACGAGGAGGGGGTCGCGGCCGAGGTCGAGGACGAGGTCGGACCGGACGGCATCGACCGCCCTCGCCCGCGGAGCTCGCCCGTCAGCGGCGGGGCAGGCGCGCCAGCTGCCGCCTCGCCTCGGTCCCCTCGGGACCCTGGCCACCGAGCTTCGCCGCCTGGGCGAGCAGGGTGCGGGCCGCCTTCACGTCGCGCTGGGCCGCGGCCGCCTCACCCGCGGCGAGCGCCGCCGCGGCGCTCGCCGGCGAGAGAGAGCGTGCGCGCTCCGCGGCGGCGCGGGCCGCGGACGCGTCCCCGGCCGCGAGGCGCGCCCGCGAGAGCGAGATCTGGACTCCGGCATCGCCGGGCCGGTCGGCC
>DASTGH010000490.1:0-12894 GCA_035719345.1 Anaeromyxobacteraceae bacterium
GGACACGTGGTCGCTCCGCGTCACCGTGGACGCCGCGCTCAAGAAAGATCTCGAGACGCTCATGGGGCTTCTCTCGCACAAGCTGCCGAAGCGCGAGCTGCACGAGGTCGTTCGCGAGGCGGTGCGCTGCGCCATCGAGAAGCACGGCAAGAGGAAGGGCGCGGTCGAGCCCGCGCGCAAGCGCAAGGCGTCGATCGAGAAGCCGCCGACCCGGCGCGAGCCCACGACCGAGGTGCGGCGGCAGGTGTGGAAGCGCGACGGCGGCCGCTGCGCCTGGGTCGGTCCGGACGGGAAGCGGTGCGAGAGCACGTGGCAGCTCGAATACGATCACGTCCGCCCGGCGGCGCTGGGCGGTGAGGCGAGCGTCGCGAACGGACGTCTGCTGTGCAGGCCTCATCAGCTTCTCAGCGCGGAACAGACCTTCGGCCGCGCGCACATGGACAAGTACCGGCAGCGGCGAGGCGAGCGCGAGGCCACTTCTCCTGGGGGAAGCGCCGCCGGGATCGCGCCCGAGGGGCAACCGCGCGATGCGGACCTCTTCCCGCCCGGCGCACCTCCGTAGGCCGATCACCCGGTCACGCTTCGAAGGTGCGGCCTGGCGGCGTGAGCGTCGCCAGTCCCTCGGGGGCGTCCGCGCGACAGCGGTGGCGCGCCGGCGCCCGTCGAGGCCGATCCCCGGCGCTCCGACCGACGCCGTCTTCCCCCTCACCCGCACCCTCCCTTTCGGAGGTCAGCCGCGGTCCCGTCCTCCCCTTCTCGCGCGCTGGCGCGGGCGAGGGAGGATCCACTCGGCAAGGGTCTCGAAGCGGCTAGGCCGCCTCGACGCGGCGGACGATCTCGTCCGCCATCTGGCGCGTCGTCATCGCGCCGCCGAGGTCCTTCGTGCGGCAGCCGGCGGTGATGGCGGCGTCGACCGCGGCCTCGATGGCCCGCGCCTCCGCTTCGAGGCGGAGCGAGTGGCGGAGCAGCATGGCCGCGGAGAGGATGGTACCGAGCGGGTTGGCGATGCCCTTCCCGGCGATGTCGGGGGCGGAGCCGTGGATCGGCTCGTAGAGCCCGGGGCCACTCGAGCCCAGCGACGCGGACGGCAGCATGCCCATCGAGCCGGCCAGCACCGCCGCCTCGTCGGTGAGGATGTCGCCGAACATGTTCTCGGTGACGACCACGTCGAAGCTGGACGGGTGCGTGACCAGGCGCATGGCGGCGGTGTCCACGAGCACGTGGTCGAGCGCCACCTCCGGGCTCCCCTTCCCCACCTCGATGGCGACCTGGCGCCACAGGCGGGACGACTCGAGCACGTTGGCCTTGTTGACCGAGGTCACCTTGCGCCGGCGCCCCTTCGCCAGCTGGAAGGCCAGCTCCACCACCCGCTTCACCTCGAAGTCGCTGTACTCGAGCGTGTCCACCGCCCGCTCGTGCCCGTCCTTCCGGTCGCGGCCCTTGGGCTGCCCGAAGTAGAGGCCGCCGGTGAGCTCGCGGATGACGAGGATGTCGACGCCGGCGAGCCGGTCCGGCTTGAGCGGCGAGGCCTCGACCAGCGCCGGGTGGACCTTCACCGGACGCAGGTTCGCGAAGACGCCGAGCCCCTTCCGCAGCGCGAGGAGGCCCTGCTCCGGCCGGACCTTCGCCTGCGGGTCGTCCCACTTCGGCCCGCCCACCGCGCCGAGCAGCACCGCGTCCGAGCCCTGGCAGTCCTTCAGCACCGCGTCGGTGAGCGCGGTGCCGTGGGCGTCGATGGAGCACCCACCCATGAGGCGCTGCGTGAACTGGAACGCGTGCCCGGAGCGGCGCGCCACCACCTCCAGCACGCGCACCGCCTCCGCCGCCACCTCGGGGCCGATGCCGTCCCCGCCCAGCACCACGACATGGGCCTTCACGGCTGCCTCCCCGGCAACGGCTCCTCGGCGCGGTGCGCGAGCGTGAGCCCGTACTCGACGGCGTCGACGAGCGCGCGCCAGCTCGCCTCGATGATGTTGGTGCTGGCCCCGACCGTGCTCCAGCGCCGCGCCCCGAGCTGCGTGTCGACGAGGACGCGCGTGACCGCGGCGGTCCCCTGCGACCCGTCGAGGATGCGGACCTTGTAGTCGACGAGGCGCATGTCGTTCACCAGGGGGAAGTGGCCGGCGAGCGCCTTGCGCAGCGCCGCGTCGAGCGCGTCGACCGGGCCGTCGCCCTCGGCCGCGGTGTGGAGCACCTCGCCCTGCACCCTCACCTTGACCATGGCCTCGGAGAAGAGGCCGCGGCCGGAGCGGTGCTCGACGTTGACGAGGAAGTCCACCAGCTCGAACGGCGGCTGGTACCCGGGCTCCTGCCGCTTCATGAGGAGCGCCACCGAGGCCTCCGCCGCCTCGAAGGAGAAGCCCTTGGCCTCGAGCGCCTTGATCTCCTCCAGCACGCCCGCGACCTCGACGCCGGTCCCCACCGCCAGCCCGAACTCCTCCGCCTTGGAGAGCAGGTTGCCGCGGCCGGACAGCTCGCTCACCACCACCCGCATCCCGTTGCCGACCAGCTCCGGCACGATGTGCTGGTACGAGGCCGCGTTGCGCCGCATGGCGGCGACGTGGATGCCGCCCTTGTGCGCGAACGCCGACTTGCCCACGTAGGGCTGGTGGTCGTCCGGGGCGAGGTTCGCCACCTCGGCCACGAAGCGCGACACGTCGCGCAGGGTCCCGAGGTGCCCCTCGGGCAGGCAGCGCTGCCCGAGCTTCAGCTCCAGCGCCGCGGCCACGGAGACGAGGTTCGCGTTCCCGCACCGCTCGCCGTAGCCGTTGATCGTCCCCTGCACCTGCACCGCGCCCTCGTGCACCGCGGCCAGCGAGTTCGCCACCGCCGTCTCGCTGTCGTTGTGGGCGTGGATGCCGAGCGGGTGCTTCACGGCCGCCTTCACCGCCCTCACCACCTCGGCGATCTGCCAGGGCAGGGAGCCGCCGTTCGTGTCGCACAGGACGAGCGTCTCCGCCCCGCCGCGGATGGCGGCCTGCAGCGTGGCGACGGCGTAGGACGGGTCGGCGCGGTAGCCGTCGAAGAAGTGCTCGGCGTCGTAGACGACCCGCCGCCCCTGCTCGCGCAGGTGGGCGAGGCTCTTCTCGATGATGCGCAGGTTCTCGTCGAGCGTGGTGCGCAGCACGTCGGTGACGTGCAGCGTCCAGGTCTTGCCCACCACCGTGCACACCGGCGCCCGCGAGTCGAGGAGCGCCTTGATGTTGGCGTCGTCCTCCGGCCCGCCGCCCACGCGGCAGGTGGAGCCGAAGGCCGCGATCTTCGCCCGGCGCCAGGGCATGTCGCGGGTCCGCTCGAAGAACTCCGCGTCCTTGGGGTTCGAGCCCGGCCAGCCGCCCTCGATGAAGGTGACGCCCAGCTCGTCGAGCCGGGCGGCGATGCGCAGCTTGTCGTCGCAGGAGAGCGAGATGCCCTCGCGCTGCGTGCCGTCTCGCAGCGTCGTGTCGTAGATCTGGATCACGGCGCGTTCCGCTCGTGGGCGGCGATGCGGTCCTCGAAGCGGAGGATGTAGCCGAGCTCGTCCACCCCGTTCAGCAGGCAGGCCTTCGAGAACGCGTCCACGGGGAACGGGGCGGCGCGCCCCTCCGGCAGCGTCAGCGTCTGCGAGGCGAGGTCCACCGACAGCTCGGCCTCGGGGTCCTTCGCCAGCTGCGAGAGGATGGCGGCGTGCGTGGCCGCGTCCACCGCCACTGGCAGGAGCCCGTTCTTGAGCGCGTTGTTGCGAAAGATGTCGGCGAAGCGGGTCGAGATCACCGCCCGGAAGCCGAAGCCGGTGAGCGCCCAGGGCGCGTGCTCGCGCGAGCTGCCGCAGCCGAAGTTGTCGCCGGCCACCAGGATCTCGCAGCCCTTGGCCCGCGACGCGTTGAGCGGGAAGTCGGGGCGCGCCGCCCCGTCCGGCCCGTAGCGCCAGTCGGAGAAGAGGCTCGCGCCCAGCCCGGCCTTGTCGGTCGTCTTGAGGAAGCGCGCGGGGATGATCTGGTCGGTGTCGATGTCGTTCGTGGGCAGGACGACGGCGCGCGAGCGCAGCGTGGTGAAGCGCGGGGCCATGGGTGTCCTCTAGGCGAGGGTGCGGGGGTCGGTGACGCGGCCGGTGACGGCCGCCGCCGCCGCCGTCGCCGGCGAGGCGAGGAGCGTCCGGCCTCCCTTGCCCTGCCGGCCCTCGAAGTTCCGGTTGGAGGTGGAGACCGAGTACTGGCCGGGCTGGAGCTGGTCGCCGTTCATGGCGATGCACATGGAGCAGCCGGGGTTCCGCCACTCGGCGCCCGCCTCGGTGAAGATCCGGTCGAGCCCCTCCGCCTCGGCCTGGCGCTTCACCTCGGCCGAGCCGGGCACGACCAGCGTGCGCACGGTCGGCGCGACCTTCCGCCCCTTCATGACCGCGGCGGCGGCGCGCAGATCGGAGAGGCGGCCGTTCGTGCAGCTGCCGACGAAGACGACGTCGATGGGATGGCCGAGGAGCTTCTCGCCGGCCTTGAGCCCCATGTACTGCAGCGCCTTCTCGGCGGCGGCGCGCTGCGCGGCGTCGGCCAGGCGGGCGGGATCGGGGATGGCCTCGCCGATGCCGATGCCCATGCCCGGGTTCGTGCCCCAGGTGATCATCGGCGTGAGCCTGGCGGCGTCGAGGACGACGTGGGTGTCGTAGGTGGCGCCGGGGTCGGTCGGCAGCCTGCGCCAGCGCGCCACCGCCTCGTCCCACGCCGCGCCCTTCGGCGTGCGCTCGCGGCCGGCGAGCCACTGGAAGGTGGTGTCGTCGGGCGCCACGAGGCCGGCGCGCGCGCCGCCCTCGATCGACATGTTGCAGACCGTCATCCGCTCCTCCATCGAGAGCGCGCGGATGGCGGGGCCGGTGTACTCGAAGACGTGGCCGGTGCCGCCGCCCACGCCGATCTTCGCGATGAGGCCGAGGATGAGGTCCTTGGCGGTGACGCCCGGGCCGAGCCGGCCCTCCACCCGCACCTCGTAGGAGCGCGGCTTGTACTGGAGCAGGCACTGCGTGGCGAGCACGTGCTCCACCTCGGAGGTGCCGATGCCGAAGGCGAGCGCGCCGAAGGCGCCGTGCGTGGCGGTGTGGCTGTCGCCGCAGACCACGGTCATGCCCGGCTGCGTGGCGCCCAGCTCCGGCCCCATCACGTGGACCACGCCCGTGTGCGGGGTGCCCTGCCCGTGGATGACGAGGCCGAAGTCGCGGCCGTTCTGGTCGAGCTGGCGGAGCTGCGCCGCGGCCTGCTCGTCCACCGGCGGGCCCTTCGTCGGGACGCTGTGGTCGGCGGTGGCGACGGTGCGGTCCGGGCGGCGCACCTTGAGGCCGCGCGCGCGCAGCCCGGTGAACGCCTGCGGCGAGGTCACCTCGTGGACGAGGTGGAGGTCGATGTAGAGGATGGCAGGGGCGCCCGGTTCCTCGGCGACGACGTGCGAGGACCAGATCTTGTCGAGCAGGGTCTGGGACATAAGGGGTCGGAGAAAATACAGGACCGGCGCGCGGGTCGCCAGGGGTCGTACCCGGCGGCCCGCGCGCCGGAGGGCGGCGGAGGGGGGTACGCCGGCCCTACTTCATGTTCGGGAAGGCGACGACGCTCGCGTCCGCGAAGGCGACGGCGGCGAAGTCGAAGTCGCCGGAAGGGCCGGCCAGGTCGGGCACCGGGCCGAAGGCGGCGTCGCAGGCAGCGGCCGTGGCGCCGCCCGCGGCCTCGCTCGACCAGGCCTTGCCCGCCACGGTGGCGCCGGCGGCGTCCTCCGCCTTCATGAGCCAGAACGACTCCGCGTCCGGGCTGGCCTCGCCGGGCGACGCGTGGCAGGTGACGCCCTGCACGTTCGCGACGGGGGCGGCGAGCTGCCCGCCCGTCATGAGCGCGTCCGAGCGGCCGTGCACGCTGCCGTCGGCCAGCCGGTACCAGCGGGAGACGAGCTCGACGTCGGCCAGCTCCAGGCCCGGATTCGCCGGGCAGAGGAACACCATCTGGTCCTCGATCTTGAGGCTGCCGCCGGTGCCCGGCTCGCGGAAGTAGACGTAGTGCCCGCTGCGCGGCGCCTCGAGCGCCGCGATCGTCGCCGCATCCGCGCTCGCGTCCACCACCTCCCAGGTCACGTCGGCGGCCGTCACCTCGAGCTTGCGCGAGGCGGCGGTCGAGGCGAAGGCCGCGGTGACGAGGCCCTGCACCCTCTCCGCGGGCACGACGCCGTGCAGCGCGGTGAGGTCGAGCGCGAGCTGGCCGGTGCCCTGGTGCGGTCCCGTCGCGCCGGTGCGGTCGATGGTGCCGGTGAACACCGTGACGAACTGCGGACTCGCGGCGGTCGTGTCCGCGAGCTCGAGCTTCCAGGAGAAGGTTGCGTCGCCCTGGCGCGTCACGGTGAAGCGGCGGTCGAGTCCGTTCTCGACCGACTCCCACACCTCCGTCGTGCCGGTGGCGATCGTCGGCTTGCGCGCGATCGCTCGCTCGACGTGGCGCAGGAACTTCCACAGGTGGCGGTTCACGCGCTCGACCACCTCGTGCGTGCGCAGGAACAGGTGCGGGTGGCAGTCGGAGCCCGCGCCCAGCAGCGCCGTCCCGAGGCCCGCGCTGCCGCTGGCCAGGGCCGCCGGCGAGGTGTCGGCGGCCGTCCGGTCCATGGCGAGGGCGGCGTAGGTCGGCGTCGCGTCGGCGAGCGGGTCGGAGCTGGAGCTGCTCGAGCCGCCGCAGGCGGCGAGCAGCGCCGCCATGGCGACCGGGACGGCGAGGCGGAGGGGCTTCATGCGGGGCTCTCCTGTTCGGGCCACGCGCTCACGCCGAGCACGCGCAGTGCCATCCCGGAGGCGCCCGGATTCCGGGGAGCTACGCCCCTGCCGTCGGCCTCACCCTCGAGGTTCCTTGCAGTCGCACCTCGGCCTACCGTGGGAGCGGCCGGGTGGCGACGGCCTCCACGGCTGGCCGGTCTGCGGGCGAGGCGGGGCGATGCGCTCGCTCGCACCGTCCGTTCACGTGCTCACGCTCGCCCCCGGCTCGTTGGGCCCCGGCCCGGGCCGGGGGCCTGCCCGCCCGCGCGGCGAGCGCGAACGTGAACGCGACGCGGCGCGCGACGCCGGACGCGAACGGCGAGGAGGAGAGCATGGATCTCGGGTTCGAGACCATCGGCAATGCGACGGTGATCGTGCACGACGGCGGGCCGGTGCTGGCGACCGATCCCTGGATCGACGGCGCCGCCTACTTCGGGAGCTGGACGCGCTCTCACGCGGTGCCGGACGAGCAGCGGGCCGCCATCGCCGCCTGCCCGTGGATCTGGATCTCGCACGGCCACCCCGACCACCTCTCCGGCGAGTCGCTGGAGAGGCTGCGCGGCGCCACGCTGCTCCTCCCCGACCACGTGGGCGGCCGCATCGGGACCGACCTGGCGGCGCAGGGGTACCGCACGCGCGTGCTGCGCTGCCGGGAGTGGGTCGAGCTGTCGCCGCGGGTGCGGGTGGCCTGCGTCGCCGACTGGAACCAGGACGCGGTGCTGCTCGTCGACGTCGCCGGCCGGCTGGTGGTGAACCTCAACGACGCGGGCGAGCGCGGCTGGGGCCCGTTCGTGCGCGGCGTCGTCCGCCGCTACCCCGAGTCGTACCTCATGCGCCTCTCCGGCTACGGCGACGCCGACATGATCAACAGGTTCCGGGAGGGCGGCGAGCGCATCCTGCCCCAGGCCGCGCAGCGCACGCCGGTCGGCGCCGCCATCGCCCGCGACACGGAGGCGATCGGCGCGCGCTTCTTCATCCCGTTCAGCTCCATGCACCGCTACCAGCGCGCCGACAGCGTCTGGGCGAACACGTACGCCACGCCCATCGACGCCTACGCGGTCGGCTTCGACTCGCGCCGCTGCGAGCTGCTCCCGCCGTTCGCACGCGTCGACCTGGCGCACGACGCGGTCACGCCCATCGCCCCGGAGCCCGCCCCCGACCGCGCCATCGACCCGCGCGAGTTCGGCGACGACTGGGAGGAGCGCCTCGAGCCCGGCGACGCGGAGGAGCTGGCGTCCTACGTCCGCGGGGTGGAGCACGTGCGCGAGGCGTTCGGCTTCGTGCGCTTCCGGGTGGGCGCCGAGGAGACGCACGTGGCGCTGGGCGGCCCGCGCCGCGACCGCGGGCTCACCTTCGAGGCGCCGCGCGGCTCGCTCATGACGGCCGTGCGCTACCGCGTCTTCGACGACCTCCTCATCGGCAACTTCATGAAGGTGACGCTCCACGGCGACGCCGATCTCTACCCCGAGTTCACGCCGTACCTGGCCAAGTACGCCGACAACGGCGGCGCCCGCACCGAGGCCGACCTGGCGCGCTACTTCGCGACGTACCGGGGGCGCGACTGGGTATCGTTCTTCCGCGACCAGCTCGACCTCAACTGGTTCCGCCCCCTGCACGCCAACGTGGCGGCGGCCATGCGCCGCTCGCTGGGCGGGAACTCGGTCGTCTTCCGCGCGGCCAAGAGCGCCTACCACGGGGTCCGGCGGCTCGCGCCCTGACGCCGGCGCGGGGCACGCCCGGGCGCCTCACGCCTGCGGGCGGCCCTTCCCCAGCCGGGCGACGGCGCCACGGACCCGCTCGCGCGTCTCGGGGGCGAACCAGTCGTCCACCCATCGGTCGAGCTCGGCCGCCCCGTCCTCGCGGATGCGGTGGGAGACGCCTCGGCGGGCGAGCTCCTTCACCCGCCGCACGCCGGCCGGGGGCAGCGCCGCGAGGCGCGCGGCGCGCTCCAGCGCGCGCGGCAGGAGCTCCGCCGGGGGTACGACCTCGTGCACGAGCCCGAGCTCGAGCGCGCGCCGCGGCGGCACGAGCGTGCCCTCCAGCGCCACGGGGGCGAACGAGGCCGGCGGGATGGCGAGCAGGAGCGGGTGCAGCACCACCGCCGGCAGCCCGAGCCCGAGCTGGGTCTCGTTGAGCCCCATGAGGCCCGGTCCGTCGGCGGCGAGGCGCACGTCGGCCTGGAGCGCGAGCACGCAGCCGCCGGCGATGGCGTGGCCGTTCACGGCGGCGATCACGGGCGCCGGCAGCTCGAAGAGCCGGAGCATCCCGTCGGAGAACGCGCGCATGAACCCGCGCATCGCCTCCCGGTCGAGGTCGACGAGCAGGGGGAGGTCGAGCCCGGCCGAGAAGGTCGGGCCGTCGGCGGTGAGGACGAGCGCCCGGGCTGCCGCGCAGGCGTCGAGCGCGCGGCCCAGCTCGGCGAGGAACGCCGGGCCGATGGCGTTCACCTTGCCGTGGCGCATGCGGACCACGGCGACCGCGTCCCGCCACTCCACTTCGATGCCAGGGATGGCGGGGCTGCCGGGGGTGCCGGGCGGCATGGGCGTCCTCCCCGCGGCTACGGCCGGCCGGGCGCGACCGCGTTCACCGCAGCCTCCAGCCGGCGCACGGCCCCGTCGACGTCGCGGAGCTTGTCGATCCCGAACAGGCCGATGCGGAAGGTGCGGAAGTCCGGGCCCTCGTCGCACTGCAGCGGCACGCCGGCGGCCACCTGCAGGCCGGCCGCCGCGAACTTGCTGCCGTTGTGGATGCCGGGGTCGTCCGTGTAGCTCACCACCACGCCCGGCGCCTCGAAGCCGGGCGCGGCGGCGCTGGGGAACCCCTTCCGCGCGAGCAGCTCGCGCACGCGGCGACCGAGCTCGAGCTGGCGCGCCTGCAGCTTCTCGAACCCGTCGGCGCGCGCCTCCTGCATCACGTCGCGCAGCACGACGAGCGCGTCGGTCGGCGGCGTGGCGTAGTAGGCGTGCCCGCCGCCCTCGTAGGTCTCCATGATCTGGAGCCACTTGCGCAGGTCGCAGGCGAAGCTGGAGCTGGTCGTCGACTCGATCCGCTCGCGGGCGCGCTCTCCGAGCATGACGAGGCCGCAGCAGGGGGAGCCGCTCCAGCCCTTCTGCGGCGCGCTGACGATGACGTCGACGGCGGAGGCGGCCATGTTCACCCAGACGGCGCCGGAGGCGACGCAGTCGAGCACGAAGAGGCCGCCGACCTCGCGCACCGCCTCGCCCACGGCCCGCACGTAGCCGTCGGGGAGGATGATCCCCGACGCCGTCTCCACGTGGGGGGCGAAGACGAGGTCGGGCCGATCCTTCCGGATCGCCGCCACCACCTCCTCGACGGGGGGCGGCGCGAACGGGGCCTGCGGGCCGGCGCCGGTGCGGCGCGCCTTGAGCACCGCGGCCTCCGCCGGGATGCGGCCCATCTCCAGGATCTGGCTCCAGCGGAAGCTGAACCACCCGTTGCGGACGACGAGGCAGCGCTTGCCGTGGGCGAACTGTCGCGCCACGGCCTCCATGCCGAAGGTGCCGCTGCCGGGGACGACGATGGCGGAGCGCGCGCCGTAGACGCCCTTCAGCGTCGCGGACAGGTCGCGCATGACGGCCTGGAACTTCTTCGACATGTGGTTCAGCGCCCGGTCCGTGTAGACGACCGAGTACTCGAGCAGCCCGTCGGGATCGACGTCGGGGAGCAGGGCAGGCATGGGGTCTCCTGAACGATGGCCACCGCGCCGATGGCGGGCGACACCCTAGCACCGCCGGGGCCCGGGCGGATCCGCCCGCGTCGCCGCGCCCGCGCCTCCAGGGGCGGTCCTCGATGGGCGCCCCATCGCCGCGACGTACCGCCGCTACGTGCCGGCCGGCTCGGGCCGCGGCCCGGCGTCCTGGGCGCGCCAGCCGTCGTAGGCGGACGCGCTCCGCGCGCAGCCGACGGTGCACCCGTCGGCGCACGGCTTCGGGGCGTCGAACTGGCGCGCCAGCTCCTCCGGGCCGTATTCGGAGAGGTCGCGGGCGAAGGCGCCGACCGTCTGGCTGCACCAGTGCACCTTCCCGAACTCGTCGACGTAGAGGTAGCGCGCGCCGGCGCGGCAGCGGAAGGGCGCGCGGCCGTCGTCGATGAGCCGCTGCCGGTAGTCGCCCGCCTCGCGGCCGCGCCGGCCGAGGAGGCGCTTCACCTCCTCGAAGGCGGCGAGCTCGTCCTGGCCGAGGCGGAGGCGGCCGGTCCCGTCGTGCAGGAGGATGATGCGCGGCGTGAGCCCGAGGCCGCGCGTGAAGCGCACCACCTCCAGCGCCTCGGAGGGCGGCGCGCTGCCGATGACGGCGCTCACCACCACCGAGAAGCGCGCGTGCCGGGCGAGCAGCTCGAGCTTGTCGCGCAGCGGGTCGAGCACCTTCACCGTCGTCCGGTTGGGCTGCACGCCGTCGACGCTGATCTGGAGGTCGGTGAGCCCGGCCGCGTTCAGCCGCTCGACCAGCGCGGACGTGAGGCGATACCCGTTGGTGAGGACCTGGCGGCGGCGGAAGCCGAGGTCGCGCATGCGCTCGACCAGGCGCGGCAGCTCCGGGTGCATCGTCGGCTCGCCGCCGGTGAGGCACACCATCCACGTCCGCAGCTCGCGGAGCTTCCGCAGGCGCGCGTCGAGCAGGTCCCAGGGCACCGGCGGCGACACGCGGTCGAACTCGTTGCAGTAGCCGCACTTCAGGTTGCACCGCCGGGTGACGACGAGGTGCGCCAGGAACGGCCCGTGGCGGAGCCACTCGCCGACCGAGAGCCGGCGCTCCCCATGGCCGGGGGTGGCGCCGGGCTGCGGCGAGGCGGGCTCGATCCGATCCATGCTCTCCTCCTCCTAGCGGGGCTCCGGCTGCGCCGGGGCCTGCGCGCGCCAGGCGCCCCCGAGCGCGCCGCGGCCGAGCACGGCGAGCCCGAGCACCGTCTCCGGCACGAGCTGCATGACGTGGTACAGCACGCCGACCGCCACGCCCTGCTCCGCGGTGGCGCCCACCGCGACGCAGGCGGCGGCGGCGCCTGCCTCGAACAGCCCCACCTGGCCCGGCGTGACCGGCACGGCGTTGGTGAGGTTCACGAAGAGCAGCACCAGCGCCACCGCGCCGTACGAGGGCGGCAGGGCGACCGCCCTCATGGCGAGCGCGATCTGGCCCAGGTCGACGAGCCACATGGCGACGGTGAGGGCGAGCACCGCGGCAGCCGCCCGGCGGTCGCGGAGCACCGCCAGGCCGTCCGCGACGCGGCGCAGGACCCCCGATGGCCGCGAGCGGCCGGCGAAGCCCACCGCGGCCAGGATGCCGAGCGCGATGGCCGCGCCCCCGGTCACGACGGCGAGGGTGACGCGCACCTTCGACGGCAGGTCGAGCAGGAACGGCAGCGGCAGGCAGAGGAGGCCGAGGACGACCGCGTTGCAGATCTCCTCCACCACGAGCACTGCCACCGAGCCGGGCACGGGCACGCCGTCGCGGTGGAGGAGCGCCACGCGCGCGGCGCTCCCGGCCCGCGCCGGGACGAGGTTCGTGACGGCGCAGCCGGCGAGGCAGTACTGGTAGAGCCGGCCGAGCCCGATGCGGCGCACCGGCGCCAGCATGAGCTGCCAGCGCCAGGCCTTCACGCCCAGGAAGAGGGCGAGGTGCGCCGCCGCCATCGCCGCGACGAGGCGGTAGTCGGCACCCGCCAGCGCCCGGCCCACCGCCGCCGCGTCGAGGTGGCGGGCCAGGATGCGCAGGCAGACGCCGATCACCACCAGCGTGACGCCCCAGCGCAGGGCGGTCCGGGCGCGCGGTCCGATGGGGAGCTTCGGCATCTCGGCGGTGAGCCCCGGTGGCGAGGTCCCCGGTCGTGGGGAGCGCGCCGGAGCTTACACCGCCCGCCGCTCGAGGGGGCGCCTCGCGGTCAGGGCCGCGTCCAGGTCTCCTCCAGGAACCTGCGCTCGTCCGCCTCGCGCCGGGCGGCCGCCTCGCGGGCGCTGCCGTCGTCGCGCGCCGGCGCCCGGTCGCTCGCCCGCGCCGGCTCCGCGCCGGCGGCCCCCTCCTCGCGCGCGCCGCTCGCCGCCCGCGGCGCGACCGCGGCCTGCGACGGCACTCGGTGGACCTCCTCGCGATCAGCTCGTCCTACCATCCCACCGCGTCCGGCCAGAAGCT
>DASTGH010000491.1:0-7614 GCA_035719345.1 Anaeromyxobacteraceae bacterium
GTCGTCGCCCCTTTCGCGCGCGACGCGGTTCAGGAGCCACGCCAGCCCGACCGGCCGGCGCAGCTTCCTCACCGCGGCCGCCGCCGCCGGGTCGCCGTCCGAGGCGAGCCGCCTCGCGAGCGCGTCGCGCTCGGCGGTGAAGCGGGCCGGCGGGACGGCGAGCAACGCAGCGGCGGCCTCCGGGATGCGATCGCTCTCGGCCATGCGCCGCTCTCATGGCGCCGCGCGGCCCGCCGCGCCCGGGCTCAGAGCAGCCGGCGGGAGAGCAGGAGGAGCGTCCGCGGGTCGCGCACCCGCTCCCGGAAGGTGAGCCCCTCGCGCGTCAGGCGCCGGGAGTGCCGGAGGTCGACGTCGCGCACCTCGGCGTTCACCCTGCGCGCGAACTCTCCGCCCTCGAGCCGCGCCACCAGCTCGAAGTCGTTGTCGTCCTCGAGGCTCCGGTAGTTCAGGTTCGCCGAGCCGACGATGGCGACGCGCTCGTCGAAGGTGGCGAGCTTCAGGTGCGTGAAGTGGTGCTGGTACTCGTGGACGGCCACGCCCGCCTCGAGCAGCGCCGGGTAGTGGTGCTGCATCGCGTCCTGCGAGAACTCGCTGTCGTTCCACGCCATCCCGGGCACGATCAGGTCCACGCGCAGCGACGGGTTCGCGCGCCTCGCCGCGACGAGCGCCTCCACGATCGCCGGGTGGTAGAGGTACGGGTTCTCGATGAAGATCGACTCGCGGGCGCTGCCGATGCACTCCAGGAAGAGCCTCCTGATGGCGTTCGGGGTGGAGTCGGGCTGGTTCTTGAACACGTCCGCCCGCTCCACCGGGATGCCCCGCGGCGGCCCGCCCCCGACGCGCTCCACCCGCCCGTAGTCGTCGCCGCCGTCGAGGACCCAGCGCTCGCGGAACGCGGCGTCGACGTCGGCGACCACCGGTCCCTCGAGGCGCACGAGGCCGTCGTGCCACTTCCACCACGGCTCCGGGCGCCCCTCCCTCGCGGCGCGATCGCCCTCCTCCTTGCCATCGACCCCGGGGTCGAACGGGATGCGGAACAGGTACTGCGCCCCGACGTTCGCCGAACCGATCCAGGCGACGCGCCCGTCCACCACCACGATCTTCCGGTGGTCGACGTGGGCGATGTCCATGCGGCTCGTCTCGCGGATGAGGCGCGCCTGCTCGACGAGGGAGGGATCGCTCGTGGGTGGATCGCGGTCGAAGTCGAGGTCGGTGTCGTGCACCCGGACGCCGGCGTCGCACAGGCGCTCGATGAGAGGGTCCACGTCCATCGGGTCCTCGTGGAACCCGGGGTCGTGCTCCATCATCTCTCGCTCGCCCGTGGAGAACGGGTCGCCCTTCTCCGTCTTCGCCTTGTTGATGAGCATCCGCACCGCGACGCCGGCGCGCGCCCGCGCGCAGAGCACGTCCGCGAGGGCCTGCCCGATGGGATCGTTGAAGAAGAGGAAGAAGGAGAGGTGGATCGAGGACCGGGCGCCCGAGAGGTCCTCGACGAGCGCGGGGAGGACGCGGTGACCGTCGACCACGTTCTCGGCGTGGGTCGTGCTGGCGCGGTCCGTGCGGCCCTCCCGGGAAAGCGGCGCGAGGCGCGCGCGCACGACAAAGGTACGGCGCGAGCGGACGGCCCACGAGGTCCCGTCCGGCGCGCCCGCGAGCCGCCCCGAGGTCCAGCGCATGGACGCGTCGCCCGAACCGCAGAAATCGCCCAGGCTCTCGCAGGTCCAGATCCTCGCCCTCTTCCTCCGCGCCGGGCTGGCGTTCGGCGGCGGGCTCGGCATCCTGGCCGTCCTGGAGGAGGAGCTCGTCCGCAGGCGGCGGCTCGTCTCGCACGAGGAGTTCCTCACCGACTACGCGCTCGGCCGGATCGTGCCGAGCGGCACCATGACCGCGCTCGCGGTGGCGTTCGGGTACCGCCTGGGCGGGCCGCTCGGGACCGTGACGGCCCTCGTCGGCCTGGTCCTGCCGGCCTTCACCTGCGCCGTCGGGCTCACCATCGCCTACGGCGCCGTGAGCCGGGCGCGGCTGCTCGACTGGATGCCGGTGACGCTGCTCCCGGCGGCGCTCGCCTTCATCGTCGCCGCCGCGCTCCGCATGTCACGCGAGGTGACGCGGCGCCCCGGGCTGCCGCTCGCGCTGGCCGTCGCCGCCTTCGCCGCCGCCTTCGCCGCCCGGGTGAACCCCGCGCTGGTGCTCCTCGCCGGCGGCGCGGCCGGGGTCCTCCTCCTGCGGCGGGACGACGGCGAGGACCGGCCGTGAGCGTCCTCGAGCTGTCGCTCGTGATCTTCACCGCCAACGCCCTCACCTTCGGCAACGGCCCGGTCATGATCCCGCTCCTCCAGGAGCGGCTCGTCGACGGCGCCGGCGTCCTCACGCTCGACCAGCTCCTCTACGCCTTCGCCATCGCCCGCGTCATCCCCGGCCAGGCGAACGCCTACGTCGCCTCCATCGGCTGGACGCTGCACGGGCTCCCCGGCGCGCTCCTCACCACGGCCGCCATCCAGCTCCCGGGCTACGCCATGCTGCCGCTGCAGCGCGGGCACGCGCACCTGCGCGCCTCGCCCTCCGTGCGCGGGTTCACGCGCGGGCTGGTGGCGGCCTCCATCGGGCTCATCTTCGCCGCGGTGGTCGGGATCGCGCGGAAGACGCTCGTCGCGCCCGCGCCCTGGATCGTCTTCGCCGCGGCGCTCGCGCTCTCCTGGCGGACGCGCTGGCACCCGCTCGCCGTGCTCGCGGTCGCGAGCGCGCTCGGCGTCGCGCTGCGGCTCTGGGCGTGACCTCCGAGCCTGGCGCCGCGCGCGATGCGCAGTATGAGGAGCGCCATGACGACGCCCGCGCTCTCCGCGCTCGCGCTCGCCGCGTCGCTCGGCGCGGCCGCGCCGGCGGGCCCCCCGGTCGAGACCGGTCCGAAGCAGGGCGCCGGCTTCGAGCCGGCCTTCCCGGGGCAGACGCGCGCGCCCGCCATCCACACCGCCACGCCGCTCCAGGTGACCGTGGTCGCCTCCGGCCTCGACAAGCCGTGGGGCCTCGCCTTCCTGCCCGGCGGGCGGATGCTGGTGACGGAGAAGCCGACGGGCCGGCTCTTCATCGTGGCGCGCGACGGTACGAGGTCGCAGCCGGTACGCGGCATCCCCCGGGTGGACGGGCGCAACCAGGGCGGCCTCATGGGCCTGGCCCTCCCGGCCGACTTCGCCTCGAGCGGCCTCGTCTACTTCGCCTACTACGAGCCCAGGCCGGGCGGGAACGGGCTGGCGGTGGCGCGCGGGAAGCTCGCCGAGGGCGCCGAGCCGAGGCTGGATGGCGTCGAGGTGATCTTCCGCATGCAGCCGACGCTCGACTCCACCATGCACGCCGGCGGGCGGCTCGTCTTCGCGCCCGACGGGACCCTCTTCGTCACGCTCGGTGAGCGGTCGATCCTGGAGGGCCGGCGGCAGGCGCGCGACCTCGCGAGCGACCTCGGCAAGATCGTGCGCATCCAGCCCGACGGCTCCGTCCCGGAGGACAACCCGTTCGTCGACCGCCCGGGCGCGCGCCCCGAGATCTGGTCGCTCGGCCACCGCAACGTGCTCGGCGCGGCGCTCGACGGGCGCGGGCGGCTCTGGATCGCGGAGATGGGCCCGCGCGGCGGGGACGAGCTGAACCTCGTGGAGAAGGGCAAGGACTACGGCTGGCCGACGATCGGTTACGGCCGCGAGTACTCGGGCGAGCCCATCCACGCCTCGGGGCAGGGCCCGGGCATGGAGCAGCCGGTGTACTACTGGGACCCGGTCATCTCGCCCTCCGGGATGGCGATCTACTCGGGCGACCTCGTCCCGGAGTGGCGGGGGCACTTCTTCATCGGCGGGCTGTCGAGCAAGGCGCTCGTGCACCTGGTGCTCGACGGCGACCGCGTGGTGGGGGAGGAGCGCCTGCTCACCGAGCTCGGCGCGCGCATCCGCGACGTGGTGCAGGGGCCGGACGGGGCGCTGTGGCTCCTCACCGATTCGAGCGACGGGAAGGTGCTGCGGGTGGCGCCGAAGAGGTGAAGGGTGGGCGTGGGGAAGGGCGGGGGTGGGGAAGGGCGGGCGTGGGGAACGCGAAACCTGCCCTCACCCCGACCCTCTCCCGCCTGGGGCGGGCGAGGGGGATCGCTTTTCGACCTCCAACACCTCCAGCGTCATCGAGAACGCCGGCGACCAGACCCCCTCCCCCGCGCCAGCGGGGGAGGGATGGGGAGAGGGCCGGTTCGGCGCGTTAACACTCCCCCATGGACTCCACCATCCCCACCGAGCCGTCCCTCGCGACCAGCGCGGACTCGCCCGTCCAGACCGTGATCGTCCCCCGCACCCGCGACCTGGGCGGCTTCGAGGTCCGCCGCGCGCTCCCCACGCTGCAGCGCCGGATGGTGGGCCCGTTCGTCTTCCTCGATCAGATGGGCCCCGCCGTGTTCCACGACGGCCGCGGGCTCGACGTGCGGCCCCATCCGCACATCGGGCTCGCCACCGTCACCTACCTGTTCGAGGGCGAGATCCTGCACCGCGACAGCCTCGGCACGGTCCAGGCCATTCGCCCCGGCGCCGTGAACTGGATGACCGCCGGCCGAGGGATCGTGCACTCCGAGCGCACGCCGGCCGAGGGGCGCGTCGAGGGCGCGCGCCTCTCCGGCGTGCAGACCTGGGTCGCGCTCCCGCGCGCCCACGAGGAGGCGCCGCCCTCGTTCGCGCACACGCCGGCGGAGGCGCTCCCGGCCGTCGAGGGCGACGGCGTGCGGCTGCGGGTCATCGCCGGCGCGCTGCACGGCGCGCGCTCGCCGGTGCCGGTCCTGTCCGAGACGCTCTACGCCGACGCGGCCCTCGCCCCGGGCGCGCGCCTCGAGATCCCGGCCGAGCACGAGGAGCGGGCCGTGCTCGTGGCCGAGGGCGCGGTCGAGGTCGCGGGCGAGCGGCACGGCGCGGGCCGGCTCCTCGTCCTCCGCGCCGGCAGGCCCGCGGTGGTGCGCGCGCTGGAGCCCGCGCGCCTCATGGTCCTCGGCGGCGACGCCATGGACGGGCCGCGCCACGTCTGGTGGAACTTCGTCGGGAGCTCGGCGGAGCGGATCGAGGAGGCCGCCCGCGCCTGGAGCGAGGGCCGCTTCCCGGCGGTGCCCGGCGAGAGCGAGTCCATCCCCCTGCCCTCGATCCCGCGCCTCGCGCGCTACCCCTGAAGGTGCGACGGGCCGGCTCCCCCCGCGGGAGCCGGCCCGGATCGCCGCGGCAGCGCCGCGCGCCCTGCTCAGTTGGACGCCGACTTGGGCGCGTCCTTCACCGCCTCGAGGTCGAGCGTGATCGTCACCTCGTCGCCCACCGCCGGGCCGGCCTCGACCGCCTTGTTCCAGGTGAGCCCGAAGTCCTTGCGGTTGATCTTCGTGCTCGCGGCGAAGGCGCGGCGCGTCTCGCCGAACATGCCCTTCACCTCGGGGGAGGTGCTGACCTCGAGCACGACCGGCTTCGTGACGCCGTGCAGGGTGAGGTCGCCCGTGACCTGGAGCTTGTCCTGCCCCGCCTTCGCCACCTTCGTCGACTTGAACGTCATGGTCGGGTACTTCGCCACGTCGAAGAAGTCGGCGCTCTTGAGGTGCGTGTCGCGGTCCGCGACGCGGGTGTCGATGCTGGCGACGTCGATGTTGGCCTCGACGGTCGACTTCGTCGGGTCCGCGTCGTCGAAGGCGACCTTGCCCTCGTACTTCGCGAACTGCCCGCGCACGGTGGAGATGACGAGGTGCTTCACCGCGAAGCCCACCTGCGAGTGGGACGGGTCGACCTTGAAGGTGGTGGGGGCGGCGAGCGCGAAGGCGGGCACGAGCGCGAGCACGGAGGCGAGGAGCTTCATGGCGATGCGTTTCCTTTCGGTTTCGGGCGGGCCGTGGGTCGGCGCCGGCGGACGGAGTGGTAGCGCGGCGCGGCCCGCGCCCGCAATGCCCGACGGAGAACAGCACCGTTCCCGCAAGGAAACAATCAGCGCTGCGCGCGATCCCCGGGCCAGGTGACGCATGCCAGGTCGACGCGCCAGACCTGCTCGCCGGAGAAGAGCGGGGTCTCGGCGCGCACGAACGTGGGCGCCTCGCCCTCGATGATCCAGAAGTGCGAGTCCTCCGGGATCTTGCCGAGCATCGAGGCGATCACGCCGGTCGCGCCGGGCACGCTGATCTTGAGCGTGAAGTGGGTCGCCTTGCGCTCGTGGCCGGAGGTCGCGAACGGCTCCTCGCCGCTCGGCGTGATCTCGAGGTGCACCAGGCGCGGCTTCGGGGTGACGGCGACCATCGAGACCGTCGTCTTCTCCTTCGACGGTGGGATGTTCTTGACGAGGATGGTGGGCAGGCCGTTCGCGACGTCGGGGGGCAGGTCCATGTGCTCGTCGACCGACTGCTGCTTCCCGTCGTCGTCCACCCAGCGCACGCGCACCCGGCCGCTCCGCTCGATCCAGGACTCGAGCTCCTTCACCTTGAACGCCGGCCCCTTCTGCACGACGTGGTTCGTGAGCATGCGGAAGACCTTGCGCTGCTCGTAGACGGTGGTCTCCTCGCGCGTCGAGCCGTCGCGGAGCCGGAGCACGAGCTTCGCCGTCACCACGCCGCGGCGGCTCACCTGCGTGAGGTCGCCCTCCCCCAGCGCCTCGCCCTCTTTCGTGCGGACCACCAGGAACCCGTGCGCCACGCCCTCGACGTGCCGCACCGCCACCTCCTCGGCGCGCGCGCCGCCCGGCGCTGCGGCTGCGGCGAGGATCGCGGCGACGAGGGCGACGGCGGCGGGACGCGCGGGCGGCGGCGACATGCCGGCAGCGTCGGGACGGGCCCACGGCGCGGCAACCGCTCCGGAGGGAGCGCACCGCCCGAAGCGCCCGTCCCGTCCGAGGAGCGTGCCGGACGGGCGTTGTCCCAGGGTCGTGGGACGACAAGATCCCGTAGATGGCCTCTTCCGACCCCCAGGACGGAAGGCCCGGCTCCCCGACGGGGCGTCCGGGCGCGGATGCGCGCGGCCATGCAGCTGCGGAGCCGCTCGCCTTCCTGCTCGGCGGCGGCGAGATGGGCTCCCTCATGCGCTCCACCGAGTGGGCGGCGACGCCGCTCGGCGCGGCGGAGCGGTGGCCGCAGAGCCTGAAGACCGCGGTCAGCATCTGCCTCGCCTCCGGCTTCCCGGTGGTGCTGTGGTGGGGCCGGGATCTCCGGATGCTCTACAACGACGCGTACCGGCACCTCGTGGGCGACAAGCATCCGCGGTCGATGGGCCAGTCCGCCCGCGAGTGCTGGCCGGAGATCTGGGACACCATCGGCCCCATGCTGGCGGGCGTCCTCGACGAGGGGCGGACCACCTACGTCGAGGACCTCATGCTGCCGCTGCAGCGGCACGGCTTCCCCGAGGAGTGCTACTTCACGTTCACCTACAGCCCGATCCGCGTCGAATCGGGCGAGGTCGGCGGCGTCTTCTGTGCCGTGACCGAGACCACGCAGCGGGTGTACGGCGCGCGCCAGGCGTTCGCGCTGCGCGACCTCGCCTCGGCCGCCGCCGAGGCCCGCACCTACGACGCGGCCGCGGAGGCGGCGCTCGCCTGCCTCCGCCGCCACCCCGAGGACGTCCCGTTCGCGCTGCTCTACCTCGAGGA
>DASTGH010000492.1:0-33497 GCA_035719345.1 Anaeromyxobacteraceae bacterium
CGCTGGAGGAGGCGGGCCAGGTGCAGGCGCTCGGCCGCGGCCGCTCGCAGCGCTGGCTCTCCGCTCCGGTGGCCGGATTCGCGACGACCTTGTTGCTCCCGTTCGCCGATGGATCCGGCTAGTGAGCCCGCCGGGGAGGAGCGAGCGATGGCGAGGCAGCAGAGCGGGGACGAGCCGGCCGAGGTCGTGCGCGAGTACGGGCCCTTCCCGGGCGCGCCGCACGTCGCCGGCGTCAGCTTCGACGGCAGCCGCGTCTGGTTCGCCGGCGGCGCGAAGCTCCAGGCCTTCGACCCCGCGAGCGGGACGGTGGTGCGTTCGCTCGACGTCGCGTGCCACGCCGGCACCGCCTTCGACGGGCGCCACCTCTTCCAGATCGCGGGCGACCGCATCCAGAGGATCGATCCCGGGAGCGGCGAGGTCCTGTCGACCATCCCGGCCCCGGGCGGCGGGGGGAACTCCGGCCTCGCCTGGGGGGAAGGGACGCTCTGGGTCGGGCGGTATCGCGACCGGAAGATCTTCCAGGTCGATCCGGCGACGGGCGCGGTCCTGCGCACGGTCGAGTCGAACCGCTTCGTCACCGGGGTGACCTGGGTCGACGGAGAGCTCTGGCACGGGACCTGGGAAGCGGGCGAGGCGGACATCCGCCAGGTGGACCCCGAGAGCGGCGAGGTGCTCGCCCGCGTGACGATGCCCGCGGGGATGGAGGTGAGCGGGCTCGAGTCGGACGGGCGCGACCTCTTCTACGCCGGCGGCGGGACGAGCGGCCGGATCCGCGCGGTGCGGAGGCCGCGGCGCAGGGCGAGGAGATAGGGCAGCCGCCCTCACCCCGGCCCGCTCTCGCCAGGAGCGGAAGGATTCACCCGCCGCATGAGCCCCTCCTGCGCGACGCTCGCCACGAGGCGGCCGGCGCGATCGTAGACGAGGCCGCGCGCGAGACCCCGCGCCGACTGCGCCGACGGCGAGTCCTGCACGTACAGGAGCCACTCGTCGATGCGCGCCGGCCGGTGGAACCAGAGCGCGTGGTCGATCGAGGCGACCCGCATCTCTCGCTGGTACCAGCTCATCCCGTGCGCGCGCAGGGCAGCGCCGATGAGCGTGGCGTCCGAGGCGTAGGCGAGCAGACAGCGGTGCAGCCACGGGTCGTCCGGGACGCGATCGACGGCGCGGAACCAGTACTCCTGGCGCGGCGGGCCGGGGATCGGGCGCAGGGGGTTCTGCGGGCGCACCGCGCGGAACTCGATGGCGGACGGCCTCCGCAGGGCCGCGGCGACGGCCGGGTGGACCGGGGCCGCCTCGGCGAGCCAGGCCTCGCGCAGCTCCGCCGTGGGCGTGAGCGCCTCGGGCGCCGGGACCACCGGCATGGGCGCGGCGTGCTCCGCTCCCTCCTCGGCGATCTGGAAGGACGCGATCATCGAGAGGATGGGGCGCCCGTGCTGGATGGCCTGCACCCGCCGGGCGGAGAAGCTCCTGCCGTCGCGGAGACGATCCACGTCATACACGATGGGAGCGGACACGTCGCCGGGGAGCAGGAAGTAGGCGTGGAGCGAGTGCGGCGACCGGCCGTCGACGGTGCGCTCCGCCGCCGCCAGACCCTGTCCGATCACCTGGCCGCCGAAGACGCTGCGGCCGCCGAGGTCGGTCGACTGACCCCGGAAGAGGTTCGTCTCCAGCCGCTCGAGGTCGAGCTGCCGGATGAGCGCCGAGAGCGTCGCGTCCATGACGGCACGCCCCGTAACCGGGCCTCCCCCACACCGCAAGCCGCGGGCGCCCGCGGCGCGGGGGACGCGGCGCGCCCTCGCGGAGCTCGCTACAACCCTCGCGATGTGCCAGCTCCTCGGGATGAACTGCAACGTCCCCACGGACATCTGCTTCTCGTTCGAGGGCTTCTCGGCGCGCGGCGGCCACACCGACGTCCACGCGGACGGCTGGGGCATCGCCTTCTTCGAGGGCCGCGGCTGCCGCGTCTTCCTCGACTCGCACCCGGCGACCACGTCCCCGGTGGCGGAGCTGGTCCGGCGCTACCCCATCAAGTCGATGCACGTCATCGCCCACATCCGCAAGGCGACGCAGGGGGCGGTCGCCATCGAGAACACGCACCCGTTCGTGCGCGAGCTGTGGGGGCGCTACTTCGCCTTCGCGCACAACGGGAACCTCGAGGGCGGTGTCCCGGGCACCGGCCACGTCTACCGCCCGGTGGGGCAGACGGACAGCGAGGCGGCGTTCTGCCGGATCCTCGAGGCGCTGCGCGCGGCCTTTCCGGCCGGCGATCCACCCCTCGCCGCGATGCACGCCACGCTCGCCGAGGTGACCGAGTCCCTGCGCCGGCGCGGGCCGTTCAACTACCTGCTCTCCGACGGCGAGCACCTCTTCGCCCACTGCGCCACGCGGCTCCACTACGTCGTGCGCGAGGCGCCCTTCGCGGCGGCCCACCTCGTCGACCGGGACCTGACGGTCGACTTCGCCGGGCTCACCACCCCGAGCGACCGCGTGGCCGTCATCGCCACGATGCCGCTCACCGACAACGAGCGCTGGACGCCCATCGACCCCGGCCGGATCGTCGCCTTCCGCGAGGGCGCGCCGGTGCCGCTCGCGGCCGGCTGAAGCCCGCGGTACCGCCGACGGGTGCGACCGCGTGTGCCACCGCGCGCGCGCGCGCCCACCTCCTCCCGATCTCCGGCCACTTCGCCGCCGGGTGCGGCATAGTGGCAGCACACGTCGAGCGGCGGTCCAGGTGCGGCGCGCTCGCGCGCGCCGCCGTGGTGGTCCGGAGCCCGGCGTCCAGCGCGCGAGGTCGCGATGAAGGGACCCGCTCGAATCGCCTGGCCGGCCCTGCTCGCGGTGCAGGTCGCGTGCGGATACGCCCACAAGAACTTCAACCAGGCGGGCGCAGCGCTCGCATCCCCCGGCGACTTCGTCATCCAGGTCGATGACTACGGGTCGTTCTGGGATCCAGAGGTCCCGGCGCGTGCGCTCGAGGCGATCGCGCGCTCGGCGCGCACGACGAACACCATCGTCGTCGTGGCCGTCCACGGCTGGCACCACAACGCGGATCCGGACGACGAGAACGCCCTCGGCTTCGCCAGCGCGCTGCAGGACATCCGGAAGAAGCTCGACGATCGCGCGGACGGCAAGCCGGGGTTCTATCGCCGGTCCAGGGAGATCCTGACGGGGAGCGGCGACGTCAACGTGTTCGGGATCTACGTGGGCTGGCGCGGGACGTCGCTCCCCATGCCGTTCGCCTACCTCACCTTCTGGGACCGGAAGAACGCGGCCGAGCGCGTCGGCCGCGGCGACCTCCGTGAATTCCTGCTCCGGCTGAACGCCCTCTACCGGGCGACCTACCGCGACCGCGGACCCTCATCCCCCTACGTGGGCATGGCGGCCATCGGCCACAGCTTCGGAGCGCAGGTGCTCTTCACCGCGATCTCGAGCACGCTGGAGCAGGAGCTGATCGCGGTGACGGACGTCACCCTCGATCCCGACGAGCCCCGGCAGCCGCTCGCCAGGCCCCTGGAGGGCTTCGGGGACATCGTCGTCCTCGTGAATCCCGCGCTGGAGGCCTTCCAGTTCGAACGGATACGGAGGCTCGACGCCAAGCTGGCCTACGACCGGCGGCAGCCCCCGCTGCTGCTGGTCCTGTCGGCCGACACGGATTCCTCGCGGCACGTGTGGTTCCCGGTGGGCCGCTGGGCGGATGCCATCTTCCGCGCGCCCATGCGCGACGAGCAATCGGACCTGTGGTCGACGGCGCTCGGTGAGTACGAGCCGCAGCGGACCCACACCATCAACTTCCTTCCGGAGCAGCCGTCCTCGGCCGCGGCGTTCTACATCGGCAATGCGCCCCGGCGGCCGTGCGACATCGTGAACTTCGATCTCACCGACATGCCGACCATCGCGCACGTCCGGCTGGAGCCCATCCCCGGGCGTCGCCACCCGCACAGCCCGTTCATCGTCGCCTACGGCGGACAGGAGCTCATCCGCGGCCACAGCGGGATCTTCGAGCGCACGCTGCACGCCTTCATCAACGACTACATCGGCATCACCCGGGGCAAGCGGCTGCTCCTGAGGGATCCGAGGATGCAGCGGTGTCCCGCCCCTGCGCCCGGAGATCCGGCCATCACCCTGCGGGAGCGCGAGGCGCTGGCCCGGCAGTAGATGGTCCTCACGTCACCGCGGCCGGGCCTTCGCGGCCAGGTCGCCGATGGCGGGGTCCTTCTCGTCCTGCGCCAGCAGCGTGTGACAGAGGGTGCACTCCTGCGAGAGCGCCGCCTTCCCGTCGCGCGTGGTGCGGCCGTCGTGGCACCGCCAGCAGCCTGCGGAGGCGTCGTGCCCGATGAAGGTCGGGTACGTCCCCCAGGTGATCTTCATGTCCGGCCACACGTTCGTCGCCCAGACGTCGCCGAGCTCCTTCGCCGCGCGGTCCACCGCCGGCTTCCTGCCGGGGTAGGTGGCCGGGTCGTGCTTCTCGTAGAACTCGTGCAGCCCGGCGCGGATCGCCGTCCGCGCCGCCTCGTGCGATGGGTGCTCGGACTTGAGGAGCCGCACGCCCTCCCGGCGCAGGAAGGGCAGCCCCCGCTCGATGTGGCCGTCGGCGATGGCGAGGTCGAGCGCGTCCTCCGGGCTCCGGAAGATGTGCGTCGGGCGGTTGTGGCAGTCGATGCAGTCCATGACGTGCCAGTCGGCGCCCGGACCGGGATCGGGAGTGTCCGCCGATCCGAGGTACGTCGCGCTCGTGCCGTCGGGCCGCGTCACCTCGACGGCGCTCACCTGCTGCAGCGTGGGATCGGCCAGGAACCGGATGCGGACGCCGGGGGCCACGTGGAAGTGGCTCCCGCCGCCCCGCGCGCCGGCGCCGCCTCCGATGTGCATGAGCAGGACCGTCTTGGTGGGCGTGCTCGCCTCGTCGTCGGCGTACCGGGTCTTCACGACCAGCTTGTCCCCCTCGAACTTCGCCGGCCAGTGGCAGGCCTCGCAGGTGTCGCGAGCGGGACGGAGGTTCTCCACCGGTACGGGGATGGGCCGCGGGTAGGTCCCGGCGAAGTAGTGGACCATCTCCAGCACCCCGGAGAGCTTGGCCTTCACGAACCACGAGGCGCCGGAGCCGATGTGGCAGGTGACGCACTCGACCCGCGCGTGCGGCGAGCGCTGGTGCGCGGCGTACTCGGGGGCGGTCACCTTGTGGCAGGACACGCAGAACGTCGGCTTGTCCATGAAGACGACGGCCGTGTAGCCCGAGACGGACAGCACCACGACGCTGCTGGCGGCGGCCGCCGCCCCGGCGATGAGGAGGCGCCGCGTGCGCGGCTTGCCGAAGTCGATGACGGGCGGGCCCGGCGGTGGCTGCCCGGCGGCGACCGCTCGCGCGGCCCGCCGTCGCGCCGACCTCCATCCCAGGAGCATGCAGGCCAGGCCCAGCACGAAGAACGCCGGGAAGACGAGATAGCCGAGGATGCCGAGGTAGGGCCCACCCCGGTACCCGAAGGTGCCCACCATCGCCAGGACCAGGATGAGGATGCCGCTCACCGTGGCGATCACTGCGCCGGCGATGGCGAGCGGGCTGCGGGAGGCCTCTTCGACGCGCGACATGGGCGATCCTTTCCCGCGCGGCATGCTACCCGTGCCTCGGGCGCGACTCCCATTGGGCCAAGGACGGTACCCACGCAGGGGTGCGCAGCTCGCAGGCCGGGCGATGTCATTGCGCACGCCCGCCTCGAGCCCAACGATGGGCGCCACCCGCCGTGCCCAGGAGGTCGCCATGCGCGCCGTCGCCGTCTTCCCCGGGGAGAGGAAGGTCCGCCTGGTCGACCAGCCGGAGCCGCGGCGCGAGCACCCGTCGGACGTCCTCGCGCGCGTGCTGGAGGTGGGGATCTGCGGGACGGACCGAGAGATCGCCCGCTTCGAGTACGGCTTCCCGCCGCCGGGGCAGGATCACCTGGTGCTGGGGCACGAGTCGCTGGTCGAGGTGATCGAGGTCGGCCAGGCGGTGCAGGGGCTCGCCCCGGGCGACCTGGCGGTCCCGATGGTGCGCCGGCCCTGCGCCAGCCCCGCCTGCCCGGCCTGCCGGTCCGGGCGCGCCGATTACTGCGTCACCGGCGAGTACACGGAGCGCGGCATCGCCCGCCGGCACGGCTACATGGCGGAGCGGATCGCCGACGAGGCGCGCTGGTTCGTGCCGGTGCCGCGCGAGCTGCGCGAGGTGGGCGTGCTCGTGGAGCCGCTCACGGTCGCCGCCAAGGGGATGATCGACGCGGGCGAGATGCTGCGTCGCCTGCCGTGGCTCGCGGACGTCCCGCACGGCGAGCTGGAGGGCGCCCGGGCCGTCGTCGTGGGCGCGGGCGCGGTCGGCCTGCTCGGGGCGATGGCGATGCGATCGCTCGGCTGCGAGACCTGGCTCTGGTCGCGCGAGCCGGCCGACAGCCCGCAGGCCCGGCTCCTCGACGCCATCGGGGCTCGGTACCGGAGCAGCGCCGAGCGGCCGCTCGCGGAGCTGGCGCGAGAGGCGGGGGAGATCCAGTTCATGTTCGAGGCCACCGGCTCGGCCAGGGTGGCGTTCGAGCTCATGGGGCTCATCGGTCCCAACGGCGCGCTCTGCCTCTCCGGCGTGCCCGGCCCCACCGGCCCGGTGCCGGTCGACGCGGGCTCGATCATGAAGCGGCTCGTGCTCCGCAACCAGCTCGTCTACGGGACCGTGAACGCCGGCCCCGACGCCTTCCGGGCGGCGGTGAGCGCGCTGGGCGAGTTCCAGCGGCGCTGGCCGGGGGAGCTGCGGACCCTCATCTCCAGCCGCCACGATCTGGGCGAGGTCCCGGCGCTCCTCGGAAGCCCACCCGTCGGGACGAAGTCCGTCGTGGCGGTCGCGCGCTGAGCGCGCCGTGTACGACCCGGCCGCACACGCAGCTCGACGCACGTCCCCGGTCTCCTCGCGGGGGCCCGAAGTCGTGTACGTTGCGTACGGGGCGCATGCGGTCTCGCCGCACGCCAGCCGGCTCGAGGTACACGGCCGCCCCGCGAACGCGAATGCGATGCTCGAAGAGCCACCTCCGTCCGGCGCTCGGCGCGCTCCTCCTGTTCACGCTCACCGGCGCCGCCGGGACGTGGCTGGTCCTGCACGCGGAGCACCTGCGCGCCCGGGAGGAGCGCGAGGCGGCGTCGCAGGCGGCGGCCGGTGCGGCCGTCTCCCTGGAGCAGGAGATCGCGGGGTCGATGGCCGCCACGTACGCGCTCGCCGCCATCGTCCGGCAGCACGGCCGGATCGACCAGTTCGAGGATCTCGCGGCGCAGATGCTCACCCTCTACGGGCACGCGTCGGCGCTGCAGCTGGCGCCGGGTGGCGTCATCCGGCAGGTCTACCCGCGGGCCGGCAACGAGCAGGCCATCGGTCACGACCTGCTCGCCGACCCGGACCGCCGGTTCCAGGCCGCCGAGGCGATCCGCACGCGCCGGCTCGGCGTCGCGGGCCCGTTCGAGCTGAGGCAGGGCGGCGTCGGCCTCGTCGGGCGCCTTCCCATCTTCGTTCCGGACGGACCGTCCCGGGACGGCGAGCGGTTCTGGGGGTTCGCCACGGCGCTCGTCCGCCTCGGCGACCTGGTCGCCTCGAGCCGCCTCGGCCAGCTCGCGACGGCGGGGTACGAATGGGAGCTGTCGCGCCCCGGCGACGGCGGCGGGCCGTGGCTGCGCTTCGCCGGGTCGGGTGCGGACCGGCCGCGAGATCCGGTGACCTGGACCGTGACCGTCCCGAACGGCGAGTGGCGGCTCGCGCTGACGCCCGCCGGCGGGTGGCGCGCCGGGCGGGGGCTCCTCCTTCGAGAGCTGCTGGTGCTCCTCCTCGCCACGTGCGTCGCCGGGCTGGCGTTCGCCGTCCTGAGGCAGCCCGCGGTCCTGCGGCGCGAGGTGGAGGCGCGGACCCGGGATCTCGCCGAGGCCAATGCTCGCCTCGCCGCGGACGTGCGGGAGCGCGAGCGCGCGGAGCTGGCGCTCTCGGCGGAGACCGAGCGCCTCGCCGTGACGCTGCGCAGCATCGGAGACGCCGTCATCGCGACGGACGTCGCAGGGCGGATCACGCTCTTCAACCCGGTCGCGGAGCAGCTCACCGGGTGGAGCGGGGGGCAGGCGGTCGGCAGGGACGTCCACGAGGTGCTCGAGGTCGTCCTGGAGGACGGCGCTCCCGGTCCTCGCACCCACCCGGTCGATCGCGTCCTCTCCGACGGCCCCGCCGGCGCGGTGGACGCGGCGCTCGTCGCCCGGGACGGCCTGGAGCGGCTCATCGCCGCGCGCGGCGCGCCCATCCGCGACGCCGACGGCCGGGTGACCGGGGTGGTGCTGGTGCTCAGGGATCGGACCGACGAGCGGCGGCTCGAGGAGCATCTGCGGCAGTCGCAGCGGCTCGAGAGCGTCGGCCGGCTCGCCGGCGGCGTCGCTCACGACTTCAACAACCTGCTCACCGTCATCCTGGCCTGCGCCGACGCGGCCAAGGCCGACCTGGGCGAGCACGGCCGGCTCGATCCCCAGCTCATCGACGACATCCGCGATGCGGGGCAGCGCGCCGCCGGCCTGACCCGACAGCTGCTCACCTTCGCGCGCAAGCAGGTCATCGCGCCGGTGCCGCTCGACCTGAACGACGTCGTCGGGGGAAGCGAGAAGCTGCTGCGGCGCGTGCTCGGCGAGGACGTGGAGATCGTGACGGTGCTGGGTGCATCCCCGAGCACCGTCCGCTGCGACCCCGGCCAGATCGAGCAGGTCATCCTGAACCTCGCCGTCAACGCCCGCGACGCGATGCCGGGAGGCGGTCGCCTCACCCTGGAGACGGGCAACACCGTCGTCTCGGGCGAGTGGGCCGCGGCCCATCCCGGCATGCGGCCGGGGCCTCACGTCCGCCTGCGCATCCGGGACTCCGGCTCGGGAATGTCCCCCTCGGTGAAGGAGCGCGTCTTCGAGCCGTTCTTCACCACCAAGCCCATCGGCAAGGGCACGGGGCTCGGCCTGGCGACGGTCTACGGGATCGTGAAGCAGGGCGAGGGCTGCATCGAGGTGAGCAGCGACCTCGGCCAGGGCAGCACCTTCGACATCCATCTCCCGCTGTGCGAGGCGGGCCGGTCCACGGCGCCGGGCGAGCCCCCGCCGCCCGTCGCGCGCGGGGACGAGACGATCCTCCTCGTCGAGGACGATCCCCAGGTGCGCCAGGTCACGGCGCGCTCGCTCTGCGCCGGAGGATATCGCGTGGTGGCGGCTTCCTCCGGCGCGGAGGCGCTCGACCTCGCGGCGCGTCACCCCGGCTCGTTCGACCTGCTCGTCAGCGACGTCATCATGCCCGGGCTCGACGGCCGCGCCGTCGCGAACGCGCTGCGCAGCCACCATCCGGCGCTGCAGGTGCTCTTCGTCTCGGGGTACTCGAGCGACGTGCTGGCGACGCGTGGCGTGCTCGACCCCGACGTCGAGCTCCTCTCCAAGCCGTTCACGGCGTCGACCCTGCTGGCGCGCGTCCGCGCGATCCTCGATGCGCCGGCCGCGCGTGGCCGCCGCCAGCCGGCCGCGTGAGGCGGGTTTTCGCGCCGCGCCTCCCGGGCGCGAGTAGAAGAGCCGGGTGACGGCGCTCAAGGTCTATCTCCAGCTTTACGCACGGTGCATACGCGACGCGGCGCTGGCGATCGGCAGGAACCCGTGGACCCTGCTCCTCCCCGGGCTCGTCCTCGTCGCCCGGACCTGGGCGTCGAGGCTCGCCTACGCCATGGGTCCGCTCGGCGGGATCGCCGTGACCCTCGTCGACGCGGCGCTCTTCAGCTCCTACCTCCACTTCGTCGGGGAGCTGGTGCGGGGCGGGCGCGTCGGTACCAGGGACCTGCAGCGCAGCTTCGGCGCCTACTTCTGGCCGGTGGTGAACGTCTTCTTCGTCCTGTGGCTGGCGTCGCTGGCCTCGGGGCTGCTCCTCGGCGGGATGCCGAACGGCGGGGCGCTGCTGCTCGCGCTGTGGCTCGTCGCGCTCGTCGCGCTCAACGCCGTGCCCGAGGTGATCTACCTCCGCGGCGCGCACGGCGGCATGCAGACCGTGGCCGCGAGCTGGGACTTCCTCAGGGCGCAGTGGATCCCGTGGTTCGCGGCCAACGCGCCCCTGCTCGGCGCCGCGATGCTGCTCGCGGCGTTCGCCGGCACGGTGCTGGGCGCGCTGCTCGTCGGCGCGACCCTGCACGCGGCGATGGTCTTCCGCGGGTACCTGTTCCGGGCGCTCGACGGGTCGAGCCACCGCCAGCGGATGTTCGCGCACCGCCTGGCCTGACCGGCTCCGACGAGCCCGACCCCGACGTGCCGTGCCGCGGCTCGCGGCCGCGGGCATGGAGGTGCCATGCCGACCACGATCCTGGTGAGGCATCCCTGGTGCGACGCCCACGACACCGGACCTGCTCATCCGGAGAGCTCCGAGCGGCTCCCCGGGATCCTCCGCGCCGTCCGCGCCGACGCGGCGCTCGCCGGCGTCGTCGCGGAGGTGGAGGCGCGGCCCGCGTCGCTCGAGGATCTCCTGCGCGTGCACACGCCCGAGCACGTCGCGCGCGTGCGCGAGGCGGCGGCGGAGGCCGACCGCCGCGGAGCGATCGTCTGGCTCGATCCCGACACGGCGGTCTCGCCCTTCTCCTTCCAGGCGGCGCTCGCCGCCGCGGGGTGCGCCATCGACGCGGCGGAGCTCGTCGCCCGCGGGGACGCCTCCTCGGCGTTCGCCTGCTGCCGGCCGCCCGGGCACCACGCCACCGCGGAGCAAGCGATGGGCTTCTGCCTCTTCGACAACGTCGCCGTCGCCGCCCGCCGCCTGCAGGACCGCCTCGGCCTGCGACGGCTGCTCGTCGTCGACTGGGACGTCCACCACGGCAACGGCACGCAGGAGATCTTCTGGGAGGACCCCTCGGTCTACTACCTGTCCCTGCACCTGTCGCCCCACTACCCGGGGACGGGCGCGGCGCGGGAGCGAGGCGGCGGCGCCGGGGCGGGCACCACGCTCGACGTCCCGCTCCCCGCGGGCACGAGCGGCGCCGCGTACCGCGCTGCGTTCCGCGAGGCGCTCGGCGTCGCGCTCCAGGACTTCGAGCCGGAGCTGGTGCTCGTCTCGGCCGGGTTCGACGTCCTGGCCGGCGATCCGCTGGGCGGGCTGGAGCTCGAGCCCGAGGACCTCCATGCGCTCACCTCGGAGATCATGGAGCGGACGCGCGCCAGCGCCGGCGGACGCGTCGTCGCGCTCCTGGAGGGCGGATACCTCCCCGAGCGCATGGGCCTGGCGGTGGCGGACGTGCTGCGCGCGTTCTCCGGGCTCCCCGCGGCGAGCGCCGCCGGCGCTCACCAGAGCGTGTAGCCGCCGTCCACCGGGACGATGGAGCCCGTCATCAGGCTCGACGCCTCCGAGGCGAGGAACACCACGACCGCGGCCACCTCGTCGGGCCGGCCCACCCGCTTCATGGGCGTGCCGTCGATCCACCGCTCGTAGAGCCCGCCCCCGGCCTTCCTCACCGCCTCGAGCAGCGGGGTCGCGATGTAGGTCGGCGCCACCGCGTTCACCCGGACCCCGCGCTCGGCCCACTCGGCGGCGAGCGATCGCGTGAGGTGATGGACCCCCGCCTTCGACGCGTTGTACTGGCACTGCTCCTGCGGCCGGTTGACGATGTCCCCCGACATGGAGCCGACGTTCACGATCGCGCCGCGCCGGCGATCGAGCATCCCGCGCCCGAAGGCGCGGCAGCAGTAGAAGACGCCGTCCAGGTTGACCGCCAGGACCTTGCGCCACTGCTCGTCGCTCATGGTCTCGGCCGGGACCTGGCTGATGGCGATCCCGGCGTTGTTGACGAGGATGTCGACGCGGCCGTGGCGGCGCTCGAGCTCGGCCGCGACCCGGTCGACGTCGCGCGACGAGGTGACGTCCAGCGCCGCGTGCTCGGCGGCGAACCCGCGCGCCCGCAGCGCGGCGGCGGAGGCCTCCGCCCGGGCCGCGTCGATGTCGAGGACGACCACGGCCGCGCCGGCCTCGCACAGCGCCGAGGCGATGGCCGCCCCGATCCCCTGCCCTGCCCCGGTGACCGCCGCCACCTGCTGCTTCAGACCGAACTTGTCGAGCACCATGCCATGCCTCCACCTGCGGGCGCCGGCGCGACGAGCCTCACCTCGGCTCGAGGCGCGGCCCCACGATCCGGATCCGATCCTCCTCGGCCACCGGCCCCTCGTGGCAGTCGCGCGCGTAGAGGCGCTCGGGGAGCGCCACGAGGCAGCTCACGGTCGCGGCCGGCGCGAGCGCGAACGGGCCGTGGTGCCACACGCCGGGGCGGATCACGAGCATCGTGCCGCGCGGCACGAGGAAGACCTCGGCGAGGTCGGCGGGGAAGCGGTTCCCCGGCACCCCCGCCGCGACGTGCACGAGCACGTCGCCGTCGATGGGCATGAGCGCCTCGCAGGAGCCGTCGTGGTACTCGGAGCGGTCGATGATGGGAGGACGTCGCGTCACGCGGCAGGTCCCGAAGGAGACGGTGGAGTCGTTCGCGATCCCGGACTGCACCAGGTCGCGGAAGAACTCCACCGGCGGCTCGCCGAGCCGCGGCGCGGGACGGCCGCCCGCGTCGGGCGCGATCATGGGAGCGTAGCTGCCGTACGGGGCGAAGGCCTCGGGGGTGAGCGGACGGTAGGCGAGCTCGCGCATCGTGATGTCCCTCCGTCAGAAGCCGGCGATGTCCTGCGCCAGCCCGATGACCACCATCTCGGAGACGCAGCCCCCACGCGTGAGCGCGCAGGCCTGGTACACCATGTCCGCGAAGTGCTCGGGGCGCACCGCCAGCTCCTCGTCCCACTCGAACCGGGGCACGCCCCGGGCCGCGCCCTGGAACCCGGTGTTGGAGCCGCCCGGCACGAGCAGCGTCACGCCCACGCCGTGCGGGCGCAGCTCGGTGTAGAGGCACTTCGAGAACGCGTTCACCGCCGCCTTCGCCGCCGAGTAGACGGACCAGCCCGGCCACGAGCGGCGGTCGCACACCGACGACACGTTCACGATACGCCCGAAGCCCTGCTTCCTGAACTGCGGCGCGAAGGCGCGGCAGGCGCGGATCGCGCTCATCGCATTGAGCTCGAAGATGCGGGCGCACAGGGCGTCGTCCATCTCCTCGATGGGCGCCACCTTCACCGCGCCGCCGGCGTAGTTCACGAGGAAGTCGACGTGGCCCCAGCGGGCCAGGCACTCGGAGAGGGCCTGCTCGAACGTCTCGCTCCTCGTGGCGTCGGCCCCGAGCGCCGCCACCTTGGCGCCGAGCTCCCGGCAGCGCGCCGCGGTGCGCGCCAGGCCGTCCTCGTTCACGTCGACGAGGACGAGGCCGCAGCCCTTCTCCGCGAACAGCTCCGCCGTCGCCTTGCCGAAGCCCGAGGCCGCGCCGGACATGACCGCCACCTTGCCCTGCATGCTCTCGCTCATACCGCCTCCCGCGCACGCGCACGCGTGCGGCCTTCGTGGATGGTGAAGCGCTTCAGCCCATGAGCAGGCCGCCCGAGACGTTCACGACGGTCCCGGTCATGTACGAGGCCTGCCGTGAGGCGAGGAACACCGCCGCCGCGGCGACCTCCTCGACGGCGGCGAGCCGGCGCAGCGGCACGCGGGCGAGGTAGCGCTCGGGGTCGGCCCGGTACTTCTCCGCCATCATGTCGGTGAGCATGAGCCCGGGCGCGATCGCGTTCACGGTGACGGCCAGCGGGGCGGCCTCGCGCGCCAGCGAGATCGTCAGCGAGACGATCCCTCCCTTGGACGCGTCGTAGGCCACCTGGCCGCTGGTGCTGCCGTGGAACGCGGCGGTGGAGGCGACGTTCACGATGCGCCCGGGCGAGCGTGCCTCCCCGAGGCGGCGCAGGAGCTCGCGGCAGAGCAGGAACGTGCCGGTGAGGTTCACGGCCAGGACCTCGTCCCAGGCCGCGCGCTCCACGGAGGTCGCCGGGCCCCGGGGACAGACGGCGCCGTTGTTCACGAGGATGGTGGGCGGCCCGAGCTGGCGCGCGGCGGCGTCGACGAACCGGCCGACGTCGTCCTCCGACGAGGCGTCGAGCCGGTGGGCCATGGCCGCGGGGGCGCCCGCCGCCCGGCACGCCTCCGCCGCCTCCTCGGCCTGCGCCCGCTCCCGACGGTACCCGAGCGCCACGCGCGCTCCTTCCGCCGCCAGGGCGAGCGCGATGGCCCGCCCCAGCCCGCGCGAGGCGCCCGTCACCAGGGCCGTCTGGCCGCGGATGCCGAGGTCCATGCGCCCCTCAGGCCTTTCGCTCCGCCATGAGCTCGAGCGCGGCCTCGGCCGTGGGCTCGTCCAGCACCAGGTTCTTGACGACACCGGTGCGCAGCGCGCCCACGATGGCCTCGGCCTTCTCCGGCCCGGACGCCATGCAGATGGCCGTCCTCGCCTTCTTCAGATCTTCGATGGGCGCGCCCACCACCCGCTCGTAGTTCTCGTCGAGGATGAACTTGCCGTCGCGGTCGAAGTAGCGGGCGCAGATGTCGCCCACCGCGCCGTTCCTCGCCATCTGCCGGAACGCCCTGTCCTCGCCGATGTAGTTCTCGCGCTCGGGATCGCCCCCCGGCGGCAGCGCGCCGATGCCGGTGACGAGGACGTCCATGGCGCGCCACTTCTGCCGCACCGGCTGCACCGCCGAGCTGGCCAGGTACAGGTCGCGCTCCTTGCGGTCGGACACCAGCGCCGGGGCGTGGATGAAGTACGGGGTGCCGCCCATGCGGTCGGCCAGGACGCGCACCAGCTCGTTGATCTGGAAGTAGGGCGCCGTCTGGAAGCTCCCGCCGATGAGCGGCACCACCGAGGCGTCGATCCGGTCCTTCGGCCGGAAGGCGTGGACGAGCTCGAAGCAGGTGCGCCCCCAGGCCAGGCCGAGGACGCCGCCCTCGCCCAGGCTGCGCGCCAGGAGGTCGGCCGCGCGCTGCGCCACCAGCTTGCGGAGCGCGTCGTGATCGCGCGACGAGGTGGGCACCACCGTGAAGGTGGTCTTCGGGTAGAAGGCCGCCAGCCGGCGCGAGAGCTGATCGTGGTTCAGCAAGGGGTCGCGGATCGTGATCTCCACGATGCCGCGCTCCCGGGCCTCGGTGAGGATCATGGAGATGAGCGAGCGCGAGATGCCGACCTGCTTCGCGATCTGCTCCTGCTTCAGGCCGTCCAGGTAGTACATCTGGGCGACCTTCACGATGAGCGATACGTCCAGGCGCGAGCTCATCCGCGTCCGACCCTCCGTCGAGGGGGCCGCCCCGGCGGGCGCCCCGTGGACGCGCGCGAGGGCCTTCCGTGGCCGGCGGAGCTCGCCCCTCGACCCGGCGCGCCCGGCGTGGTCAGTACGCTCCGACACCCGCCGCCCCCTCTACTATCGCGGGACCGGAGCTCGTGCCCAGCCTCGTCGCGCCCGCCGCGATGAGCCGGTCGGCGTCCTCGCGCGTCTTGACGCCGGTGGAGGCCTTCACCTGCACGCCCTCACCCACCGCCGCCTTCATGAGCCGGACGTCCTCGGCGGTGGCGCCCCCCTTGCCGAACCCGGTGGAGGTCTTCACGAAGGCCGCCCCCGCCCGCCTGGCGAGCGTGCACGCCCGGACCTTCTCCTCGTCCGTGAGCGCGCTCGTCTCGATGATGACCTTCACCGGCGCCCCGGCCGCTGCCTCCACCACCCCGCGGATGTCGCGCTCCACCACCTCGTCGCGCCCGTCCTTGAGCGCGCCGATGTTCACGACCATGTCGAGCTCGTCCGCCCCGGCGGCGCGGGCATCGCGGGCCTCGAAGGCCTTGGTGGCGGAGGTGCTCGCGCCGAGCGGGAAGCCGATGACGGTGGCCACCTTGACGCCGCTGCCGGCGAGCCGGTCCTTCGCGAACGGGACCCAGCACGGGCTCACGCACACCGCGGCGAACCCGAAGCGGCGGGCCTCCTCGCAGAAGCGCGCCACCGTCTCCCGCGTCGTCTCGGCCTTCAGCACCGTGTGATCGATGTACTTGCCGTAGTCCATGGTCGTTCCTCTCCGCGCTCGCGCGCGCCGCTCAGGGCGTGAGCACCACCTTCACGGCGCGGCGCGCCGCGATCTCGTCCATCGCCCGTGCGAACTCGCACACGGGCAGCCGGTGGGTCACGAGCTTCTCGAACGTCTCCGGATCGTCTCGCAGCAGCGCCACCGCCTCGCGCACGTGGGCGGGCGTCGAGTCGGAGGTGCCGAACACGAACAGCTCCCCGTAATGGATGGCCCGCGAGCTGACCGAGAGCAGCTCGTCGGCCGGCGGCAGGCTCGCGAAGAGCGAGACCCAGCCGCCCTTGCGCGCGTACGCCGGCGACCGGGACTGGACGGCCCGGTCCGGCGCGGTGACGACCACCAGGTCGAACCCCTCGCCGCGGGTGAGCTCGCCGCAGGCCGCGTCGAGCTCCGCGGGCGGGACGATCTCGGCGAAGCCCAGGGCGCGGGCCAGGTCGGCGCGCACGCCCGGCGCCTGCGAGCAGACGGTCCGCTCCACGCCCCGGGCGCGCGCGGCGAGCGCGTGGAGGAGCCCGAGCGGCCCGAGCCCGATGACGAGCGCCGTCCGGATCTGGCGCAGGGGGAGCCGGGCGAGGCCGTTGACCACGCAGGAGAGCGGCTCGGCCAGCGCCGCCACCGGCGCGGCCAGGTCGCCCACCTCGACCAGGTGCCCGAGCCGCACCGCGCGCGCCGGGATGACGACCCAGGGCGCCATCGCGCCCGGGTAGTGGAAGCCGATCGCCTCCGCCGCCCGGCACAGGTTCGATCGCCCGGCGCGGCAGGACCCGCACTCGCCGCAGCCGATGGTGGTGGCCATCACGACCCGCGCCCCGGGGCGCGGCGCCGGCGCGCCCTCGCCCACCGCCTCGACCGCGCCCACGAACTCGTGGCCCATGGTCATGGGCGGCTTGATGCGCGGGTTGCCCTTGTGGAACGACTTCACATCGGTGCCGCAGATGGCGCACGCCTCGACCCGGACCAGCACCTCGCCCGGCCCGACCGGCGGCGGGCTCTCCATCCGCTCGATCCCGACCTCGCGCGGCCCGCGGTAGACGACGCGGTCGCCGCCCCCCCTCTCGTGCGCCGCGGCCATCAGTGCATCTCCCTTCCGCCGGTGATGTTGAAGGCCTGCCCGGTGCAGTACTCGGCGCCGGTGGTGAGGAACATGACGAAGTCCACCACGTCCCGGATCTCGGTCAGCCGGCCGAGCGGGATCTTGGCGGTGAAGCGCTTCACCACCTCCTCGCGCGGCAGCTTGAGGTTCTCGGTGTAGCCCCGGCTCACCGAGGACCAGACGCCGGTGGCGTCGGTGATGCCCGGGCAGAGCGCGTTCACCTTGATGTTGTCGGCCGCGACCTCGAAGGCGAGCGCCTGGGTGAGCGCGATCACCGCCCCCTTCGCCGCCGAGTACGGCACCATCAGCGCCGAGCCGGTCTTCCCCGACTTGGACGAGAAGTTGACGATCTTCCCGTCGCGCATGCGACGCATGCCCGGCAGCACGGCCTGGATGCAGTAGAGGGCGCCGTGGACGTTCACGCGGAACATGCGGTCGAGCTGCTCCGGCGTCACCTCCTCCACCGGCCGCTGGTCGACGATCCCGGCGTTGTTCACGAGCGCATAGGGATCGCCGAGCGCTGCGGCGATCTCGGCGAAGCAGGCGTGCACCGCGCGCTGGTCGGTGATGTCCACGATCCAGCCCTTCACCTCGGCTCCGCCCGCGGCCAGCCGCTCCGCCTGCGGCACCACCTCGGGGTTCACGTCGATCATGGCGACGCGGGCGCCCGCGGCCCGGAACGCCTCGGCGATGGCGAGCCCGATGCTGCGGGCGGCGCCGGTGACGACGCAGGTCTTCCCGGCCAGCTCCTGTCCGTGGGTGCTCATCGTGCGGCCTCCGATCCTGTTATCACATTTGTCATAACGTTTGTCAAGCGCCACCAGACCGCGGCATTCCCGCGCGCCGCGCGCGCGAGATCCCGCTCCGCCTCGCTAGCCCCCGCCGGCCACCGCCCCGAGCCGAGCCGCCACCGCCCGGAATCGGCCGTAGGCCTCCTCGTACGCCTCGCGCCCCGTCCCCGGGACGTGGCGGCGACCCGCGCGCACCATGGCGTCCGCGGCCTCCTGGTAGGAGCGGCGGCCGCCGGTGCCCACCGCCACGGCCATGGCCACGCCGCGCGCGCCCGCCTGAGCGGCGTCGCTCGTCTCGATGGGACGGTCGAGCACGCCGGCGAACACGTCGCACCAGACCGGGCTCGCGGCCGCGCCGCCGGAGAGCACGGCGCGCTCGCGCCGCAGGCCGCCCGCCTCGAGCACCTCGAGGTGGGCGCGGTGGGCGAAGGCCACGCCCTCGTAGAGGGCGCGCACCAGGTGGAAGACGCCGTGCTCGGCGCGCAGCCCGGTGAACGCCGCGTCCACGCCCGGCGCCAGGTGCGCGCGGTGGATGAAGGGCAGGTAGGTCACGCCGCCCGAGCCCGGCGGCACCTGCGCCACGCCGGCGTTCATCCGGGCGTAGAGCTCGGCGCGGCCCCCCGGCGCGGGCCCGACGAGCTCCTCCGCGCGCGCGAGCAGCCAGGCCAGGTTGCCGGCGGATGTCGCGCTCGACTCGACGTAGACGAAGCGGCCGGGGTCGGGCCCGAGCGACGTCTTCACCGACGCCGGCACGTCGAGGAGGCGGCGGTCGAACGTGCAGTTGATGTTCCAGGTGCCGGCGGTGAGCGAGGCGGAGCGCTCGTCCAGCGCCCCCGTCCCCACCGCGCAGGCGACGAGGTCGAGCATCCCGGCGATCACCGGGAGGCCCTCCGGCAGCCCGGTCTCGGCCGCGGCCCGGGCGGTGACGCGGCCGACGATGGCGGCGCTCTCGTGCACCGGCGCCAGCTTCGGGCGCAGCTCGGCGAGGTCCATGCGCGCGAGGAGGTCCGGCGCGTAGTCCGCGCTGGCGAGGTCGAGGAGGCCGTCGTTGCTCGCGTCGGTGCGATCGGCCGAGGCGGCGCCGGCGAGGCGGAAGACGAGCCAGTCCTTCGCCCCGAGCGCCCAGCGCGTGCGATCGAAGTCGGCGCGCGCCGCCTCGCGCAGCCAGCGCGCCTGCGCCAGGAGCTGGCCCGCCCACGGCTGGTGACGCGAGAACGCGTACGGCGATCGTCCCTCGGCCGCCCAGCGGTCGACCACGACCTGGGCGCGCGCGTCCATCGAGGTGAGGGCGGGCCTGACCGGGCGCCCCCCGGCGTCCACCGGGTACAGCCCCCCGCCGTGGCCGGAGGCTCCCACGCCGGCGAGCGCGCCCGCCGCGGCCGGCCCGGCGCGCTCGAGCGCCTCCCGGATGACGCGCGCGGCCAGCGCCCAGACCGCCTCCATGTCGACGGTGCTGGCGTCGCCCTCGGCCAGGACGGGCGTGTCGCCCGCGGCCGAGGCCAGCTCGGCGCCCGCCTCGTCGAAGACCACCGCCTTGGTGGCGGTGAGGCCGAGGTCCACGGCCAGGTAGTTCCGGCGCGGCATGGGCTCTTTCACTCCCCGAGCCGCGCCCGGGCCGTGGCCAGCACCTCCCGGTTCACGACGGCGCGCGGCTCGCCGCCGTCGAGCAGCCTCGCCAGATCGGCGGCGAGGAGCTTCGGGCAGTTGAAGAACGCGTCGTTGGAGCCCCCCGCCATGTGCGGGGTGACGGTGACGTTCGGAAGCGCGACGAGCGGGTGGTCCTTGCCGGGCGGCTCCCGGCCGAAGACGTCGAGCGCGGCGCCGGCGAGCCGGCCGCCGGCGAGGGCGTCGTGCAGGGCGCGCTCGTCGACCAGGCCCGAGCGCGAGGTGTTGACGAGGTACGCGGTCGGCTTCATGCGCGCGATGATCTCCGGGCCGATGAGGCCCTCGGTCTCCTTCGTCAGGCGCGCGTGCACCGTGACGAAGTCCGACTCCGCGGCCAGCGTGGGCAGGTCGACCAGGGTGATCCCTGCCGGCGCCTCCTTCACGAAGGGGTCGTGGGCGAGGAGGCGCACGTCGAACCCGGCGAGGCGCCGCGCCACGCGCCGGCCGATGTCGCCCATGCCGACGATGCCCACCGTCTTCCCGGGCAGATCGGGGATGTGGCCGGAGTTCGGGTACTCCCGCAGCCAGCGCCCCTCCTTGAGCGCGTGGTGGCCGCGGGCGATGTTGCGCGCCTCGCAGATGATGAGCCCGACCGTGAAGTCGGCCACCGCGTCGGCGTTGCGGCCGGGGGTGTTGAGGACGAGGACGCCGCGCGCGGTGGCCGCCGCCACGTCCACGTTCTCGACGCCGGCGCGCAGCACGCCCAGGATCTTGAGGCGAGGCGCCGCCTCGAGGAGCGCCGCCGGCACCGGGCAGAACTGGACCACGAGGACGTCGGCGCGCGCGACGGCGTCGAAGATGGCCGGCGGCGGGGTATACGCCCCCGCCCCGCCCTTCTCCACCGCCAGGTTGATCTCCTGCAGCTCCTGGAACCCCGAGAGCTGCCAGTCGAAGGTGCGGATCTCGACGCCGCGCGCGGCGAGCGGCGCGAAGCCGGCGGCGACGTGCCGGTGCGGGATGAAGAGATCGCCGATGCCGACGAGCTTCATGGTGGTCTCCCCTCAGCGGCTCAGCATGCCGCCGGTGGCGTCGTAGGTCGCTCCGGTGAAGTAGTCGGCGGCGCCGGAGACGAGGAAGACGGCGAAGCGCGCCACCTCCTCCGGCGTCGCGATGCGCCCGATCTGGATGCGCTTCTCGTAGTAGGCGCGATCGCGGGCCAGCGCCTCGCTCGACATGGGCGTCTCCACCATGCCCAGCGCCAGCGCGTTCACGTTGATGCCCCGCGCCGCCACCTCGCGCGAGAGCGAGATGGTGAAGGTGACCACGCCCGACTTGGCGGCGGCGTAGTGCGCGTGGCCGGTGGTGGAGCCGTTGAACGCCGCCTGGGAGGTGACGTTCAGGATCTTCCCCTTGCGCCCCGCCGCCAGGTTCACCTGCACGAAGCGCTGGCTGGCCAGGAACACCGCGGTCAGGTTCACGTCCATCGTCCGGCGCCACTCGGACAGGCCGATGTCGGCCACCATGTTGGTGGGCCAGAGGCCGGCGTTGTTGACGAGGATGTCGCAGCTGCCGAGCAGCTCGGCGGTGCGGTCCACCAGCGCGGCGCACTCCCCGGGCTGCGTGAGATCGGTGCGCAGCGCTTGGGCGGCGACCCCCGCCGAGCGGCAGCGATCGGCCACCCCCTCGGCGCGGGCCCGGTCGAGGTCGGAGACCACGACGTTCGCGCCCTCGGCCGCGAGGAGGGTGCAGATGGCGGCGCCGACGCCGCCCGCGCCACCGGTGACCACCGCGTTCTTGCCCCTGAGCTGCAGGTCCATGTGCGACGCTCCTTCCGGAAGGCTCGGTCCCGGCTCCCCGGGCGCTCGCTACTTCCGCCGCATGTGGGACAGGTAGTCGATGGAGACGGCGGCGAGCAGGATGAGTCCCATGGTCAGGTCCTGCCAGTACGGCGAGACGTCGAGGAGCACGAGCGAGGAGGCGATCACCGACATGAGCGTGATCCCGATGATCGAGCCGAGGATGGTCCCCTCGCCGCCGTTCAGGCTCGCGCCCCCGATGACGCAGGCCGAGATGGCCTTCAGGTCGACGCCGACGCCGTAGTAGGAGGTGGCCGAGTTGAAGCGCGAGATGGTGAGGATGCCGGCGATGCCCGCCAGCAGGCCGGAGAGCAGGTAGACCCCCATCCTGACGCGGCTCACGTCGATGCCCGAGAGGCGGGCCGCCTTCTCGCTCGAGCCGACGTAGTAGACCTTGCGCACCACGGTCGACCGGCGGCTCATGAAGTCGAAGATCGCCACCACGGCCAGGAAGAGGACGATGGCGAACGGGATGCCGGTGCCGCCGA
Source organism: Anaeromyxobacteraceae bacterium (assembly GCA_035719345.1). Lineage (GTDB taxonomy): Bacteria > Myxococcota > Myxococcia > Myxococcales > Anaeromyxobacteraceae > Anaeromyxobacter_A. Next base: position 21,840 of record DASTGH010000492.1, read on the forward strand.
TCGTGCCGCGCCCCATGAACTTGAACTGGGGAGGCAGGTTGGAGAGCGGGACCGGCACGCCGCCCGAGATCACGTAGGCGGCGCCGCGCGCGATCTGCTGCAGGGCGAGCGTGGTGATGAAGGGCGAGAGCCCCAGGCGCGTGATGAAGAAGCCGTTCAGGGCGCCGACCACCACGCCCACGCCGAGCCCCGCCGCGGAGGCCAGCCAGATGTCGAGGCCGCTCCGGAAGAGCACGCCGGTGAGCACGCCCGCCAGCGCCATCACCGAGGCGACCGACAGGTCGATGCCGCCGCTGATGAGGACGATGGTCATCGCGATGACGACGAAGCCGTCGATGGAGAAGCTCTGGACGGTGGTGGTGATGTTCTCGCCGGTGAGGAAGAAGGGCGAGGCCACCGACATCCCGGCCGCGATGAGCAGGACGAGCAGGATGGTGGTGCCCTCCCGGAATCCCATGGCGCGGCGGAGGCCCCGGGGACCCACCGGCACCGCTCCCGGCCCGGGCGCGGCGGCGCCGTCCGTCGCCCGCTCCTCCGCCATGCCCATGAGCCGGCGCAGCCCCGAGCTCGCCCTCGCCGGCCTGGTCGCGGTCGTCTCCATGGGTCCCTCCGTCACGCCCTGGCCTCCGCGCTCTCCAGGCAGGCCATGCTCATGATCGCTTGCTCGCCCACGCCCGCGCCCTCGATCTCCCCGCAGACCCGTCCCTCGTTCATCACCACCACCCGGTCGCACAGGCCCACGACCTCCGGCAGCTCCGAGGAGATGACGATCACCGCGACACCGCTCTCGGCGAGCGCGCGCAGCGCCCGGTAGATGTGCGCCTTGGCGCCGATGTCGATGCCGCGCGTCGGCTCGTCCATGAACACCACCCTGGGCGAGACCGACAGCAGCTTGGAGATGAGCACCTTCTGCTGGTTCCCGCCGGAGAGCGAGCCCACCTTGGCCGCGGGCCCGGCCGCCTTGATGGCCATCTCGCCCATGGACCGGCTCGCCAGCCCCTCCTCCGCAGCGCGGTCGATGAGCCCGTGCGTCGCCACCGCGTCGAGGTCCATGACCGAGACGTTCGAGGCGAGGCTCATCTCCAGGAACAGCCCCTCCGTCTTGCGGTCCTCGGTCAGGTAGACGACGCCGCGATCGATCGCGTCGCGGTAGCTCCGCGCGTCGAGCGGCTGCCCCTGGACGCGCACCGTGCCGGCCGTCCTCCGGCACAGCCCGCACACCGTGCGCGCCACCTCCGTGCGCCCGGAGCCCACCAGGCCGGCGAAGCCCACGATCTCGCCGGCGCGCGCGGTGAACGACACGCCGGCGAAGAGCTTGCCGGAGGAGAGCCCGTCCACCTCCAGCACGGGCGCGCCGCGGCGGGTCGCCTTCGCCGGGTAGATGTCGGCGAGCTCGCGGCCCACCATGCGCTCCACGAGCCCGCGCTGCGTGACCTCCGCCACCGGACCCGTGCCGACGAGCTTGCCGTCGCGGAGCACCGACACCTCGTCGCAGATGCGGAAGATCTCGACCAGCCGGTGGCTGATGTAGAGCACGCACAGCCCGCGAGCGCGCAGCTGGGTCACGATCTCGAAGAGCCGCGCCGCCTCCTGCTCGTTGAGCGAGGCGGTGGGCTCGTCGAAGATGATGACCTTGCAGCGCATGGAGAGGGCCTTCACGATCTCCACCACCTGCTGCTGCGACACGCTGAGGTCGCCCACCTTGCTGCGCGGGTCGACGTGCGCCCCGAACTGCGCCAGGAGCCCGGCCGCCCGCGCCTGGAGCTCGCGGAAGTCGATGAGGCTCCGGCCGCCGTCCACCTGCGCCATGAAGACGTTCTCGGCCACGCTGACGTGCTGGCACAGCGCCATCTCCTGGTGGACGAAGCCGATGCCGCGGGAGAGGGCGTCGTGCGGCGACCTGAACCGCACCGGAGCTCCCTCGAGGAGGAGCGCGCCGGCGTCGGGCTGGTGCACGCCGGCGATGAGGTTCATGAGCGTCGACTTCCCCGCGCCGTTCTCCCCGACCACGGCGTGCACCTTGCCCGCGTGGAAGGAGAGGCTCACGTCCTCGAGCGCCTGCGTCGCCGCGAAGCGCTTCGAGAGATGCCGCACTTCCAGGGTCGGGGTCACCGGTCACCTCGTCCGGCCTCCCGGCGGACCACGACCGGCTCCGCCGGGACGATCGCTCCAGGGAGGCTCGCCGATCGCTACTTCCACGCCTCGAAGGCCTTGGCGCCGCGCTTCGCCAGCCACCTCTCCGTGTAGAAGTACTTCGCGTTGTCCTTGCTGATCAGGTCGAGGCCGTTGTCGACGAAGGGCAGGTTGATGACGTACGCGCCCGGCGTGCTGCGGGCCGCGTTGAGCGGATCGAGCAGCTTCTCGTGCGCGAGGAAGAGGTTCAGCATGCTGAGGTAGCCCTGGACGTAGGCGTTCGGCTGGATCGAGCCGTACATCTTGCCCTCCTCGATCATCTGCAGGATGGCGGCGTCCATGTCGCAGGTGAGGACCTTGAGCTTCCCGCCCTTCTCCACGGCGGCCGTCGCCGCGCCGCGGCCCGACGGGCCCTCGGGGCTGAACACGGCGCCGAGGTCGGGGTGCTTCTGCAGGACGGTGAGGACCGCGGTGTAGGCCTTGTTCGTGTCCTGCTGGGTCAGCACGTCCCCGACCACCTGGATGCCCGGGAACTCCTTCTTGATGGTCTCGACGAAGACGTCGACGCGCTTCTGGTGATTGGACTGGGTGTTGCGGGTGACCATCACCTTGCCCTTGCCGCCGAGCTCGCGTCCCAGCGTCCTCGCCGCGAACTGCCCCTCCTTCACGTTGTCGGAGGTGACGTAGCCCACCGGCGCCGCGTCGGTGTTGGAGGCGAAGTTCACGACCGGGATGCCCTTGGCCATGGCGGCCTTCACGCCCTCGGAGCAGCCCGCCTGATCCACCGGGCTGAGCGCGATGCCGGCCGGCTTCTTGGAGACGACCTGGTCGAACACGGTCATCTGCTTGTTGAGGTCGTACTCGGGCGTGCCGGAGTAGACCGCCTTCACGCCGAGCTGCCTGGCGGCATCCTTGAAGCCCTCGAAGGCGGCCACCCAGTACTCCACGCCGGAGACGAAGGTGACCATGTAGTAGGTGTCGCCCGGGTTCCCCTTGAACGCTCGATCCTGGACGGCCTCGGCGCCGGAGCTGGGCGCTGCGAGCGCGACGCTGAGTGCCGCGACCACGACTCTGGAAACGGACATGCGCGCCTCCCTGTGTGCGGGCCGGAGTGGCCGGTGTGAGCAGTGTCTCGCTCTGCCGTAACGTTTGTCAAGACATTTGTCTAGAGAGGAGATGGTTGAGCGCGACCGCGGAGAGGAGGACGGTCCCCTTGGCGAACGTCTGCCAGAAGGCCGGGATCACCGTCATGAGCCCGGTGGTCACGCAGACGATGATGAGCGCGCCGACCACCGTCTTGGCCACGGAGCCCTCGCCGCCGGAGAAGGCGGTGCCGCCCAGCAGGACCGCGATGATGCAGTCGAGCTCCATCCCGTCGCCGGAGAGCGGATCGCCGAGCGACATGTAGCTGGCCCGGGCCACGCCGGCGGCGGCGGCGCAGACGCCCACCAGCACGTAGAGGAGCCACACCCAGCGCACGGGATCGATGCCGGCCAGCTCGGCGGCGGTCCGGTTCCCGCCGATGGCGGCCGCGTAGCGGCCCACGACGGTCCGGCGCTGGACCACCACCAGGGCGGCGATGACCGCGACCGCGACGTAGAAGGCCCAGGGCAGGCCGAGCACCACCTCGGCCCGCGCGTAGTCGTTGATCCAGGGCGGCATGGGCCTTCCCGGGAGGCCCTTGATGGCCGAGACGCCGTCCGGGACGACGAGCAGCGCGATGCCCTTGAACAGGCACAGCGTGACGAGCGTGGCGATGACGGGGGTGATGCGGAGCCGCATGACGAGCAGGCCGTTCAGCGCTCCGAAGCCGAGGCCGAGGGCGAGCGTCGCCAGCAGGGCGGGCGCGAAGGGCACGCCCTCCCGGACCAGGAGCGCGAAGATCACGGCGGCGAGGCTCATCGCGCTCCCGACCGAGAGGTCGATGTGGCCCGAGATCATGAGCAGCGTGAACGCGCCGCCGAGCGTGAGGATGGGCGCAGCGGTGCGGAGCATGTTGACGACGCTGTCCGGCCCGAGGAAGTGGCCGGGGCCGAACGGCTCCACCTCGTCCAGCTTCGCGACGCTGAAGGCGATGACGATGAGGGCGAGCACCGCGTAGATGTAGAGGTCCTTGACCGCCGCCCTCGCGGTCCCGGTCCAGCCCGTCTCGGCGTGCGCGGTCATGGGCTCCTCCAGGGGATGCGCTCGCGCCTCAGCCCTTGCGCCGCTCCAGCGCGAAGCGCTGCGCGACGATGGCGAGGAAGGTGATGACGCCCTTCGCCGTGAACTGCCAGTCCGGCGAGAGCAGGAGGCCGGTGGCGGACGAGGTGACCACCGCCAGGATCATCGCTCCGATGAACGCGCCGAGCACGGAGCCGAACCCGCCGGTGATGCTGACGCCGCCGAGCAGGGCGATGACGAGCGCGTCGAACTCGTAGCCGGTCGCCCGGCTCGACACCCCCGCCTTGAACTCCGAGGCGAGCAGCACGCCGGCGACGCCGGCCAGGATCCCGCTCAGCACGAACAGCGCGGCGACGTGGCGGCCGACCTTCACGCCGGAGAGGCGCGCCGCCTCGGCGTTCGCGCCGATGAGGTACGTGACGCGGCCGGCGACGGTGCAGCGCTCGAGGACGAAGGCGCCGGCCAGCAGGAGGATCGTGACGAGGACGGCGATCTTGAGCGGCGTGCCCGGCAGGAACGTGTTCCCCACCACCCCGAAGACGTCGGGCAGGCTGGTGTTGCGCTGCGCGCCGCGGGTGATCACCTGGGCGAGGCCGCGCGCCAGCATCATCGTGCCCAGGGTGACGATGATGGAGGGCACCCTGAGCCGCACCACGAAGAAGGCGTTCACCGCCCCCAGCGACGCCGCGCAGAGCAGCGCCAGCGCGACCGCGGCGCCGTAGGGGAGCCCCAGGCCGTTCGCCAGCACGTTCGGTGAATGGCCAGCCGCCTGGCACGCCCAGGCGCAGACCACGCCGGTGAGCGCGACGTTGCCGCCCACCGACATGTCGAAGTTCCCGGTGACGAGCAGGAAGGTGACGCCGATGCCGAGGATGACGACGTACCAGGAGCTGGTGAGGAGGTTCAGGACGTTGCGCGGCAGCCAGAAGTTCGGGACGACGAGGCACGCGGCCGCGAAGAGCGCGGCCAGGACGACCAGGAGGAAGAGCGTGAGGAACGACTCGTTGCTCAGCCCGGCGCCGAGCGAGGCGCGACGCGCGGAGGGAGCGCGGATGCCGGTGGCCTCCATGATCACGACCCTCCCGTCACCACGTGCATGATCTCGCCGCTGTCCAGGTCCGGCCCGTTGCGGAGCGTCCTGCCGATGCGCCCACCGTGCAGGAGGTGGATCGTGTCGCACAGGTTCACGATCTCGGGCAGCTCGGACGAGAAGACGAGGATCGACTTCCCCTCCCGCGCCAGGCCCCGGATGATCCCGTAGATCTCGCTCTTCGCGCCCACGTCGATGCCGCGGGTGGGCTCGTCGAGCATGAGCAGGTCGGCGTCGGCGAAGAGGCACTTCGAGAAGACCACCTTCTGCTGGTTGCCGCCCGAGAGCTTGACGGTCTCCTTCTCGACGCTGCTCGTGGCGATGCGCAGCCGCGCGACCGCGTCGAGCGCCACCTGGCGCTCCCGCGCGCCGTCGATGAACCCGTGGCGCGAGATGCGCGCCATGTTCATGACCGGGACGTTGCCCCGGATGGTGAGGATGGTGAAGAGCCCCTGCGACCTCCGCTCCTCGGGCACGAGCGCGATCCCGGCGTCGATGACGCGGTCGGTGCGCGCGGGGAGCCGTCGCCCCTCGAGGAGGACCTCGCCGCGATACGGGTCCGCGCCGTAGATGGCGCGGGCCAGCTCCGTCTTCCCCGCGCCCACCAGGCCGTAGAAGCCGGCGATCTCGCCGCGCCGGACCTGGAACGACACGTCCCGCAGCTTCGCGGTGGAGAGGCCCTTCACCTCCAGGACGACGTCGCGACCCGCGTCCGGCCGGGGCTGATAGGTCTCGAAGACCGCCTTGCCGATCATCATCCGGATGAGCTCGGCCCGGCCGCCCACCTCGGCGATGGGCCGCGTCGCCACGTGCCGCCCGTCGCGCAGCACGGTGACGGCGTCGCCGAGCTCGAAGATCTCGTCCAGCCGGTGCGAGATGTAGATGACGGTGACGTCCCGCTGGCGGAGGCCCCTCACGATCTCGAACAGGCGCCGGATCTCCGCCTCGGAGATGGCCGCGGTCGGCTCGTCCATGATGATGACGTCCGACTCCGCCGCCACCGCCTTGGCGATCTCGACGATCTGCTTCTGCGCCACGCTCAGCGTCGACACCCGCTGCCGCGGGTCGATCGACGGCTCCAGGCTCTTCATCACCCTGGAGATGGCGTCGATCCGCCCGGTCCTGCGCAGGAAGCCGAGGGTCGTGTCCTCGGCGCCCAGGGTCAGGTTCTCGGCCACCGTGAGCTGGTCGACGACGTTCAGCTCCTGGAACAGCGTGCTGACGCCGGCCCGCCTCGCCTCGCGGGTGGTGCGGGGCGCGTACTCGCGCCCGCCGAGGAGGATGCGCCCGCTCGTCCGCGCCAGCGCGCCGGTGAGGATCTTGATGAGCGTCGACTTGCCGGCGCCGTTCTCGCCCACCAGGCAGTGAACCGTGTTGCGCCGCACGCCGAAGCTCACGCCGTGGAGCGCGCGCACACCGGCGAAGTCCTTCACCAGGTTCGAGATCTCGAGGATGTGCTCGGACATGCGCTCCGCTCCCGCGGCCTGGCGGGGAGCACGTGCCCTCCCCGCCGGCCGCCCCGTGCGCCGGACCGCCCCCTCGACCGCTCCCCGTCCCTACATGACGTTCGCTCCGAACTGGTCCTTGAGCCAGGCCCCCGCGTCGGCCTTCTTCATCGTCCAGAAGGAGATGACGTACGCCTTGTAGAAGAACTCCTTCGCCGGCTGCGAGGTGCGGGCGACCTTGCCGCTCCGGATGTCCATGAGCAGGTCGATGCGGCCGCGGGCCGTCTCCTTCGGCGGCAGACCCATCGACAGCTTGAGCGAGCTGGCCGCGTCGTAGATGGCCTTGTACTCGACCTCGTCGAAGTCCACGCTGGCGACGATCTCGGTGACCGGCTTCCCATCCTTGAAGGTTCCCCGTCCCGCCTGCGTCAGCGCCGCCATCGTGCCCACCGTCAGGTTCGACGCCTCGGAGTAGATGAGGTTCACCTCGGGGTGCTGCGTCACCAGGTCGAGGACGATCTGCTTCGCGGCGTCGGGGCCCTTGCTCGCGTCCTGGCAGCCCAGGTTCCTCGCCTTCGGGTCCACCGAGAGCACGCCCTTGACGAAGGGCTCCGTGCGACCGGAGCCGACCTCGGTGTGGTTCGGCCAGCCCAGCTGCACCATCACGATCGGCTTGTCGGGGTGCGCCGCCCTCCACTGCTGCGCCATCTGCGCGCCCATGGCGAAGGAGACGCTCGCCTCGTCGCTGCGCGCCACCGGGATGCCCGCGTCGGCGATGGGCGAGAAGAACGCGCTCATCGCGACGTTCCTCTTCAGGGCCGCGAGCACGCCCGGCCTGGCGGCCTCCGCATCCCAGATGTGCAGGGTGGCCGCATCCATCCCCTGCGCCACGATCTGATCGACGTTGGCCGTCATGGTGGCGCCGTCCGACTTGCCGTCGAAGGCGAACACCTCCGCCCCGTACTTCTCCTTCGCGTACTTCTTGGCCTCCGCGAACTGGGCCTGGTGGAACACGTTGCCGAGGTCGGACACGAAGAACGCGATCTTCGTGGGCTTGTCCTTGGCGAGCGGCTGCGCGGCGATCAGCACCATCATGGCGGCGAGCGGCCACAGAGCCTTCTTCATCTCTCTACCCCCTCCGCATCGAAGCGGTCGGTTTCGGGATCCGGCGGCTGCGTACCTTCGGCTGCTGCTGGGAGCGGTCTCTCGGGAGCGACACGGATTTCATAACATACGTCATGACAAACGTCAACACGACCCCGCGGAGATCGCCAGCTCGCCGGATCCGCTGGCCTTTTCTTTTCCTCGCCCGGCGCCCGGGGCGGCGGTTACGGTGGATGCTCCAGCGGAGGCTCCATGCGCGCTCCACGTCGATCCCTCGCCACGGCCGCAGTCGCGGCGGCCGCGCTCACCCTCTCCTGCGGCAGCGACGGCGGCAGCGGCGGGCCGCAACTCCGGATCTTCACCCGCAACCTCTACCTCGGCGCCGACCTCACGCTGGCGCTCCTCGCCGAGACGCCGACCCAGTTCACCTTCGCGGTGACCGAGGTCTGGCAGACCGTCCAGAAGAACGACTTCACCGACCGCGCGAAGGCGATCGCGGCCGAGATCGTCGCGGCGAACCCCGACCTCGTCGGCCTGCAGGAGGTGGCGCTGTGGCGGACCCAGTCGCCGGGCGACGCGGCCAGCGGCGGCACGACGCCGGCGACGACCGTCGCCTACGACTTCCTCGAGCTGCTCCTCGGCGAGCTGCGCGCCCGCGGCGCCAGCTACACGGCGGCGGTGGTGCTGGAGCTCACCGACATCGAGGCGCCCATCCTGGACGGCAGCGACGTCCGCTTCACCGATCGCGGCGTCATCCTGGCGCGCGACGGCGTCTCCGTCTCGCAGCCGCAATCGCAGGTGTACCAGACGCTCCTGCCGGTGTCGGTGGTGGGGCGTCCGCTCTCGGTGAAGCGCGGGTTCACGCGCGTGGAGGTCGCGGCCGGCGGCCAGACGATCACCTTCGTGAACACGCACCTCGAGTCGACGAGCGGCGCGGTCCGCACCGCGCAGGCGAGCGAGCTCATGCAGGCGCTCGCGGGAGAGACCGGCCGCGTCCTCCTCGTCGGGGACCTCAACTCGTCGCCGGGGACGGAGGGGCACCTCGCCGCCACGCAGGCCGGCTTCACCGACGCGTGGACGGCGACGCGCGGCGTCGACCCGGGCTTCACCTGCTGCTTCCCCGGAGACCTGACGCTCGCGCCGACGCCATCCGGGGAGCTCTCGGACCGCATCGACCTCGTGCTCACGCGCGGCCCGCTCCACGCCGTGTCGGCCGATGTGGTCGGCGAGACGCCCTCCGACCGCAGCCCCGGCGGGCGATGGCCGAGCGACCACGCCGGCGTCGTCGCCACGGTGCAGATCGACTGACGCGCCGGCCTCGGGTGGCGCGGCTCGCGGGGCCGCTGCGCTTCGACATACAATGCGCCGGCGGGCCACCGCCCCGCTCGATCATGCGCGCCCCACCGCCCCGCCGCACGCTCGCGTCGCTCGCCGTCGTGGGTCTCGCCGCGGGCGCAGGCCTCGGCCTCGCGCTGCGCCTGGTGCCGCGGCCCGGGTCCGTGCCCGACCCGCCCGCGATCGTGGAGCGCATCCGCGAGGTGGTCCGGCTCGAGGTGCTCGACGTCCGCCTCTACAAGAAGGTGAGCTTCGCCCCCGACCCGGAGCCGTCCGGGACGGCGTGGGGCGACCTCGCGGGCTGGCTGCGATACACGTTCCATGCGCCTCACGGTAAGGCCATCGTCTTCGCGGACGCGCATCTCGCCGTCGATCTGGGGCGGATGGACGCGTCGCGCCTCGAGGTGCGGGGACGGACGGCATGGGTGGCGCTGCCACCGGTCCGCGTCTCCATCGAGCTGCGGCCCGGCGAGACCGAGGTGATCGGCTCGACGCTGGATTCGGCGCAGACGGCCCGGCTCTTCGAGCTCGCCAAGGACGCGTTCGAGCGAGAGGTGAGCGCGGACGCGGCGCTGCGCGCCCGGGCCCGGGCGTCCGCGGAGCGGGCGGTGCGTGCGCTGCTCGTCCAGCTCGGGTTCACCGACGTCCACGTCGCCGACGAGCTCCCCCGCGCGCCGGGCGCCTGAGGGAGGCCCTCAGGCCTCCGGACGCGGGGCCTGCAGCCGGCGCGAGCTCCCGCCTCGCCTGTCGAGCGCATCGCGCACCGCGCGGGCGAGCAGATCCGGCGTGAACGGCTTCTGCAGGAACCCGGCCTCCTCGCTCGCCACGCCGTCGCGGCGCGCACGGTGCAGCTCGAGCCCCGACATGTACAGGACGGCGAGGCCGGGGCGGGCCAGGCGGTGGGCGAGCTCCGGCCCTCCCATCTCCGGCATGGCGATGTCGGTCAGGAGCAGGTCGATCTCCGACTCGCCCGCGAGCTCGAGCGCCTCGCGCCCGTGGTGAGCGGCGAGGACGCGGTAGCCGCGCGACCTGAGGATGTGCTCCATCGCCGGCCGCACGTCGTCCTCGTCCTCGACCAGCAGGATGGTCTCGGAAGCGGGGAGCGCGTCCTGCGAGCGCGCCGGAGCGGAGGCGGCCCGGGCGATCGCCTCCACGAGCTCCGGGGCCCCGAACGGCTTCTGCAGGAAGGCGTGGACGCCCTCGTCGAGCAGCTCCTGCGCGCGGCCGTCGCGACCGTACCCCGAGACGAGGACGACCGGCACCTCCGGATCGATCTCGCGGATGCCCCGGTAGCATTCGCCTCCGTCCATGCCGGGCATGACCAGGTCCACCACCACGGCCGTCACCGGCCGGGTCCGGGCCCGGTACCACTGCACGGCCTCCTCGCCGCTCGCCAGCGCGACGACGTCGTATCCGACGTTGCGCAGCATCAGCGCGACCGCGCCGCGCGGCACGTCGTCGTCGTCGACGACGACCACCAGCCCCGAGCCCTCCACGGCCCTGGGCGACGCCGCCTCCACCGCAGCGACCTCGGCCCGCGACAGCGGCAGGAAGATGGTGAACCGGGAGCCGCGCCCCTCCTCGCTCTCCACGTGGACCACGCCCCCGTGGTTCCGGGCGATGCCGTACACCATGGCGAGACCCATTCCCGTGCCGCGACCCGGTTCCTTCGTCGTGAAGAACGGCTCGAAGATGCGACCCTGGATGTCCTTCGGGATCCCGTGACCCGTGTCCCCGACGGTCAGGGCGACGTGCTCCCCCGGGGACGCTCCGGGGTGCTGCTCGCACCAGCGCGCGTCGAGCTCGACGACCGCCGTCTCGATGGCGAGCTCGCCGCCCAGCGGCATGGCGTCCCGCGCGTTCACCGCCAGGTTGAGAACGGCGTGGTGGAGCTGCCCCGGGTCGCCCAGGACCACGCTGCGAGGCGCGGTCAGCCGCTCGACGATCCGGATGTTCTTGTCGAAGGTGCGGTCGAGGAGGCGGATCACCTCGCGCACCACGGCGTGGGCGTCGAGCGGCGCGGTGAGGAGCTTGCCGCGGCGCGCGAATCCCAGGAGCTGGCCCGTCAGCGCTGCCGCCCGGTTCGCGGCGGTCGTGATGGTCCGGGCGACCTGTTGCACCTCGCTGCCGTGCGCGGCCCTGTCGGCGAGGATGCCGGCGTGGGCGAGGATCCCCGTCAGCACGTTGTTGAAGTCATGGGCGATCCCGCCGGCGAGCTGCCCGATCGCCTCCAGCTTCTGTGATTCCCGCAGGTGCTCCTCGGCGGTCGTGTCGCTCACGAAGACGATCGCCAGCCGCCGGCTTCCCACGCTGACGAGGTCCACCGCCACCCGCGCGTGCCTGGCAGCGAGCCCTCCCCCCACCTCGACCGCGCGCGCCGCCGAGCTC